>NZ_JBHTJZ010000073.1:0-142066 GCF_042675905.1 Paenibacillus chungangensis | reverse complement strand
TAAAAAAGATGACCCCTGTTCAATACAGGAATCATCTTTTGTCTGCCTCGTAAATCTTCAATACCACTCTTTTTTAAAGTGTCCTTGACAGAGGGTCCAGATTATGCAGAGACCGTCTCCTTATCTACTCAGTTCACATGAATTTCTGTTGCCACTTCGTCTTCAAAGAACAGATCGTCAAGCGAACTAAGCGTACCGTCTTCTTCAACCTGATAGACCGACATTTTGTCGCCGTTCACCGTCAGTTCAATAAAGCAGCCCCAGCAATAAAATTGGTGGGAACCGATTTTTCCGATATCTTTGCTATTGCAATTCGGACATCTCATCATCTTAACACTTCTCCCTATTCACTGAAATTGGAAGCTGCGACTGGCTCCAATTCCGATTCACTGACGGCAGGAACGATAATCGCGTCTTCTCCGAGCAACACTTCATCCGGATCGCCCGACGCCTTAAGCCACTTACGCCCCTCCATCAGATCCGAAACAAAACCGTCAGTAAGCTCGTAGCCTACTATTTGTGTACCCTGAAACGGGTAAAAATAAACATCCGATAGTCTTCCGAGCTGCACCCCCCCGCTCGTCACGACTGGCAAATCCTTCAGCTTCACGACTCCCGAGAGGAAGGCGCGCTGCACGAGTCCCGGCTTCATTGTTATCACCGCCTGCTGACTGTCGATCATGATCGCATCGCTGCCGCAGTTCACAACCTCGCTCCACTTCACCACTCGAACGCTTGCAGCGAACCACTTGGCGAACTCCAATACCAATCCCTGCAGCTGCCAGTGTTCGTCGAACCAGGCGTCCTTCACTTTACCGACAAGCTTCCCGGTATCCTTCACATAGACAGGAAGTCCAATTAATTGCTGAAGTCTGATCAATTCGACTCGGAGCCCTCCTACTTGCTGTTACGAATGCGGCTCGCAATTCTCGCAACGAGAGGAGCGGCATTCTGAATATCCTCCATAGTATTCCCCAATCCGAAGCTGAATCTTACCGCGGATTGCAGACGTTCTGGCGGCAGCTTCATCGCCTCCAGCACATGGGAGCGTTCCAACGAGCCTGAGGTACAAGCGGAACCGCTTGACGCCGCGATGCCGGACATGTCCAAATTCATAAGCATGGACTCTGTATCGACGCCGATAAAGCTGAGATTGACGATATGAGGCAAGCAGCGGGTTTCATGACCGTTGACGGTTACCTCTACATCATGAAGCTCCTCTCTAATAAGCTCTATCCACCTCTTACGTAATTTCTCCATAAATAGTTGCTTGTCCGGCCATTCGTTCACACAAATGTCAAGGGCTGCGGCGAAGCCGGCAATTCCGACGACGTTCTCCGTGCCCGCCCTTCGCTTCCGTTCTTGGGAGCCACCGTGCTGCACTGCTCCGAACGGGACGCCCGTGCGGACATAGAGCGCTCCCACCCCTTGCGGACCATTAATTTTATGCGCAGAGAAGCTCATGAAGTCAACTGGCAGTTCCTGGAGGCGGTATTGTATCCACCCTAACGACTGTACGGCATCCACATGGAATAGCGCGCCGCCTGCATGGGCGATATCGCCGATCTCTTCGATCGGCTGCACAGTCCCTACTTCATTGTTGCCATGCATCACAGAGACAAGTCCTGTCTCCGGCCTCATAGCGTCCTTCACCTGCTGCGGATCGATTGCACCCGCTTCGTCAACGGGAACGACCGTTAGTTCGAATCCTTCCTCCCGGCTCAGCCACTGGCACGTATGAAGGACGGCGGGATGCTCCACCGCAGAGGTAATGATGTGATTGCGTCCCAGCCGCTTCTGCGCCCGAGCGGCTCCAATCAGCGCCAAGTTATCACTCTCGGTGCCGCCGGATGTGAACAAGAGCTCGGCTGGACGGCAGCCGACACGACTGGAAACAAGATCACGCGCACGGGTGAGCCGGTTCCTGGACGCTCTTCCGTACGCGTGAATGCTGGAGGCATTGCCGCCCGGCCCCTTCATCAGCTCCAGCATCCGCTCCATGACTTCAGGATGCAATGGGGTCGTAGCAGCATGGTCGAAGTAATAGCTATTCATAGGTTCACCTGCTAGATGTAGAACATATAATTGTTCTGATTTTCTTCGTCCTTAAAGGAGATCAGATTCTCCAGCGTCGTGGAATCCAGCACTTCCGCGATGCTGTCGCGAATGCGAAGCCACAACTGCCGCTTGGCGGGGTCGTCCTCTTCCGTGAAGTCGACCGGAGAGATAGGTCCTTCCAGTATGCGGATAATATCGCCTGATGTGATCTCCGCCGGCTCCTTGGACAGCACATAGCCGCCATATGCGCCTCGGATGCTCTTGACCAGTCCGGCATTGCGCAGAGGCGCAACCAACTGCTCCAAATAATGCTCGGACAGCCCGTTCCGCTCCGCAATGCTCTTGAGCGAGATCGGCCCTTCTCCGTAGTTTGCTGCCAGCTCCATCATAATCGTGAGGCCGTAACGGCCTTTCGTTGATATTTTCAAGGTAACACTCCTTAATTCTCACTGTTTTCCTATCATTCCTATATGGTAACATATCCTAGGCCCATCTTGTAAAGTAAGGATGTCGCATTCATGAAATTGTTACAGGATTATGGTACAATAAATGGTGCTCTAATCAACAAGGTGGTGGTGCGAAAATGACAAAAAGCAATGCTGAAACCCGTGTCGTTATCGGCATGTCTGGAGGAGTGGATTCCTCGGTGGCGGCTCTGTTGCTGAAGCAGCAGGGATATGATGTCGTCGGCATATTTATGAAGAATTGGGATGATACTGACGAATCCGGTCACTGCACTGCGGAAGAAGACGCCGAGGATGTACGGCGTGTCTGCGATGAAATCGGCATTCCCTATTATACTGTTAATTTTGAGAAGCAGTATTTCGACAAAGTGTTTACTTATTTCCTTGATGAATATAAAAAAGGTCGTACGCCGAACCCCGATGTCATGTGCAATCGCGAGATAAAATTTGGCGATTTCCTGAACAAAGCGATGGAACTGAATGCTGATTATCTCGCCACTGGTCATTATGCCAGGGTTAAGCGTGACGACAACGGTGTGACGAAGCTCCTTAGAGGCGTAGACAACGGTAAGGATCAGACGTACTTCCTTAGCGCTCTGAATCAGCGCCAGCTGGGGAAAGCCATGTTCCCGATCGGACATCTGCCTAAGCCGGAAGTGCGCCGAATTGCAGAGGCTGCAGGACTCCACACGGCCAAGAAGAAGGACAGTACCGGTGTCTGCTTTATCGGGGAACGCAACTTCAAGGAATTCCTAAGCGGATATTTACCGGCTCAGCCCGGCGATATGATTGACATTAGGACTGGCGAGCTCAAGGGCCGGCATGACGGTCTTATGTATTATACGCTTGGACAGCGGCAGGGACTTGGCATCGGCGGTTCCGGAACCGGCGAGCCCTGGTTCGTTGCGGACAAGGATCTGGAGAAAAATGTGCTGTACGTCGTACAAGGTGAGAAGCATCCCAGCTTATACTCGGAGAGTCTCGTTGCTACCGATATGAATTGGATCATACCGCTTTCCGATGATGAAGGGACGATCCATTGCACAGCCAAGTTCCGCTACCGTCAGCCCGATCAGGAGGTAACGGTTACGCCGGGGCAGGACGGCAAGGCATATATCTTGTTCAAGGAGCCGCAGAAGGCCATTACGCCGGGGCAGGCCGTCGTCCTGTACGATGGCGAAGTATGCCTCGGCGGCGGCAGAATCAACATCGTGAACAAGCTGCAATAGCGGCGTACCGGGAAAGAGCTCAAGCGTCAGGTCGAATGAATGGCCTGTCACTTGAGCTCTTCTTCATTGTGTTCGTTCGGTGCTGCCGGATTGCGGAGGCCATGCGGGTGCGACAGCTTTAAGCCGATACGCGTAATGCGTATCCGATACGTACTGATCGGCATCGTCTCCGGCACGGTAGTAACGGTCCTTATCAACATCCTGATATCCGTCTCACTTGTGAGATGCTCTCGAATCAAGTCCTTCATATGAATAAAGCGGATAACATTGTCTTTGTCCCATTCATACACGGGATAGCGGGTGCGCATATGCGTAACCATGCTCCAATGAACCGCTACAAAAAAATATGCAGCACGACAATGAAAATAACGCTCCCCATTGATAAGCCTGTCGGTAAAGGATCACCCACTGACTCCCTGCATCCGGTTGCATACATCCCTTCGTACGATCATATACGCAATGTCGTCTGCAGGTACACCTCCCTTATACTGAACTTCCCTCTCTTCTATTTTATTCTGAGGTGGTTATGCCATATGTTGACCGTCATTCAAGAAATGTTCAAATCTCTGCAACGAATTGCTCACGCAGCCGAATGCAACGTTCACGAACTATTTGATATAATGCAAGAAGCTGCCGCATTTGCGGAGCACCACTAGATTTGTCAGGAGGCAGTATGCAATGAAACGTTTATTTCTACTTATAATGGTATTGATGTTCGTCGTACCGCAAGCTGCAATGGCGCATTCCAAACTGACGGAAGCTGTACCAGCGGTTAACGCCGTCATCAAGGAATCGCCAACTTCCATTGAGCTCCGTTTCAATACCAAGATAGAGAAGCTGAGCACATTCAAGCTATTTAACGAGGCTGGAGAACAGGTTGAGGCCGAAGAAATAAAGGTTAGCGGGGACACGCTTAAAGGAACCGTTCCATCGTCATTAAATAACGGTAAATATTCGGTGAATTGGACGATTATCGGAGCGGATGGTCATGCGGTAGAAGGGGATTACAGCTTTACTGTCGACGCTCCGACCACTGTTACTGAACAGCCAACAGAGGAGCCGACAGAAGGGGACGCCACTCCGGAGCCATCCGTTGAGCCCACTCCTGCGCCTACAACATTGCCCGAAGCAGACAACGATGCGGATAATGCCGAAGTACAGGCCGACAGCGATAATACAGTTAAGCCGGAGACCAATTACACGCTATTCATCATCATCGGCATCGTGCTTATCGCGGCTGCGCTATTGATCGTGCTCGGGAGGCGCAAGTAATGGCATTTATAAGCGAAAGCCTACTCTACGTAAGTTTCGCTATTTTGGCAGGAGCTATGCTGCTCAGGCTTGTGCCAGAGCAGCATAAACCTGCGCTCGTCGTCCCCCACTGGTTGCTTATTGGCAGCGCGACCGCCATACCTGTTCTTTCTTTCGTGCCCATCCATCTGTTGAACGTATCCTATGCAACATCTTTCGAGCTAACCTATTGGGAGATGATGAAGAGTTTGTTGCTGGACGTGAAAGCGGGCACCGCTTGGACCTGGACGCTGCTTAGCTCGATTGGACTTCTATTCCTTCTTAGCGTACGGTCGTTCCGCAACGACCGCCACATGCCGAAGGTCGCTCTGTTCATCGTGCTGTTGCTGATCATCTGGCTCGGCTATGCCAGCCATGCTTCATCTCTAAGCAGCATGAAAGGGTTGATCGTACATACGCTTCACTTTCTCCCTGTCACTCTGTGGCTCGGAACGCTGTTCATCGTCGGTATGTTCGCAAGAGACAGCCAGAATTGGGAAGCATGGCTGCGCTGGTTCTCCCCCTTCGCAGTGGGATGCGCAATGTTGGCTCTGATAGCCGGCTTCACACTGATGACGTTCACGACGCCACAATACCTGAACGGATGGATGCTGCCTTACGGCCAAGCGATGTTAATCAAGCATCTGCTTATCGTACCGTTGCTGTTACTTGCCTACACGAACGGATTCCGCTATAAGTCAATGCTAATGCGCAATCCATCGTTCAAGCCCGGCAGATGGCTTCGCGCAGAAGCCGCCGTTGCCGCGCTAGTATTGGCTGCAACCGGCTACATGGGACAACAAGCGCCACCTCACGACGTGAAGGTGACGCTGGGAACCGTGCCTCCTTCGCCGCTGTTCACTTCGTTGTTCAAGGGTTCCTTCGGCCCTGATACGACATTACAACTGCATTGGAGCATGGAGAGCATTCTAATGCTTATCGCTGCCGGCCTGATGGCATACGGTATACGGTCGGCCTATCGGATCGACCGACCGTACATCGCATTGGCTTCCGGCCTGCTGTCAGCCGTATTCGGCTATTTCGGCCTTATGTTCGCCATGTCATGAGACATTGCCATTCCAGCAATGTCTCGTTTCATTACCTGCAGTTGCCTAACCAGCTACTTCTCGCGCCTCTGTTGATTTTGCCTGATGCGATCCTCCATCCCCTGCTCAGTCGCTTGATAGAACCTCTTAATTAACAGGGGATCGGGCAAATATTGCTGCTTGACATAGTGATTCGGATAATCATGTGGATACTTATAGCCTTCATGCCCTAGTTTGCTAGCGCCGCTATAATGCGTATCGCGCAAATGCAGAGGCACCTCCGCATTGCCTGTCCGTTCCAGCGCCGCCATGACATTGCCGATTGCAATCGCTGTCGCATTGGACTTCGGACTTTCCACCGCGAACAAGATCGCTTGGGCAATATTATACTTCGATTCTGGCCAGCCGATCTTATGATAAGCGTCCATCGCTGTCACGGCTTGCACCATCGCCTGGGGATTCGCCAGCCCGATGTCCTCGCTGCATGCCACAATCAGCCTGCGAAGGAACGTCATAGGGTCCATTCCCAGCTTCTCCACGGCATACAGGAACCAGAACAGCGCCGCATCGCTGGAGCCTCTGACACTCTTGTGGAAGGCGGACAGCACATCGTATTGCGTCGACTGGTCAGCCCGAATCGTCGGCTTCTGCACGGATTCCTGGGCTACCTCCAGCGTAATCCGGACAGAGCCGTCTGGCTCCGACGGCGTCGTGACAGCCGCCAGCTCAAGCGCATTCAGGGCGCGGCGAATATCGCCCCCCGCCATCTCCGCCATATGCTCCAGCGCCGCTTCCTCCACATGAAGCTTCATGAAGCCAAGACCTTTACCTACGTCAGCGATAGCCCGTCGCATGGCTTCCATGGCATGGCGCTTGTCCAGCGCCTCCAACTGGAATAGCGTGGAACGTGACAGCAAGGCCCCGTTCACATGATGGAACGGATTCTCCGTGGTAGCCCCAATGAAGACGATAATGCCTTGCTCCACGGCAGGAAGGAGCGCGTCCTGGCGGGACGTGTTGAAGCGGTGCACCTCGTCCAGGAACAATATCGTCTTCTTGCCGTACAGCGATTTCTTCGTGCGCGCCTGCTCAATGACTTCCCGGACGTCCTTCACGGTCGCGTCGACGGCGTTAAGCTTGATGAAGTCTCCTTCCGTACGAACCGATATAATATGCGCGAGCGTCGTCTTCCCGCAGCCAGGAGGGCCGTAGAGCAGAATCGATGATACCTGGTCGCCTTCAATCGCCCTCCGCAATAGCTTGCCCGGCCCGACAATATGCTCCTGTCCGATATATTCGTCAAGCGTCTGAGGTCTCATCCGGTCCGCCAGCAATCTGGCGCGCGGCCGCTCTTCTTCGTCATAACTGAATAAGTCCATTTCACTGCACAACCCTTATCTATGATATATGAAGATCATAGCATATCCTTACGTGGCGTCTCCAGCATAAGCGGAAAGGATAGTTCCAGCCTTCCGGTCATCTCAGTCTACGTATGGCACCGTTCCCGTCTCGTCCACTTCGTATCCCCACGCTTGCACATACGCATCGCCAGGCAGAAATTCATCCCGCCGCTCCTTCAGAATGTCTGATAATCTGGCATCGAGCTCCTTCACAAGCGATTCATACTGACTCACATGGCAAAGATTCGTTAACTGATAGGGATCAGACTCGTTATTATACAGCAGCCAAGGCCCGTTCAAGTCGCGAACGTAGGTGTAGGATTTTGTTCTAATTCCTCTATATTCCCGGCCGCCGCGGCTTTTGCTATATTCCCCGGCAGGCTGCACGCATTGGATAAGAACTTCTTCTATCTCACATGCAGCCTCTCCTCTCCAGTACGACGAATAATCTCTTCCTTCCACGCTATCCGGAATCGATATGCCGCATAAGCTAAGCATAGTCGGCATAATATCCGGACTATTGAACGGATTGCTGAACTTCTGGACTTCGGTACCCAACAGACGGGGATAGCGGAGCAGGAACGGTACCCGAATCGACTCATCCCAAGGACTCTGCTTCCTGTTCGCTCCTTGGGAGCCTAGCATATCGCCATGGTCCGACGTATATACCAATATCGTATCCTCTGCTATGCCTGTCTCTTCTATGACCCTCATTAGTTTTCCCAAGCAAGCATCCAATGCCGATATATGCGCATAATAGCCCGCTAAGTCCTTTGCGCTTTCCTCCCTATTATCCTCTGGCACATTGGGACGCAGCTGCAAGGCTTCCGGATCGTACATGTCTTTGAAAACTTGCGGAGCCGTATCATAAGGATTGTGCGGCGGTCCCCATGACAGCAGGAGAAAGAATGGCTTATCCCCGTCTGAGCGTGCCTGTATATAGCGAATGGCGCTGTCTGTCTGCGCATCCGCATCGTAACCGTCCCACATGAGCTTTAGATCATCGTCTTCATAGTAATGCGAATGATTGTAATCATGCGTACATTCCAGCACTTGCCAATGATGAAAGCCATGTCGCTGCTCCTGCGGAATAAATGCGCTCCGTCCCCTCCCATTCAGATGCCACTTTCCGATATAGCCCGTATCATATCCCGCATCAGCATAAGCTTCGGCGATCGATACGGCTCGGCGTCCCAATTGCACGTCATTGACGAATACGCCATGGGTGTTGGGATATTGTCCCGTCATTAGCGTAGCGCGGTATGGACAACAGCACGGAGTATTGCTAACGGCAAGCTCAACGTTCAGGCTCTCCAGGCTCAGCTGATCCATATAAGGCGTACGCACATCCGGATTTCTTGAATAGCCGGTAGCTTCCGCCCGATGCTGATCACTGAATACATAGATGACATTAGGTTTCTTCATCAATCAGTTCCCTCCTGCATGCTCTCCCAGTTCACTCTGCAACGTACTTTTTCGAAGCAGGCAACTGAATGTTAGCGTTTTCATAATATTACTACTCGTACCCCTTGCCTTAGGCATACTTAAACTCGAATAGCACAGCTTTGGTTGAGCGCACCACTTTGCCTAATTTCACCAGTATACTTGCTCACATGAAATAAGTACACCCATGGAGACATCTCCGTCTCCAAAACAAAAAACATCGCCAAGCTCATGTGAAGAGACGTTGGCGATGTCCTCGTTTGTTATTCGTGTTCCAGTAATTCCTTCACGGCTACACTGACCATAATCAGTCCTGCCACAGGCGGGACAAATGCATTGCTGGATGGCGGCTGCTGCGCCTTGCGAATTTCTGGAGCGTTGTCCGGTACGATCCGCTGCGTAACATCTTCCCTTGGCTTAATTGGCTCTTCATCGGAGAAGACAACCTTCACACCCTTCTTAATGCCGTCCTTGCGAAGCTTCGTGCGCACGACCCGGGCAATGGGATCGGTGTGCGTCTTCGATATATCTGCCACCTGGAATCGGGACGGGTCCATTTTGTTGGCGGCCCCCATGCTGGAGATGACCGGAATGCCCCGCTCCAGACACTGCTTGATCAGATGGATCTTGTACACAATCGTATCGGACGCATCCAGCACATAATCAAGCGGATAGCTGAACAGCTGCTCGTACGTTTCTTCCGTATAGAACATTCGCAGTGCAATGACGTCGCATTCCGGATTAATCAGTTTGATCCGATCGCGCATCAAATCCGCTTTTGGCTCTCCTACAGTCGTTGTCAACGCATGGATTTGTCGATTGATATTGGTAATATCTACAACATCCTTATCGATCAGAATGATTCGACCTACTCCTGTTCGGGCTAGCGCCTCGGCAGCGATAGCACCTACTCCGCCGATACCGAGCACGGCAACCGTGCTGTCCTTCATTCGCTGCAGACCCTCGGGTCCGATTGCCAGCTCCGTTCGTGAGAATTGATGGAGCACTTGCAGCCGCCTCCTTTCGTATATCTTCGCTTTACTATGCCTTCTCAGTAGCCGCTGCTGCCGCCTGCTGTTTCGGCTTTACAACCGTGCGAATATGAAGCTGCTCCAGCTGGGATGTCTCCACTTCGGATGGCGCATCGCAGAGCAGATCGGTCGCGCTTGCTGTTTTCGGGAAGGCGATTGTTTCTCTCAGGTTCGTACGGCCCGCCAGCAGCATAACAAGTCGATCGAAGCCGAAGGCGATGCCACCGTGTGGAGGCGTTCCGTATTCGAATGCGTCCAGCAGGAAGCCGAATTTCTCTTGCGCTTCTTCCATGGAGAAGCCGAGTGCCTTGAACATTTGCTCCTGTACATCGCGCTTGTATATTCGCATGGAACCGCCGCCTACTTCATATCCGTTCAGCACAAGATCGTACGCTTGCGCGCGGATTTGGCCAGGATCGCTGTCGAAGTAGGATAGATCTTCCTCATTCGGACGCGTGAACGGATGATGCTCCGCCACATAACGCTTCGCATCCTCGTCCCATCCCAGCAGAGGGAAGTCTACGACCCAAGCGAACTTGAACTTGGACTCGTCGATAAGCCCCAAGTCGCGTCCTAGCTTCAGGCGAAGGTTGCCAAGCACGTCGGCGACGACCTTTGGTTTGTCCGCGGAGAATGTAAGCAGGTCGCCCTCCTCTACTTGAAGGCGCTCAGTCAGCGCTTCGATTTCTTCAGGCTTAAGGAATTTCACGATCGGTCCGCGCCATTCCCCGTCCTTAACCGTAATCCATGCCAGCCCTTTGCCGCCGTAGCGTGCCGCGAATGGTTGAAGATCATCCAGCTCCTTGCGGCTCCAGCTTGCGCAGCCTTTTGCGTTCAGTGCCTTCACGACCCCGCCGCCTGCCGCTACGCTGGCGAACACCTTTACATCGCTGGAGGACACAATGTCCGTAATATCTTCAATTTCCAATCCGAAGCGCAGGTCCGGCTTGTCTGAGCCGTATTTGTTCATCGCATCCTTATAGGTAATGCGTTGGAAAGGCAACTCCAGCTCTACCCCGACTGTCTTCTGCAGCAGCTCGCTCATGAGCTGCTCCATCATCCCCAACAGGTCATCCTGAGACAGGAAGGATGTCTCAATGTCGACTTGCGTGAACTCGGGCTGGCGATCCGCACGAAGATCCTCATCGCGGAAACAACGCGCGATTTGGTAATAACGTTCAAGTCCGCCGACCATCAGTAATTGCTTGAAAATTTGCGGCGACTGCGGCAGGGCGAAAAACTCGCCTTCATGCACCCGGCTCGGTACCAGATAATCACGTGCGCCTTCAGGCGTGCTCTTCGTCAAGATAGGCGTTTCCACTTCCAGGAACCCTTGTCCGTCCAGGAAATCGCGGAACACCTTTGCCGCTTTGGAACGTAGCAGCAATGTTTGCTGCATTTCCGGTCGGCGAATATCAAGATAACGATATTTCAAGCGAATCGATTCATCGACTTCAACACCGTCTTCGATCTGGAACGGAGGCGTTTTGGCGCTATTCATCACTTCAATGTCTGTTACACGCACTTCAATTTCGCCGGTTGCCAGGTTAGGGTTGAACGTTTCCTGATCTCTCTCGACAACCTTTCCCTTTACGGCAAGTACATATTCACTGCGCGCGCGATCTGCAATCGCCAGCGCATCACCGGAAAAGTCGGGGTTGAATACAATTTGAACAATCCCGGAACGGTCACGTAAATCTATGAATAGCACACCACCGAGATCACGGCGGCGCTGTACCCACCCATTCAACGTTACAGTTGTCCCTACATCGGCTTTGGTCAGCATACCGCAATGATGCGTTTTAAGCATTGTCATAATAATCTCCTCACTTCTGCTCTATTTGCTATTGAATGAATTGTAACAGCATTAACCTTGGCCGTTCCGCTTAGCATTAATTACAGCTCCAAGGTCTTTAATCGGAACCATCGCCTGCTCGCCGCTCTCCATTTCCTTCAGCGCGACCTCGCCGCGGCTCAGCTCATCTTCGCCGAGTATTACGGTGTAGGCAGCACCCATGCGATCAGCTGACTTCAACTGGGCTTTCATCTTGCGACCACCGTAATCCTTCTCTGCCGATAGTCCCTGGCTCCTCAACTGATACAGCATACGGGGCACTTCCCGTTCTGCAGCTTCACCAAGTGCTACCAGATATACGTCAAGCTCATGTCTATTAGGCAGCTCTGTCTGTTGATGCTCCAGCAACAGAATCGTCCGCTCCAGTCCTAATCCGACACCTACCCCGGGCTGATCAGGACCGCCAATATCGGCAACGAGCCCATTATAGCGTCCGCCTCCGCCGATTGTATCAATAGCGCCGATTCCTGCCGCTTTATACTCGAATGCGGTATGCGTATAATAATCAAGACCTCTTACAAGACGATGATTGATAGCATACGGAATATTCATATCTGTCAAATACTGCTTCACCTTCTCGAAATGATTGCGGCATTCTTCATCCAGACTATCCAGTATAGAAGGCGCATCATCGAAGTATTTCGCGTCTGTCTTGCAATCCAATACCCTCAGCGGGTTGCGATCCATTCTGGACTGACAGTCTTTACATAGCAGCTCGCGCTTTGGCTCCAAATACTGGAGCAACTTCTCCCTGAATGCAGCCCGTACGGCCGGCGTTCCGACAGAGTTAACTTCGACCCGTACGCCTTTCAGTCCCACTTCGGTATAGAAGGTGTAACCCAGCGCAATGACTTCCGCGTCCAGAGCGGGATCAATAGATCCTATTGCCTCTACTCCGAATTGATGAAGCTGGCGATAGCGACCTGCTTGCGGCCGCTCATAGCGGAACATAGGTCCGATATAATAAAGCTTGGACGGATCTGGCTCGCCATACAGCTTATTCTCGACATAGGACCGGACTACTCCCGCAGTGCCTTCCGGACGAAGCGTCAAGCTGCGGTCGCCTCGATCCTGGAATGTGTACATTTCCTTCTCCACAATATCCGTCGTTTCGCCGACACCTCTTTGAAAAAGCTCTGTCGCTTCGAAGATGGGTGTCCGAATTTCCCGGAAATGATAGCGCCTGCACACCTCTCTTGCTTTATTCTCAACAAACTGCCATCTTTCAACTGTTCCAGGTAAAATATCCTGCGTTCCAGGCGATTTTTGAAATGCCACTGCAACCCCTCCTCACTCATATTCTTCGCAATGTTAATTCAGGAGCAACAAAAAAACTCTCGTCCCTAACGGCATAACCGAAAGGGACGAGAGAGTTCTCCCGTGGTACCACCCAAATTCCGAGTCTGCTCGATGTTCGAGCGCTCGCTTCACAACGGGTAACGTCCGTCAACCGCAAATGGCTAATAAGCTCACTCCCTGGGCCGATTCATTAAGCTCCAGAAGGATCACAACCAGTTTTCACGCTGTTCGCCATTTGTTCTCGGGGAGGTTTTTTCATTCATCCGATATAAGGGTGCTTGCAGCCTATTGACACCCGTCTCTGTATATACCATGAAAAATTACTTTGTCCCGTCATCGAATCATCATTTGGTTACAAGATATCAATTCAATTAATTGTTAATATCTCTTTGTTAATATCTCTGAAATCATCATCCCTTGTTTCTCACAATAGATATAACTGATTAGATATTTTACTCCTCTTCTTACAGAAAGTCAACAGCTGAGCGCATCATCGCATAGGATTAGAGGTTGTCTTTTCCCGTTAGCACAAGTTGAAGCAAACACATTAAAGGCGTCATACGCGACGACTTCGATTGTCCCCAACTATAGTTCATTCGGAAGCAGTACTCATCCAAGTAGTTCTGAGCATATTTCATGCCTATACCGTGGAATGTTTCAGCTACCCAACGATATGCCTCCGCGGCAATGATAGCTAATGGGAATAGAAATGGACATTGTTTAATTTTTTCGTTGACCGCTGCTGCACTCCATCCGTCTACACGAAATTTCTCACTCGTGTCTCCAGATTCATAACCATCCACCCAATAATCCTTGATATCTTCATATGGAAATTTGCGATTTCGGGTATGCTTAACCTGAAACTGCAACGATTTCTGATCTGGATGACAATAGTTTCTTATGAACAGTTGCTGCTCCGTACCAGACAGAGCTCTCCTCACTTCGCCCTCGCGCTCAATCAATTTAATCTTGTAATACGGAGCATTCGTATTGCCAGAAGTCACATGATCAGAGCATCTCAATTGCTGTTCTGTTACATGATTCCCTCTAGCTACAACAAGCGACTTTTCCCTATTCATACGATCTTCCGTGATGATGATTTGCTTCATGTAGATGTCATGCTTAGCTTCCACATCGCCGCACAACAACTGATCTGCATCCCAATCGGATATCACCTGTCGAATCTTCTTAAGCATACTCCATGCAGTCTTATACGTAACTTGCAGCAGCTTAGACAATTGAACGGCATTGACACTGCCTTCGCAAGAAGAAACAAGGAATATCGTCAGCAGCCATTTGTAGATTGGCGTGCGGCTTTTGTGCATCATGGTAGTAGAGGTTAGCGATGTTTGCCCATTGCACCCCTTACATTCATATAAAGGCAATGATCGTGTTGATATGCTGTAAGCATCGGAGCACTCGCAAAAAGGACACCGAAATCCGTTCGGCCATCTTGCCTCTTCCATAAAAGCAATACATTCCGTTTCTGTCTTGAATTGAGACTGAAATTGCTTTACGGCATCCTCCAGCATACTTACCCCCCACGATCACTCGTTCTTATTTATTTTAACATAACCTCCCTCATAACGCAAACAAATGTTCGTATAAATATTGATTTGTTTAGTTATTGAGATGGTCTTACAAATTGAAAATCGCTAACTTTTTACACGGGTGTTGCTGAACAAATTCTTCGCAATATCAGGTGTTTTTCCAACCTGCTCACTCTCCCCTTTCTTCAGGAAGAGGAAGGAAAAATGGAGTAATGAGTTTTATCAATACATCGCTGACGAAAATGAATTTTCAACTACTTTGGCACGTAGATCGAATTGGGATGAATCAGATGAACGCTAAGCGGCTTCTTTTGAGATTCTATTTAGTGGAGTTGGTAAATCGTAAAAGTTGACTTCCTGGAGACGAAGTGAAAAACTAGAAAATATGCCACTATTCTGATAACTGAACACGAAACTCCTGAGCCGATGGGAGAGCGAGGCCTGTTGGAATCGCGTTAATATAACGGCCGCGAAGCGAAACTTGGATTTATTTGAAGTTCGTTACTGAAGTTACTGAATGAAAGGAAGGGTAAGGTTTATGGAGCAACAAGAAGGGATAACGAGGCCGCTACGCCACTATTTAGGCACGAGTGGACAGAAAAAAACCTGCAGATATGCAGGTCCAAAGTAAAGTTATATTATAAAAAAGGGGGTCAATAGTTATTATATGCCCCCATTGTTAAAGTGACATTATGAAAAGATTACAGTATCGTTACAGAATAGTAAGCGTTTCATTTTCGAGGAGTTCTGACATGTTGTGCCTTGCTCTCCCATTCTTCAGCAAATTCCGCATCGCCTTCATGCGTAGACATAATCTGCGCTTCCCTAAGACCTACAGTTGGCAATCTGCGTGAAACTCTTACCATTGCTTGCTCTTTCCTTGATTGGTGCATTGTGTAACAGCTCCCAGCTATTTGATATGCCGCAAGCTGCATTCGTCATTCGAGATAAGATTTATCCCCAAGTATGTCCAGGCTTCCCCATCATCATCAATAGAAGTCCCTGAACGGTCACATGCTGCAAGCGGATATTCATAGTGTTGCCAGAAGCTGAAATATTAAGCGCCGCTCTCGACGATTAATGTGACCGGACCATCATTGACAAGCTCAACATCCATGTCAGCGCCGAACTTTCCAGTCTCGACTGTGAGACCAGTTTCCCGCAAGTAGCCGTTAAGCAACTCATATAAGGATTCGGCATGCTCCGGTCGAGCGGCCGCCATAAAGTTGGGACGTCTCCCCTTCCGACATTCACCATACAATGTGAATTGAGAGATAGACAAGATCGCACCGCCTGCATCAAGTATGGAAAGATTCATCTTGCCAGACTCATCTTCAAAAATGCGAAGTCCCGCCAGCTTGTCCGCCATCCACTTCGCGTCAGACTCCGAATCCTCATGAGTTACCCCCACAAGCAAAACCATTCCGTGCTCTATTTTACCGGTTATTTCTCCATTCACAGTTACTTGAGCTTGCTTGCTCCTTTGTACGACTACTTTCATGTTGATATTCTCCCTCTACCTCTATTGCATAATGCGCTGGACGGAATATATATCTTGGACCCGCTTAATCTTCTCAACAACGGCTGACAAATGATCAATGTTGCGAATCAATACCGTCATATGAATAAGCGCCATCTTGTTCTTCACCGAACGTCCAGTTACAGCTGAGATGTTGGTCTTGCTTTCCGATACGGCTTGAAGCACTTCATTAAGCAGACCTCGCCGATCATGACCGGTAATTTCAATATCAACGCTGTAATTTGCCTCATTGGACTCTTCCCATTCCACTTCGATAACCCGTTCCGCTTCTTCTCCTTCACCGCCAAAAGGAATGTTCAAGCAGTCCATTCGGTGTACGGATACACCACGCCCGCGCGTAATATAACCTACGATAGCATCCCCCGGCACTGGATTACAGCAACGAGCAAACCGGACCAACAAGTTGTCCACACCTTTAACGGTGACGCCATGATTGGGACGGTTTTTCCGATTGGTCGTTCCGACTTTCATTTCCTTCACTTCGGCTGTAAGCTCGATCTGATTGGCTTCTTCGGCTTCTTTACGCATCTTCTCTGTCAGTTTGGTACAGATCTGGGCAGCCGTAATGCCGCCGAATCCGATCGCCGACATCATATCCTCAATGTCATGGAATGTGAATTTAGCCGCTGCTTGCATTAACTTATCGTCCGTCATCCATTGCGGCGGCTCCAGTCCAAGCCTCCGTAGCTCCCGCTCCAGTAGATCGCGGCCTTTCGCGACGTTCTCTTCCCGCTTCTCCTTTTTGAACCATTGTCGTATTTTACTACGAGCATGAGAAGATTGCGCGATTTTCACCCAATCCTGGCTTGGTCCGTAAGAATGCTTGGAAGTTAGTATTTCGACGATATCACCCGTCTTCAGCTTATGATCCAATGGAACAATGCGTCCATTGACCTTCGCGCCAATCGTTCGATTGCCGACCTCTGTATGAATGCGATAAGCAAAATCAAGCGGAACCGATCCGGCGGGCAGTTCGATAACTTCTCCGCTTGGTGTGAACACGAAGACAAGATCGGAGAAGAAATCCATCTTTAGCGATTCCATAAACTCCGCTGCATCGCGTGTTTCATTTTGCAGCTCTAATATTTCACGGAACCAGGTCATTTTATCTTCGAAACTACCGCTTGGCACAATCGTGCCTTCCTTGTAAGCCCAATGAGCCGCGATACCGTACTCTGAAGTGCGGTGCATGTCCCAGGTTCGAATTTGAACTTCTGTAGGCTCGCCTTTCGGGCCGATGACCGTTGTATGGAGCGATTGATACATATTGGCTTTCGGCATGGCGATATAATCCTTGAACCTGCCCGGCATCGGCTTCCATAACGTATGGATGATGCCTAAAGTGGCGTAACAATCTTTAATATTATCCACAATGATGCGAATAGCCAGCAGGTCATAGATTTCATTAAACTGCTTGTTGCGCGTCGTCATCTTCTTATAAATACTGTACAAGTGCTTCGGCCTGCCGGATATGTCGCCTTGTATCCCCATATCCTCAAGCTTCTCGGTAATCTGAGATATGACGTTGTCAATGAATTGCTCCCGCTCCGCCCGCTTCTTCTTCATGAGATTGGCAATGCGATAATATTGTTGCGGATTCAAATATCGGAGTGCAATATCCTCCATTTCCCATTTAATCGCAGAAATACCGAGCCGATGAGCAATCGGGCAGAAAATCTCGAGCGTCTCGTAGGCAATGCGCCTCTGCGAATCCTCTGACTGGTACTTTAACGTTCGCATATTATGAAGCCTGTCGGCAAGCTTGATCAGAATAACTCGAATATCCTGCGCCATAGCCACGAACATTTTTCTGTAGTTTTCATTTTGCTGCTCTTCTTTGGATTGGAAGCGTATTTTCTCCAGCTTCGTTACGCCATCGACAAGCATTGCGCAGGTTTCGCCGAATTTCTCTTTCACGGTCTCCAAATTCACAGTTGTGTCTTCAACGACATCATGAAGAAGAGCCGCAATAATCGTCACGACGTCCATGCCCATATCCACCAATATTTCCGCAACCGTCACAGGATGAAGAATGTAAGGCTCACCCGATTTCCGCACTTGTCCATGATGGGCTCTCTCGGCAAAGTCGTATGCTTCCCTGATGCGTGTGAGATCTTGCTCCTTCATATAAACAGATGCTTTCTCCAGTAATTGCTCAATGCCCATGAAACGTCCCTTTCCAAGCGTATCGCCAGATTTCACTCTATTGAACACAGTTTTATAATATTATGCCTTTAAGTGCAGCACCCCGTCAACTTCCGACATGAGAAGACGAAGCAAAAAAACCGCTTATCGAGCCTGACCATCCTCAGACCGATAAACGGTGGTGGTAAAAACGTTACCCTCCGAAAAAACTCTATTCGTAGGTCATAAGCGAGAACAGAGGAATCTCTCCCAGCTTGTCTCGTCCGTTCAAATAGGCCAGCTCAATTAGAAATGCTGCGCCTACAACCTCGCCGCCAAGCTGTTTTACAAGATTAATGGACGTCTCAATCGTGCCGCCAGTTGCCAGCAAATCGTCAGCAATTAGTACACGCTGGCCGGGCTCGATAGCATCTTTATGCATCGCCAGTTGATCTTTGCCATATTCCAACTCGTATCCGGCCGTAACAATTTCGCCTGGCAGTTTGCCGCTTTTTCGAATAGGAGTAAAGCCTACGCCGAGTGCAAGAGCAAGAGGAGCGCCCACTACGAAACCGCGCGCTTCTGGCCCTGCAACAACGTCAACATTCAAATGCTGTACAGCTTCTTTCATCTCTTCAATCGCAGCATAGTACGCTTTCCCGTTTTTCAGTAAGGTTGTAATGTCTTTGAAGCGAATACCCGGCTGTGGAAAGTCAGGAATTACTCGAATGTAGTCTTTGAATGGATAGGTTTCTTTTGACACGCAAGGTCAATCCTTTCTCAAATAGAGGAATACTCGTATGCTGAATATAAATGATTGCTGGCTTATTTTATACAGGAGAAGCATGCTTGTTCATATACAGCTGCTGTGCAGAGCAATAGCGGCTGGAGGTCGCAAGATCGCGTTTTCCCGGGGCAGCCGCAACCTGAACTATGCCTTCTCTCACTTCGATGAAATGCAGCTCTTGGAACACATCCAGAATAAAGACGACAACATCCCGTTGCATGTCACATCTTGCACTTAGCTTCTCACATAATCCGCTCCACTGAACAGTTCCCACCCGTCTTAGAAGCTGATATACTTCCCCGAATTGTTCACGCGTGGGAAAGTGAGAGAGTGTGTCTGGCTCGACGTGCAAATCATGAAGCTGCAGTTGTGGCTTACGATGTCCATTCCACACATTAACGGAAAGTTCGCCTACTACATCGATAGCTGCTGCCCCATGTAGACGGCCCTTCAGCTCGCCCATGCCGAAAGCGATCGCATCCAACCCGCCCTGAGCCATGCCGAGTGTCAGCTTCAGGTGCTTCCCTTCCTTGCCGATCGCTCTCATGTCTGCAACTGGAACGCCCTCAATCATAACGCGTGGGGAAGGATTGCCCATGCCGAATGGCTCCATCAACGACAGCTGAGATATCGTCTCCAATGTCGTTTCCTCCAATGTACAGACCAAGTCAATCTTCGTCTTGGGAACCCAATCCTCCTCGGATAACCACTCCGATGCCAACTCCGATAATCGTTGCTCAAGCGCTGACAAACTGTCACAGTGCAAGCTCATGCCTGCAGCGGCCTGGTGACCGCCATAATGATCGAGCAGTTCCTCACATGCTGTAAGCGCAGCGTAAAGGTCGAACCCTTCAATAGATCGGGCCGAGCCCTTGCACATGCCTGTCTCACCGTCTATTCCGAAGACGATAACAGGCTTGTAATAACGGTCGAGCAGCTTGGAAGCGACGATACCGATAACGCCAACGTTCCATCCTTCTGCTCCGATAACTATGACTGCCGGTGCATCCTTTCCTTCCGCTTCAGCTGAGCGCAGCTTCGCTTCCCAAAGCTTATCCGCTTCCTTCACCATATTTTCAACGATCCGTTGGCGCTCCTTGTTCAAACTGTCCAATCCAGCTGCGGCGAGAATCGCTTCGTCGTAGCTCTCTGTCGTCAGAAGCTCAACGGCTCTCTTGGCGTGATCCAACCGGCCCGCTGCGTTAATGCGCGGTGCCATACTGAAGGCAATGCTCGTGGAAGTGATCTGCTCCAATTCAATACCTGCCGCTTCGGCAAGCGCCTTGAAGCCTGTGCGCTTCCCTTCGCTCAGTCTCTTCAACCCATAGCGTACAATAATTCTGTTCTCATCCTCCAGCGGCATCAAGTCGGCAATCGTGCCCAGACTAACCACATCCGCCCATTCTAAAGGAGGGCGCTGCAGTAAAGCTGTTGCCAGCTTGAAAGCGACTCCGACGCCGGCAAGTCCTTTGAACGGATATGCGCAGTCTGTTCGCTTGGGATTAACGACAGCACATGCATCCGGAATTCGATTCGGTGGTTCATGATGGTCGGTGATGACCATCTCGATCCCTAATTTCTTGGCATACTCCACTTCATCATAAGCGCTTATACCTGTATCAACAGTAACAATCAGCGTTACGCCATCCTCGCGAGCGAGTTCCATCGCCCGACGATTCAGTCCGTAGCCTTCCTTCGCACGATGCGGAATGTAATAATCAAATAACAAGCCCAACTTACGGAATACGAGGACCAGGAGCGAGGTCGAGGATACGCCGTCCGCGTCGTAATCGCCATAAATGCGTACCCTCTCGCCCTTCTCAGCCGCTTCCCTAATACGCGCGACAGCAGCATCCATATCCTTCATCAAGTAAGGATTATGAAAGCGCTCCGCGTCACCATATAAATATATGCTAGCACTCTCCACATCTCTGCAGCCTCTCTGCACCAGCAGTCTAGCCACTAGAGGCGATACTTGAAGCGCTTGGCTTATCAGCTGAGCTTGCTCGGTACTAGAGACATCCCAAGTTGTCAACTCCCAGCGGGTTTTACGTTGAATCATCAGGTCTCATCCCCTTCCTGCTGACGATTGGCTATTGCAGCAGTGTCGGCATCTGCTCCTGATTAGGATCGTGATTGGACTTATAAGGATATCCTGGATCGTATGGTTCCACATAAATGATCACTTCGGATAAATGTATAAAACGATGCATGAGCAGAAGCTTTATGCGCTTGGCAATGTCCTGTCCCTCTTGTACGGTGATTTTGGGGTTCACGCTTATGACGATCTCCGCAACGACGTAATGCCCATGCTCACGGGCACGAAGCGATTGCACCGTTACGACTCCCTCAACTCGCTGTACAACAGCCATCATTTCATCGGCTGACTCTTCCTCTTCCATGTTCTTCCGATGCTTGCGCTGCTTCCGTCTCAACGGAGCAAGCACAAATTCCCAGAACCGCCATGACTTCTTTACGGCTTGCTTGCTGCTTTGTCGATGTCGCGTTACCATTGGTACCGAAATTCATCTCCTTTGATTCTTATGGCGCAGGCTTGACTTCTGCTGTCTTCGGCTTCTCCTTGCCGAAACGCTTCAGTAGCAACCAAAGAGGACTTGCAATGCAGACGGTCGAGTACGCCCCGCTGATAAGTCCCACAATAAGGGCAAGCGAGAACAAGCGAATCGATTCACTGCCGAGCAGCAATATGCAACCTGCTACGATGACAACCGTCAAGACGGTGTACAAGTTCCTGGCCATCGTCTGCCAGATGCTCGCATTCACAAGCTCGGACAGCTGTTCCTCATTTTTAATTTTAGCAAATCGCAAATTTTCTCGAATACGGTCAAATATAACGATCTTGTCGTTGATCGAATAACCAAGCGTCGTCAGCACTGCCGCAATAAAGGGCAAATCCACCTGCAGCCTGAATATAGAGAACACAGCAACGACAACAAAGCTATCGTACAATATAGATATATTGGCTGCAAGAGCAAACCGCCACTCAAATCGAATCATAACGTAGACCATAATGCCTATGCTGGCAATCAGTATAGCCCAGATCGTCTTGATGCCCAATTCCTGAGCAAGCTCGGGGGAGACGACATTGACCTCTGCGGAGGTATCCTCGCCGAAGTTCTCCTTCATTGCGTTCATAACTGTCGATGATTGCTGTGCATCGAGCACCTCATCGAAGCGAATGGATATGCGCTCATTGCCGGTACCGCCTACAGTAGGCGTAATGTCATCATAACCTAGATTGCTAAGCACTTCTTTCGCTTGCTGCTGTGTGACCGACTTGCCGATGGAGATATCCATGCTTGTACCGGCTTTGAAGTCAACGCCGAAGTTTAACGAGAACAGGAGCAACGACAAAATTCCCGCAACCGTCAGCGCAATGGAAAAAGTGAAAAACTTGTTTCGATTTTTAACGAAATCGTAACGAATCTTCGTATTATAGTTCACGGATTTCTGCCTCCTTCACGCCGTAATAGCTCGGTTTCATAAACTTGTTGCTGCGCACCAACAGCGTCAACAAGAAGCGCGCGAAGAAAATATTCGTAACGATACTAACCAGAATGCTGAAAATCATCGTTAATGCAAAACCTTTAATTGCTCCATCACCGATATAGTACAAAACGACGCTAGCAATGATACTTGTTATGTTGGCGTCCATAATGGTGCGGAACGAGTTTTTGGAGCCCGCTTTCAGAGAAGACAACATGCTCTTACCACTGCGAATTTCTTCCTTAATCCTCTCGGCAGTAATAATATTGGCGTCGACAGCCATTCCGACACCCAATACGAAAGCCGCAATACCTGGCAATGTAAGGGTAGCGTTCATCAAATTCTGCACGAGGAGCAGCAGCCAAGCGTACGTAATAATCGTAATGGAAGCGACAAATCCAGGCACGCGAAAGATCGCAATCATAAATGCCAAGACGATAAGCGAGCCGATGATACCAGCCGTAACTGTATCCTTCAAGGAATCCATACCCAGCTTCGCACCGACACTCATCGTATACTTTTCTGTCAGTTTGAGTGGTAACGAGCCCATATTAATGAGATCACGCAGCTCTTTCGCTTCCTCTACCGGCGCATTCCCTAACGTAATGACGGCCGAACCGCCAGGGATTGCTTCATTCACGCCAGGACTGGAGATTTCCTCGCTATCCAAATAAATAGATAAATACTGACCGATTAATTCCCTGGTCACATCTTCGAATTTCTTCGCATCCTTCAACTCGATCGTGACGATCGGCTGATTCAATTCGTTGAACGCGATGCCTGCACTGTTCTCCTTGAAGTCCGTGCCTGTCAGCTTAATCGTACCATCCGGAGCGCGGAAGGTCAGATTGATCGGCTTGGCAAGCAGTTCACGCACTTCTGTGTCATTCTCCACTCCCGGCAAGCGAACGCGGATTCTGTTCGCACCCTCCGTCGTAATTTCCGGTTCCACTAGTCCAGCACTGTTAATTCTGCGTTCCAAGCTCTTAGCCGTCTGCTTCAGTGATTCCGGCGTTACCGCCGTGCCGCCTTCATACGGCTCCGCTTCGTACAGCACTTCAAAGCCGCCCGCCAAATCCAGGCCCAGCTTCACATCCTTGACCAGCGTAGGACTCGTCCAGGCAATAACGCCGAACGCAATCACAACTACACCAAGGAAGGCCACAATTCTCTTCCCGAACATACGTCTGACTTCCCCCTTATGATCTCAATAGTCCTATTATAACGATGGGTGAAAAACGAGTCAAAAAAAAGAGACCGCATGACAATTAAATAGGGTCTCCTTTATAAGCGCTAAGTGTTAAAAAGTTCATAAACTGCGTCACCTTTAGCGACAAAATATCGTTAACCAGCTGATGCAGCTCCGGCATTCCTTTCTTGGCATACTTAGCATTGACGCATGCCCATACCTCTTGTCCCGACACATGCTCGTAACCGAGGAGCCTGAATTCTTCCGCCTTGCTGTGACATAACTCCTCGATGATAGCTTCCAGTTCTTCCGCTTGCATCGCCGCACCCCCATAGATTGCTGTTCGCCTACTATATTCGCCAGATGCAGTCGATCTCCTGCTTCATTCAGCGTGAGAGAAAATTGTCAGACATGCAAGCGGACATGCCGCATAAAGATAATAGTACAAGCGTGCCACAAGGAGATGAGAGACGAAGCCATGAGGAAACAATCATTTATTAAAGGAGCCATGATATTGCTCATAGCAGGCATTGTAAATCGGCTGCTGGGATTTCTCCCACGCATTACGCTGCCGCGTATTATAGGAGCGGAAGGTGTCGGTATTTATCAACTCAGCTATCCGTTCCTCATTGTACTGCTAACAATCATTACAGGAGGCATTCCGCTGGCCATTGCGAAATGGATTGCCGAAGCGGAGTCCAAAGGGGATCATCGAAGAATCAAGCAAATATTCCGAACCGCCATGGCGCTAACCGTCTCGCTCGCAACGGTCCTGACGATTGGCATGCTGCTGTTCGCGCCTTTCATTATTCGGAACATATTACCGGATTCACGCGTCTATTACTCCTTTTTGATGATGTCTCCGCTCCTAGTCATAATCGGTATATCCTCCGTATACCGAGGATACTTTCAAGGCATGCAGAACATGATACCAAGCGCAATATCCCAGACGGTTGAGACTATCATTCGTATTATCGGCTCACTGGCACTAGCTTACCTATTATTGCCATATGGGCTAGAGTGGGGGGCTGCCGGCGCCATGCTCGGAGTCGTCGCCGGAGAGATTGGAAGTCTCGCTGTACTTCTATGGCTCTATCGCCGAGACAGGAGACAGCCTGAGCAACCTTCTTCGGAAGTAGAAGACTCATCCTCGACCGATCAGCAGAACAATCATTCAACACCGATCCTGCGCAGGCTGCTTGGGTTGTCGGTGCCCGTCACGGGAAGCCGAATGGTCGGCTCGCTATCCTATCTCCTAGAATCCATATTCATCTCGCGAAGCCTGGCAGCCGCGGGCATCGCAACCGGCATCGCAACGGCGCAATACGGCGCGCTGCAAGGCATGATTATCCCACTGCTGCTTCTGCCTACCGCACTAACCTATTCCCTTGCCGTATCGCTTGTACCATCATTGTCTGAAGCGGCCGCGAAGGGGGATAAGGCGCTTATCCATAAGCGCTTGCATCAGTCCATGCGGCTCTCGCTTGTCGCAGGAGCGCCGTTCGTCGTTGTCATGGCTCTCTTCGCCGAGCCATTATGCCGAATCGTCTATGCGCATGCCGAAATAGCGCCCATGTTGCAACTGCTCGCTCCTGTCGGCCTGTTTATCTACCTGCAAGCTCCGCTGCAGGCTGCACTACAAGCGTTGGATAAGCCAGGAACGGCGCTGATGAACACTTTTGTCGGCGCCGCAATCAAACTCATTCTAATCGTTCAGCTTGCTTCACAGCCGGAACTGGGCATTAACGGCGCCATCATTGCCATTAATGTCAATATTATTCTCGTCACCGTCTTGCACGGCATCAGTGTGTTGCGCTTTATCGGCTACCGAATGAACATGACCGATTTCTTCAAGGTTGGCGCCGCCATGATCATTATGGCCGGTGCGGCAAAGTGGATTATGACCCATCAGCCCCTAACGATGGAATGGATCAATATGCTCGTCTCATGCTTTGTCGGAGGGGTTATTTATTTGTTATTGATGATATGGATGCGCATCATTGACCGTTATGATGTTGCAAGGGTTCCTTTCATCGGAAGATGGTTTAAGTAGTTCGTTTTCGCGTAACGATATCTACGAACAGCTTGCCCTTATGATCAATCGTGCATAGAAAAACATCCTTGAAGTTTGTTACGCCTTGCTCTTGAAGTACATTTTTAAGCCAAAATCTGGTTTTTTCTATTTTAATCAAATTTTCATCCTGAACTTTACCATCCATAATTAAAGGAATAGGCAAAATTTCATAGCGGAAACCGCGAGGAATGATCTCTTCCCTTCCTTTCGAATAAGGTGTTACACTGCTTTTTTCCACATTGACATCAGGCGTCTCACTACCCTCACTGTCCTTGTCTGATTCCTGCGCGAATCTACCCTCCTTCGGAATGACGGACAGCTTGCCGCTTGTTTCTAGTATGGCAAATTCCACGTCTGCTACGGACGTAATCTGATTTTCTCTAAGCTGAAGCAGGAGATCGTCGAGATTGTATCTCTGCTTCTTCATGATGTCTCGATCGATCTTGCCTTTCGCAATAATAACGCTCGGCTTGCCATCGAACAGCAACCGAAGCTTGCGGTTGTTCATCGTCATTAACGCCGTTCCCACTTGTATAATCAGAAGGATGATCATGGGTACTATGCCTTCCCACAATGGACGCTGAATATCCTCAATGACGATAACGGCTATCTCTGCGATCATGACAGAGATGACCAGGTCGAGCACCGACAACTTGCCGATCTCGCGCTTGCCCATCAATCTCATGATCAGAGTAATGATGAAATAAATCAATATCGTTCGAATGATCATGCTCCATAGTTCCAACGGTCGAGCTCCTCCTTACCTGAGCTTGCTGATAACAGTATCTGAATATATGGCAGGAATAATCCGCGGCAACTTGTACTAATTCGGACGTCTTGGCCATATGGTGTAATATCAAGGTTAATAGGAGGATTAGGCTGGTATGAACTCTGTCAAACAATCTCAACCTCAGCAAGCCCCAATTATCGTCATGCCGATGTTAGCGGGTCTTGCCTATGCGTTAATCTGGCTAGCGGCTGGCGCGCTGCTGCTGTCCTTGCTGCTGCACCTTACTGCGATGAAGGAAAGCGAGCTTGGCACCTATGCCATGATTGTACATGGATGTTCGTCACTGGTAGGAGGTTTTACTTGCGGCAAGCGTTCGTTCAGACGGGGATGGTATAATGGAGCGATGCTAGGCGTTCTGTACGGCATGATCGTAATCATTGTCAGCTTCCTTGCTGTGAATGCATCCTTCTCACTTCACAGCTTCATTATGCTAGGCGTTGTATTGTTGGCGGGTGCGCTTGGAGGAATGGTCGGCGTCAATATGAGCAGATGAAGAAAGGTCTGCAAGCATGTAAGCTTGCAGACCTTTCGGTCCCTTATTCAGAAGCGGTAGGACTGGCAGATACAATACTGCTGATTGCGCTGCGTTCGAACGTCATCTTCGTCGTATCATTGACACGAAGAACGATCGTATCATCAGTGATCTCGACGATCGTACCGTGAAGTCCGCCGATAGTCGTAATTTTATCGCCCTTCTTCAATTCATTCAGCATCGCATTGCGCTGCTTCTGCTTCTTCTGCTGCGGACGGATAAGCAAGAAATAAAAGACCGCGAACATGAGAAGAAACGGCCAGATCAGTGCCCAGATGGACCCTCCTTCTGCAGCAGTCCCGGTGGCTAACCACATCGACATTGCATTCACCCCTTTCAAAATCCTCTTTCATTATCATTAAGTCCGTACGCCTCGAAGAAGGAATCCCGGAAATCCAGAAGCCTGTCTTCCATAATAGCCTGGCGTACATCCCGCATGAGCTGCAGCAAAAAGTGCAAGTTATGGTAAGTCGTCAGACGAATGCCGAACGTCTCATCGGCCTTCAGCAAGTGACGAATATACGCTCTAGAGTAGTTCGTACACGTATAGCAGGAGCAATTGGGGTCCAAAGGACCGAAGTCCTCCGAAAATTTGGCATTTCGAATGACGAGCCTTCCTCCGCTTGTCATCGTCGTGCCATTCCTTGCTATCCGGGTCGGCAAAACGCAATCAAACATGTCAATGCCGCGTATTGCGCCTTCTACCAATGCGTCCGGCGAACCTACTCCCATTAAATACCTGGGCTTGTCCGAAGGCAAATGCGGCACTGTATAATCAAGCACCTCATACATCAGATGCTTGGGCTCGCCTACGCTCAATCCTCCAATAGCATACCCCGGGAAATCCATGGAAGTCAAATCTTTTGCGCTCTGAACGCGCAAATCTTCGTGCATTCCGCCCTGAACGATGGCGAACAGCGCCTGGTCCTGCGGACGGGCATGCGATTTCAAGCATCGCTCGGCCCATCTGGACGTCCTCTCTGTCGATTGCTTCACGTATTCATACTCTGCAGGATACGGCGGGCACTCATCGAATGCCATCATAATGTCTGAGCCGAGAGCATTCTGAATCTCCATTGCCGTCTCCGGTCCGATGAATAACTTGTCCCCGTTCAAATGCGAACGGAACTGCACGCCTTCCTCCGTAATTTTGCGCATCGCGCTCAAGCTGAACACTTGGAAGCCGCCGCTATCCGTCAGGATGGGACGATCCCAGTTCATGAACTTGTGCAGTCCTCCCGCCTTCCTTACAATATCATGACCGGGACGGAGGAACAGGTGATACGTATTGCTTAGAATGATATGAGCATCCATCGCCTTCAGTTCCTCCGGGCTCATCGTCTTCACCGTCGCTTGCGTCCCTACAGGCATAAAAGTAGGCGTATCGATGATGCCATGCGGCGTATGAACACGACCCAGTCTGGCACCCGATTGCTTGCATTGTTTAATAAACTCGTATTTAACAGCCACTATTCACGCTTCCTATTCTTCAATTATTAGTAGATAAACATGGCATCGCCAAAGCTGAAAAACCGATATTCCCGCTCCACAGCTTCCCTATAGGCTTGCATAATGTGATCCCGTCCCGCAAGGGCGCTGACGAGCATGACAAGCGTCGATTTGGGCAAGTGGAAATTGGTTAACAGCGCATCTACCAGTTTAAAGGAGTAGCCCGGAAAAATAAAGATAGAAGTCCAGCCGCTGCAAGCCGTAATCGGTCCATCTCCGCAAATGTCCGCTACCGTCTCCAACGTTCTGGCCGACGTGGTGCCAACCGCTACAATTCTTCTGCCCTGCTCTCTCGCTTCCTGCAGCAGCGCTGCATTGGCATCGTCTAGTTGATAGAACTCCGCATGCATCTCATGATCCTCCACCCGCTCCGCGGACATCGGCCGGAATGTGCCCAGACCGACATGAAGTGTGATGTATGCCAGCTTAACTCCCTTGTTCTGGATTCGCTCCAACATTTCCTTCGTGAAATGCAGGCCGGCGGTCGGCGCAGCGGCAGAGCCTTCATGCAGGGAATACACGGTCTGGTAACGCTCAGACTCCTCTAGCCGCTCCTTGATGTATGGCGGAAGCGGCATCTCGCCTAACTGATCAAGCAGCTCCTGGAATATGCCCTCATAGGAGAAGGAGATCGTTCTCGCTCCCATATCGCCTTCTTCCTCTACCACAGCCTTCAGCAATGGCTGACCGTCAGCCCCCTCGCCGAACGACATCACTGCTCCCTTCTTCAGCCGCTTGGCCGGCTTGACGAGCGCCTCCCAGCGGTCATCGCCAAGCTGCTTCAGCAACAGCAGCTCTACCTTGGCGCCCGTGTCGGGTTTGTTGCCAATTAACCTCGCGGGTATGACCCTTGTATTATTCAGTACCAGCACATCGCCTTCCATCAGCCGATCTTCCAGTTCCCTAAAGCTGCCATGTTCCACATCCCCCGTCTGGCGATTCAGCATGAGCAGGCGGGATGCCGTTCGTTCATGAAGCGGAGTTTGGGCGATCAGGCGCTCCGGCAATTCGAAATCAAACCAATCTACATTCATGTTTTATTATCATTCCTTAGCTATGGTTATCCCGTTGTAATAGTATTTCAAAATATATTGATAGTCATACCCTTGCTGCGCTAGACTCAACGCGCCGTATTGGGACATGCCCACACCGTGTCCGTTACCTTGTCCCGTGAACAGAAAGGAGCGTTCCATCGGACTTGCGACAAGTTCACCTTCGCCATTCATAATGAACAAATGGTTGTTATGATGGACACTCGCTCGGTCATCAGCTCCTTGTACATACACCCCATCCTGACTTCCGATCGATGAACGTTGTTCTCCGCCACCCAGTATTACAGCGTCGCCAGTCTCTGTCACGTTCAGCTTGGTGCTAGGCAGTGATTCGCCTACACCCAGCAAGGAACGTATAGAATCTGGAGACTTCAAGGGCACTTCCTTACCATTCACCTTAAGGGCTGTCGCGCGACCCGAAGGACCGCGTTCGCTCACCTCCAACGTACGAACAGGTGCCGCCAGCTTGTCAGATAGCCTTGCGTTCAAGCTTGTCTGCAGTTGCTCTCCTGTGAACGGTCCCCGCATCCAGTTCATAGGATTGGATTCCTTCACCCTGTCTAGCGCGATGAGACGCGTTCCTTGATTCGCCTGCGCCACGACGGGCACGCTGGACTGAATAACGGGATGCACGCGAATGTTGGTCCCGTCCGCCTTCACCTTTAACAATGCGCTTCCTGCTGCTGTAGTCTCCCCAGTACCCTCCACCAGATCCTCGCGTACATATCCAAGCTTACCGTTCGGAAGCACAACATGGTACCAGTCATGCAGACCTGCTTCTGCAGATTCGTCAGGGCTTGCGACCGGCTGCAAATAAGGGATAGCATTACCCCATACCTCAGCCGAATCCGATGTCATTCCGCCGCTATTGGCCGAATATAGCGCTTCAATGATGCTTCCATTGTACAGAGCCACTTCTCCCTTTGTCTCATCCACGGCCTTCGTAGTGGAAGGGTGCTCCTTCTCCGTCCCATAATAAGCCTGACTTAGCGTTGTATCCACCACATGTGCGATCTGGAAGCCTGTACCGCCACGAACAGCGAACGAACGGGCTGCCACCGCTTGCGCTTTCAGTGCCTCCAGCGGCCAAGAAGGGTACATCTCTACAGCTACGACGGAATACAAATACTGTTCCAACGGCAGTTCATTCACGACGGCCAGCTTGTTCTGGAAGCCGCTTACCTCGAACTGCCCTCTATAGATTCGATTACTGCGCTCTTCCAGTCGTATAGCCGCTTCTCCTGCTGGCGACAGCCATACTTTGAAGCTGTCTGCTGGCAACAGATACCGGGATTCGCCCGAACTACTGCTTCTGGTATGGTCGAGCTGCATAATCAGATACGGCTCGTCCTCATCCATGGTCTTAAGGGCAGTAGTTCCCGCTGCCGCAGATGCGGCGGCGCCAATCGCCTTTAGAGCCGATGGAGAGGAGGCTTGACCAACCGCTACGAAATAATGTGGCGAACCGTCCTCTCCCTCCTTCATGCCAACATAAGCGTCTTCGCCGGCAATGCCATATGCGACGGCCGCACGTTCCGCCTCCGCTCTCGTCTTCAGAGGCTGTGATTGCAGATGGTAAGGCCCTAACAATTCTGCTCTGAATCCCCCCATCATCGCCTTCAACAACGTATTGCTCTCCCAACGCTTACGCGCTGCGGATGCCTCGGCTTCACTGGTATAGCTACCTTCACGAAGCTGATAGACCTTCCTCCCCTTCTTGGACAAGGAGATGATCGAAGATGTGCCTCCTGAAGAAGTAATATGAGTATGCGCTTGCTGTGCAACGGCGAAATCTCCCGTCTCCAGCAACTTCACGCCGTAATTATCCAGTGCGAAGCGAGCCTTCTCTGTCGGTCCAACTTGGAACCAAGGCGAATTGCCGCCTTGCCGCTGCATGCTCACGACTATGCCGCCTTGTGAAGAGAAGGTGGCAGCCGGCGTAGTAGACTGGTATTTACCGGGTAAACTCATATACATCGCCACCCGAATCGTATCCATCTTTGGAACCGCCGCATAAGTCGATTGTGGTCCTATCGCGGTAATCCATAGCATAGCGCATAACGTGATGATTAGATAAATGCGAATTGACTTACCGGAAGTCATGATTTCTCTCCTCTCTTGATGGGTTAACGATCCGTGGGCAAGGGAAGTCCCAAATGCTGATAGGCGCTCTCCGTGGCTATCCTGCCCCGAGGCGTACGCTGCAGGAACCCAATCTGCATCAGATACGGCTCGTAGACGTCTTCAATCGTCTGACTCTCTTCGCCGATTGTCGCAGCAATGGTATCCAGTCCGACCGGTCTACCTGAGAAAGTAACCATCATGGCACGAAGCATCTTATGATCGATGTCGTCCAGCCCTTGTGGATCAACTTGCAGAAGCGATAAAGCCGACTGCGCAATGTCATGGGTAATGATGCCGTCACCTCTTACCTGAGCGAAGTCCCTTACCCGCTTCAGAAGCCGATTCGCAATCCGCGGTGTCCCTCTGGAGCGCATGGCGATCTCCGACGCAGCTTCGCCAACGATGCTCACTTCCAATATTTCCGCAGCACGCGATACAATAAAAGCCAGCTCATCCACCGTATAAAATTCCAGTCGGCTGACGACTCCGAATCGGTCCCGTAACGGCGCGGACAAAAGTCCCGCTCTCGTCGTCGCGCCGATTAACGTGAACGGCGGTAAATCCAACCGGACGGAGCGTGCACTTGGCCCCTTGCCAATCATGATATCCAGAGCGAAGTCCTCCATCGCGGGATAAAGCACTTCCTCAACCGTACGGTGTAGACGATGAATTTCATCAATAAACAACACATCGCCTTCCTGCAAATTCGTCAGCAGCGCCGCCAAATCGCCAGGTCGTTCGATAGCCGGTCCCGACGTCGTTCTTAGGTTAACGCCAAGCTCATTAGCGATAATATTGGACAAGGTAGTCTTGCCTAGACCTGGCGGGCCGTAGAGGAGCACATGATCCAGTGCCTCCTTACGGAGCTTGGCGGCTTCGATATAGATTTTCAAATTTTCCTTTGCTTTGCTTTGCCCGATATATTCCGCGAGATATCGGGGGCGCAAGCTCAACTCGACGGCGTGTTCATCCATCATCAGGTTCGCGGATACAATCCGGTCATCCATAGCTTCCTCTCCTTTCCGTTACCCTTTGAACAACTGCTGAAGCGCCAACTTCATCAGGGCGTCTACCGTTATTTCCGGAGTGACGGAATCTTTCATCTTGTTCCAAGCCGCATCCAGTTCCGAAGCGGTATAACCAAGCGCGGCAAGACCGTCGCGGGCTTCCTGCCAGGCAGTCCCGCTCCCTTGTCCGTTATCACCATCCGCAGGCTCTGATACTATTCCTGCTGCTGCAAGGCTGGCGGCATCAGAAGCTCCCAGAAGCTTATCCTTCAAGTCCAGAATCATGCGCTGTGCCGTCTTCTTCCCGATGCCGGGCAGCTTTGTCAGGAAACCGATATTCTCCTGTTGAATCGCGGCAATGATCGTCTCGGGACGCCCCGCCGACAGGATGCCTAACGCCACTCTCGGTCCGATGCCAGATACATCCAGCAGCTTGCGGAACAGTGTCTGTTGTTCACGCGACAGGAATCCATAGAGTAGAATGGCGTCCTCCCGCACATGATGATGAATATAGATCGTCGCCGCTTCATCCTTCCCAACGAATTCGTAAGGATTAGGCGTAAAGACACGATATCCGACATCGCGAACATCAACAACGACGTACTCTGCGTCGATATGTACAATTTTTCCGCGCAAAAAATCGATCATGAACGGGTCACCTCGTTAATTTTTTGAGTCATTGTCGCGGAATGAGCATGACATATGGCTACTGCCAGCGCATCCGCCACATCATCCGGCTTCGGAACGGCGGACAGCTTCAGGAACATTTTCACCATCTCCTGCACTTGGCGCTTCTCTGCTTTCCCATATCCTACGACGGATTGCTTTACCTGCAGCGGCGTATACTCCGCTACGGGCAGCCCGCGTTGTGCCGCGGCTAATATAATGACTCCTCGCGCCTGTCCGACAGCGAAAGCCGTCGTCACATTACGATTGAAGAACAACTTCTCCACTGCGACGGAATCCGGCTTATAGCGATCTATCAGCGCTCCGGCAGATTCATAGATTTGCAATAAGCGCTCCTCCTGTGGCGTATGGGCCTCCGTCTGTATCGCGCCATATTGCACAGGGGTCAGCTTATGTCCTTGTTTATCAATAAATCCGAACCCCGCGATCGCTATTCCGGGGTCTATACCCAACACACGCAAATTGCCAGCTCCTATCTCATCTCTTAATGCCTGCCCTTCATTATAGCAAAATTTGCTTGAAATGAGAACGGACGTTTGATGAAGATCGAAAGCCGGCTTATTTATTAGACCGAGAAAAGCAACGAGAGCCTTCAAGACGCTACTGCCCGGTTGGGATCGTTTCCATTGCTTTTGTATTTTGCTCCATCGCAAAATCGCTGAACGTCGAAAGCACGCTATAATACTCGTCCATGTCGGAAACACGAATACCGGTTACCAGAGCATAGATCTGCTTTTTGGGCAGGCTGCTCTCCATAAATTCAATATCCAGCTGAAAAAAAGTCCGCAGTACCTTCTCTTCTTTCGGAAGCCCGTCATATAAGGACAAATTGCCATCGCGATCTACACCAAAGTAGGCATTGGATTTGCAATAGTCAGACAAATCGTTAATTTCAGCTACAATAACGGTCTTCGCTTCATCCTTGGCTTCAACTCTCCATTCCCAGTGATCTTGAAGCATACGGTTAAGCTGGAGGACAGACATTCGCCCAAGCGATTCCGTCTCCTCACCGCAAACATAGATACGCTTCAATACAACCTCTACATTAGCTTCTTGTTCCATTAATATTTGGTGGAATGGCGGATTGTTAATCATGTTTTCAGCATGCAAGACGGGCTGAAAAATCAGCCCGTCTATCGCGATCACCATCCATATGGTGACGGCGATCCTTCCTAATGTCCACAGCGGCAGCGGCCTACGCGAACGGCGCAAACGCTTTTTCAATCGCTTCCACATTCGAATTGCCATCATAAGGACTGACCCCTTTGCGCTTTTTGGGGATAGTTTGCGCAATTTGCTCTATATTATGCAGCGCAGCTGTGGACAACAGCCTAATGATTAATCCAAGGTCTGCTCACGTAAGTCGTTCTCTTCTTCGGCTTTGGCGCTATAGTTCGAATGATCGCTTTTTTCTTTTTTTTACGAGTCTTTTTCTTTGATTGGGGTACCGATTCCTGGAGGCCATCCATTTCTTCCGCCTCTTCTATCCGCTCACTATAGTCACCCTTCGTATTGGTTTGAACGGGTTGGTCTTGATCGGCTTCCCCTGAATAGGACCACATCGGTGGATAGCCTACTGCCCAGTAGGGGTTCGAAGCTCCATCAAATCCCGGTGGCGGATACATGGCGGACAGCGGCGAGACCATCCCTGCGTTCGATGCATTCGACAGCGGCGAGACCATCCCTGCGTTCGACGCATTCGACAGCGGCGAGACCATCCCTGCGTTCGACGCATTCGACAGCGGCGAGACCATCCCTGCGTTCGATGCATTCGACAGCGGCATCATGTCGGGAGCAGCCATATTACCGCCCTGATGCATCACATTAACCATGGGGTTGCCGTATCCCCACCCGGGACCCGCTCCATAGGGCATGAAGGTGGGCTGCATAGGGTAACCCATACTGAGTGGGTGGACATATCCGCCCATTTCGCTCGGCGAAATAGTTGTTTTTTCCTTCATTCCGTAAATCGCTGCATTCATTTCCCCTTTGCTTATCGGCATATACATATTCTCGTCAGGTGATGATGGATAATCGTATTGCATCATATCATAAGCCGGCAACTGATACTGCTGGAATAGATCCATACTCTGCATGTAATCGCCATTCATTGAATTTGAGTTCACATTATTCTCGCTTTGCTGTTGTACTGGGGGTTTCTTCCCCTTCCCGCTGTAGGGGGATACTTTCCCCGTATTCTCTGCCGAGTAGGGAGCAACATTGGACAATGGCTGCATGTTTCCTCCACTTGGGCCCATATTGCTCAGCGGCTGCACATTCACTCCACTTGGGCCCATGTTGCTCAGCGGCTGCACATTCACTCCACTTGGGCCCGTGTTGCTTAGCGGCTGCACGTTCACTCCACTTGGACCCATGTTGCTCAGCGGCTGCACGTTCACTCCACTTGGGCCCATGTTGCTTAGCGGCTGCACGTTCACTCCACTTGGGCCCATGTTGCTCAGCGGCTGCACGTTCACTCCACTTGGACCCATGTTGCTCAGCGGCTGCATGTTTCCTCCACTTGGGCCCATATTGCTCAGCGGCTGCACATTCACTCCACTTGGACCCATGTTGCTCAGCGGCTGCACGTTCACTCCACTTGGGCCCATGTTGCTCAGCGGCTGCACGTTCACTCCACTTGGGCCCATGTTGCTTAGCGGCTGCACGTTCACTCCACTTGGGCCCATGTTGCTCAGCGGCTCCATCTTTGATGATTGAGGCATTACCTTTGAGGTCAGTGGCTCCACTTTCGCTTCCGGCTCCTTCTTCGTCGCCAATGGCTCCACTTTCTTCGCTTCCGACTCCTTCTTCATCGCCAATGGCTCCACTTTCTTCGCTTCCGGCTCCTTCTTCGTCGCCAATGGCTCCACTTTCTTCGCTTCCGGCTCTTTCTTCGTCGCTAATGGCTCCACTTTCTTCGCTTCCGGCTCCTTCTTCGTCGCTAACGGCTCCACTTTCTTTGCTTCCGGCTCTATCTTCGCTTCCGGTTTTGCCGGCGGTACCGGGGATACGATAGGACCTGTCGGTTTCTTATTTGGTATTGGAGCTGTGTTTTTTTTGCCCGCTGCAAGCCCTGTCAACGTTTTCCCTACGACAGGAGCTGTTGACATCTTGCCTACGAAGCCCTGCACCCCTTGCATAAATGACGATTTCGGACTTGTTGATTGCGTCCCGTACTGACCTGTCGTAGCGGGAACTTGTGCATTCGCTTTTGGAATGTTGATTACTTCTCCAGTAAGCAATACATTCGGATTTTTCAAGTGTGGATTGGCATGAATCATGGTAGCAAGCGGAACTCCCCAAGCTTTGGACAACTTCCACAATGTATCTCCTTGCTTCACGATATGCTGGTGCATAATGTCCATCTCACTCATTCCGCCGCTGTTCCCGGGATGACTGGACGGAACTTTTATTTTCATCCCGACCTCCAGCGCATCCGGATTCGATATTCCTGGATTCAAATGTAGGATTTCTTCGAGCGAAACATTGTACTTCTTCCCTATAAAGTATAATGTGTCGCCCTGTTTCACAATGTGGATTTTCACTCGACGATACCCTCCCGTCACGTTCTGGATAAGCAGGCAAGGCTAAAGCCCGTTATCAATCTCTATATCCTATGCAGAACATGGGCGAGTGTCGCCTCTTTCCATAAAAAACTCTCCATTAATTTTGTCTTCAGCAAACATGAGCCACTATTAACCTGTCACTTCGTGCAATTCTCTCCATAAAGTACCGTCGACGAACTCGTATAGCACTCTGCCAGTCATGATGTTGAGCCGCACATTATCTATGTTCTGAGAACCTCTTCACTCTCCCATTATCTCAGGAGCAGAATCTGATCAATCGCTTACATGTATTCATTTAATCACCATATCTCTTTTAATTCTTCTGCTTACCCAACGTAATTCACTGTCCGATTGAATAATGAGAAGGGCGCGACCTTGCCCATTTCACTAACGCTCATCAACCTACCTCTCCTCTACCCACTTCTGAGTTGATGGGAGAGTGCGGCCTAGGCCTTCACTTTAGCCAGCTGCTAATGCCCACTGTTCCGAGAGCTTTCTTTCATCCCTTCACACCTGTCACAAATTCCATACAAAAAGGACCGCCCCCAGTAGGAGACAGTCCACCTTATTGTTGCCTATTTCTGTACAAAGTCGTCTTATTCGTAAACCTTAATACCGTCGACAGTTACGATGCTGCGGAATTCCTTCAACAAGTGAGTTGTAATCGGACCTGCTTGTCCAGAGCCAATCGTGCGACCGTCTACTTCTCGAACAGCGATAACCTCTGCTGCCGTTCCCGTGAAGAATACTTCATCTGCCACATATACGTCATGCAGCGTGAACGGTTCTTCCTTCAGCGGATAGCCGAACTTCCGACACAAGTCCATAATCGCCGCCCGCGTAATGCCTTCCAGAGCACCGACATAACAAGGAGGAGTGAAGACCGTACCATTCTTGATAATAAAGATATTGTCGCTAGAACCCTCCGCTACATATCCTTGCGAATTGAGCATGATTGCTTCTCCCACACCCGCAAGATTCGCCTGGATTTTCACTAGAATGTTGTTCAGGTAGTTCAGCGACTTAATCTTCGGATTGAGCGCATCAGGAATGTTGCGGCGCTGCGATACGGAGACGGACACAAGACCGTTCTTGTACGCTTCCTCAGGATATATCGCCAGTTGCTCCACGATGATGATTACCCATGCCTGCGGACAACGCTTCGGATCAAGCCCCAGATTGCCCGGGCCGCGAGATACGATAAGACGAATATACCCGTCTTGTAGCTCGTTACGGCGAATCGTCTCCACTAGCGCGTCTTGCATCTCATCCAGCGTTAACGGCATGTCCAGCATAATTGACTTAGCGGAATCATACAGTCTATCCAGATGCTCCTTGCACTTGAAGATATTCCCTCCATAAATACGAATACCTTCAAAAATACCGTCGCCATAAAGAAAGCCATGATCATATACAGATACTTTGGCTTCTTCTTTCGTTACAAATTCCCCATTCAGATAAATCCATTGCTGTGCCATACCTATGCCCACACCTCCGAATGATATACCCTTCTATTATAACAGCTGTTGGTAAGAAAAGCTCGGATAACAACCTAAAATGCGAATTTGACAGCCTATCGCTTCTATCTCTTGCAATGCGGCGGGCAGCAGCACCGTATCCAATGACATCTCGATCTCTATATAAAAATAATAGTTGCCCAGCTTCTTCTTCGTCGGACGGGATTCGATCCTCGATAGGTTGATACGCCGCCAGGCAAATGCGGACAACACCTGATGAAGCGCCCCGGGATAATCCTCCGGCAACGTAATCAGGATACTCGTCTTGGTCCGATCCGACTGACGCACTGTGTAAGGCTCAGGGCCCACCAACATAAAGCGGGTATAGTTGTTGTCGTGGTCGGTTATTCCTTTCGATAGCACGTCCAGCCCGTTATTCGCCGCTGCCCTTCCCGTGCCAATCGCCACAATTCCTTCGCCAGGATGCTCCTTCACATAACGAACCGCTTCAGCAGTGCTTCCGGTGTGTTCCTTCTCCGCATGAGGCATATAGGTGCGCAGGAACTGATGGCACTGCGCCATCGCGACGGGATGGCTGATCACTTTGCTAATGCGTGAGTAATCGATGCCGCCCTCTCTGCCTTCCATCTCGCTGGAGCGGCCAATTAGATTCTGGACGGAGGGATAGACCCACTCCGCCTGCATCGGCAGATCCACTTCATGCACGATCCAATCCATGTGCAGACTTACCGAACCTTCTATCGTGTTCTCAATGGGAATAACGCTATAATGGCATTCGCCTCTCTCCGTCGCCTGGAACACGTCGGCGATTAGCCGATGATGCTCCCACTCCACTTCCTTGTCTCCAAAAAACTGCTTGGCTGCCTCGTCAGATACGGAACCTGCCGGCAGCAACGCGATTCTCTTCATGCCTTGACTTCTCCTTTGACGATATCCATCAGTGATTGCCATGATGGTTGATGGCCTTCGCTCCCCGGTGCGGCCTCGTCGACGACGATAATCTCCGGGCCGACGGAGCATGGTGCCAGCCACATCGTCTCCGCCGCAATCCCTTCCTTCTGCAGCGTCCGCTGCAGGAAGCTCTCCAGCTCGGCCTTCTCGCTACCGGCAGCGTCCACGAACGCGATTAGCGTGGGCCCAGCCCCGCTAAGCGCTGCGCCGAGCGCGCCGTAATCGGCAGCGCGCTCCAATATCTCCGTCATGCCGGGGATGAGCGCCGCCCGATAGGGCTGGTGCAGTCGATCCCGCATCGCATGACGGATAAGAGCGAGCTCACCGCAGGCCAGCGCGGCGACGAGCAGCGAACTGCGACCGACGTTGAACACAGCGTCGGCCCTACTCACTTCAGAAGGCAGCGCATGCCTGGCCTTCTCCGTAGATAGCTGGAACGCTGGGATAGCAACCAGTGTCTCCAGCTGTGGTGGCGGCTCCAGGCGCACATGCTGGGCCGACTCCCCGTCCCAGGCGGCGACGATAATGCCTCCGAAGAGCGAAGCTCCGACATTGTCGGGATGCCCCTCCAGCGCCGTCGCCATCTGGAATAGCCGATCCTTGCTCAATGGCTCCCCGATCAATGCGTTCGCCGCCGTCAACGCTCCGATAATCGCTGTCGCACTGCTGCCCAGTCCGCGCGTCAGCGGAATCTCGCTATACATCGCGATTTCAAGCTCCGGTACGCTCACACCCGCCTCATGGAACACCATCTGAGCTATCTTATAGACTAGATTGGATTTATCACGAGGCAGTTCGTCCTTGCCTTCGCCATGCAGATGGAACACCGTCTCATCGGACTGCTTCATCTCAATCCACGTATAGAGCGACAATGCCATTCCCAGCGAATCGAATCCTGGTCCCAGATTAGCCGTGCTCGCAGGCACCTTGACCAGCACTTTACGACCTTGCGCATTCATCCCGCTCATTAGCCTTCAACCCTATATACGCTCTTCACGTTGAAGATGACGTCCAATTCCTGGAACGCTTCCAGCACCTTGCCGACGGACGCCTTGCTGGCATCATGGGTAATAATGATGATCTCCGCCGCTGGATTAGCTGGATTCGGCTGTTGCAGCACGGCGTCCAGGCTGACCTCGTACTTCGCGAATATTTGCGTTATTTGTGCCAACACGCCAGCGCGATCCGCCACATGGAGCAGCATGAAGTACTTCGAGGAAATCTGATCATCCGTCTTCAATTTCTTCTCCTTGTAAGCAACTGTGCTATTCTTGCCGCTCACTCCCAAATTCAGGTTCTTCACGACGGCTACCAGATCCGCGACGACGGACGTTGCCGTAGGCAGCTCCCCTGCGCCCGGACCGTAGAACATCGTCTCACCCACAGCCTCGCCATATACGTAGACCGCATTGAAGACCCCGTTCACGGATGCGATGGGATGAGTGTTCTTCACCATCGTCGGCTGTACGCTTATGCTAATCAAATCGTCCTGGCGTTCGGCAATACCGAGCAGCTTGACCTCATAGCCCAAACGCTTCGCATAGAGAATATCTTCCTTCGTCACCTTCGATATGCCTTCAGTGGACACATCCGACAAATCAACATTGGTGCGAAAGCCGAGCGTCGCCAGAATCGTCATCTTGCGCGCGGCATCCAACCCCTCCACATCGGAGGTGGGATCGGATTCCGCATAACCTAGCTGCTGCGCTTCCTTCAGCACATCATCGTAAGCGGCAGCCTCCTGGCTCATCTTCGTCATAATGTAATTCGTCGTTCCGTTCACAATGCCCATAATCTTCGTAATGCGATCGGACGAGAAGCCGTCGATCAGCGTTCGGATAATAGGGATGCCTCCCGCTACGCTGGCCTCATACATGACATCGCAGCCATGCCTCTTCGCCATCTCCAGCAACTCAGGACCGTGCAGCGCCATCAAGTCCTTATTGGCCGTAACGACTTGCTTGCCCAGCGACAGTGCTTCCAGCAAGTATTCCTTCGTCTGCTGCACGCCGCCCATCACTTCTACAATCACGTCAATAGCCGGGTCCTTGACAATCTCCCAAGGATCCTCTGTCAACTTGTCGAGTGATACGTTAATATCGCGCTCCTTGCTCTTGTTCTGCACCAATATCTTCTCAATAACAATCGGTGACCCGGAACCGTTTTGCAGGTCCTCCTGATGCCCTTCCACCAGACGAACGACACCTGTGCCTACCGTACCAAGTCCTAATAATCCTACTTTCACCGGTTTCATCTCTGCTTCATCCATCCTCTCTTCTGTTAACCCTGCCCGATAACGATTGCCTTCCTGACGCCGGGCTGGCCGCCAAGCAGCGATATCAACTCAGATAGCTCTCTCGTCACTTGCGATATATCGACAGATGCCACAACATTGGCATAACCCTGCAACGGAATGCTCTGATTCATCGTCAATACGTTGCCTTCCAGACCGGCCAGAAGCGCCAGCACATTGGACAATACACCGGAGCGGTGCTCCAAGTCCATTGCGATCGTTACAATTCTCTCCCGTCCGAGCTCATTGAGAGCGAATACACCATCCTTGTATTTGTAAAATGCGCTTCGGCTAAGTCCTGCCCGCTCCACTGCTTCATGAACGGTAGCCACCTCGCCTCTGTCCAGCATTTCTTTCACTTGAATCGTCTTCATCATCGCTTCAGGCAATAGCTCTTCTCGAACGACATAATAGCGCTCTGCCACATTCGTCCTCCCCAAAAAGACAATTGTTCTTCTATAGTGGACATTATAACCTTTGTAAGACGTTACGGCAATAGGTAGTTAGAAAAAAAGACGACTACTGTCGTCTAGTGGTGGATTAATCGTACGGATTATAATCGGTGCCTTCAAAAAACTCGAAGGAATAATCTTCGATGCGAACGACGTCGCCGTCCTTGGCGCCACGCTTTCGCAGTTCATCATCAACGCCCATCTTCCGGAGCATTCTAGCAAAGCGCATGACGGCATCATACGAAGTCAAATTAAATCGCTTCATATATCGCTTGATCTCCTCGCTCTCCACGACGTACTCCTCATTGTCGCGTCGAATCGTGAAGGCCGCTTCCTTCTTGCTCTCGAACGTATAAACCTTGCGTTCTTCAACTTCCTTTACTTCTTCCACTTCTACGACGTCTGCCGTCTCATCCAGAACATCCGCAGCCTTATACAAGAGCTCCTGTATGCCCTGCTTCGTCAAGGACGAGATTGGCATGATCGTATAATTGTCATAGCATTCCTCCAACAGTTGCTCACGGAATAGCTCCAATTGGTCCGCAGCATCTGGCATGTCCATCTTACCGGCAGCGATAATCTGTGGACGATCCTCAAGCTTCGCATTATACAACTTCAGCTCTTCATTAATTTTCTTCCAATCGTCGAAGGGATCGCGCCCCTCTGACCCGCTCATGTCCACGACATGGACAATCACCCTCGTCCGCTCCACATGACGCAGGAATTCATGCCCCAGCCCCACGCCTTCATGTGCGCCTTCGATCAGACCGGGAAGATCCGCCATGACGAAGCTACGGCCGTCCCCTACATCCACCACGCCCAGATTGGGCGACAGCGTCGTGAAGTGATAAGCGCCGATCTTCGGCTTCGCGCCGGATACAACCGACAGTAGCGTAGACTTGCCCACACTTGGGAAGCCTACTAACCCTACGTCGGCCATCACCTTCAGCTCCAGCACGATCCACCGCTCTTGGCCTTCTTCTCCATTCTCCGCGATGTACGGAGCCGGATTACTCGGAGTGGCGAACCGGCAATTGCCGCGTCCGCCGCGTCCGCCTTTAGCCACAACAACCTTCTGGCCGTGACGCGTCATATCCGCGATCGTCTCACCCGTATCATCATCAATAATCACTGTGCCGGGCGGAATGCGAACAATCGTGTCATCCGCGCTCGCGCCATGCATGCTTTTCACCTTCCCGCGTTCGCCGCGCTGCGCTTTAAAATGCTTCTGATAGCGGAAATCCATCAACGTGCGCAAGCCTTCGTCCACCTGGAATACCAGATCGCCGCCATTGCCGCCGTCGCCGCCGGCAGGACCGCCATTCTCAACATACTTCTCGCGGCGGAAGGATATGATGCCATCTCCCCCGTCGCCGCCCTTTACAAATATTTTCGCTTTATCGACAAACATGTATTGCCTCCGTTCAGGCGCGCATCTCCGCCCGCAGCAGCATACTTGTCACAGTATGCTCTTTGCCTACAGGCTTCATGGGAGCGCCTATCAACTGCTGTTGTATTTTTTGCTTCCATTGCTGCTCATTGATCAATTCGCCTTCATAATAGAAAGCTGCATACAATGCAGCATCATCGTGACTGAGTTCCACCCTCAGCATGCTTGGAGCTTCGTCACCCGTCTTGGCGGCGAAGCGATATGCATTGATCGTCTCCATAATCGTATGTGCAACGCCTTCCTCATCCAGCGCCATATCCCTCAAATTGAGGCCATCCTGTATGGCTACTTCAAGGGTTAAGGAATTGGTGAGCGTTCGGAACGATTGGATATAGCTGACAAGCGATGGCACACCTAGATTGGCAACCGCGCTCTCGCCGGCCATTCTCTCTCTTATCTTCTCCACATATTGTATACTCTTATCCAGCTTGCCCAGCCTTATGTAGCCATAAAGCACCTGAAGATCGTTCATCCAGTCATGTCGGTGATGGTTAAGCGTACGGATGCCTGCATGTTGCATCGCATGGACAGTTCTGCTCATCCGATCCTGGCAGCTCATTCTATCCGCCTTGATCCACAATGCGGATACAGCGATAAGCCAGGCAATTAAGACGGCTACGATCCATAGCCTTCCCGGCCACATTAGCGCGGCGCTAACCGGCAGCAGAAGGGATGTCGCCGCAACATACTTGAGTGATGCTAAGCGTCCCATTGCACGAACCCTACCTTCGTCTAATTTCCTAGCTTATCCAGTATAACACGCCGGGTCAGTCCGGTCATTATGAAAAAAAACGAAAAGCCCCGGACCAAGCGTTGTCGGCCGAGGCTTTTTCTATGTGCATTATACTTCCACTGCTGCGGCTACAGGAGCCTGCTCAACTGGGTATACGCTCACTTTCTTGCGTTCGCGACCCCAACGCTCGAACTTTACAACGCCGTCCACTTTCGCGTATAGCGTGTCGTCCTTGCCGATGCCTACATTCGTTCCGGGATGGATCTTCGTTCCGCGCTGGCGGTACAGAATGCTGCCGCCAGATACGATTTGACCGTCCGCACGCTTAGCGCCAAGGCGCTTGGATTGGGAGTCGCGTCCGTTCTTGGTGGAACCTACACCCTTCTTGGAAGCGAACAACTGAAGATTCAGTTTCAACATGAGATGTTCCTCCTTCCCATAGTTACTTTTGCCGCACCGCAGCTGAAAGCCTACAGCTTCTCTTCGCGGATGGCAATATACTTGCCGTATGATTGAACGATGGTATCCAGCATCACAAGCATCGATTCAAGAAGAAGCTGCACTTTGCCGTCGAGCTCATTATCCGGAAGCTCCGGAATATCCGAGGACAGCCAGCCGTTCTGCATCTGTGCCGGAAGCTGAACCCCCGCCAAAGTTTCAATGGCATTGACCGTGCCTACCGTTACGGCTGACACTCCTGCGCATACAATATCCTTGCCGGGCTTTGCATACTTGGCATGACCCTTTACGGCGAACGATACGACGCGCCCTTGCTCGCCGCTTCTCACGATGCTAACGTTTATCATCGGAATGGATCCTCTTACGCTTGGATTTTCTCGATCGTTACTTTCGTGTATGGCTGACGATGACCTTGCTTGCGACGATAGTTCTTTTTCGCCTTGTACTTGTAAACGACAATCTTCTGACCTTTGCCATGCTTCTCCACTTTACCAGTGACGCTAGCGCCGGACACGACAGGGGAACCTGCCACCAGACCGTCCTTGCCAGATACAGCCAGCACGCGGTCGAAAGTAACATTCTCGCCTTCGCCGCCTTCAAGTTTCTCGATGTAGATGACATCGCCCTCTTGAACTTTGTATTGCTTGCCGCCAGTTTCAATAATTGCGAACATATTCGGTGCACCTCCTTATTCTACGAAGACTCGCCTAATTCAGGTGGCGGTATGAGCCGCGCTTGTCTACCCGATCCGTGCGGTACCTGTGTATGTCTTCAGCCCATTGTGAATTATACACCAAAAAATTGTATCATATATGATAGCCTATGGCAAGCTAATTTACTGCATCGATCGTCATGGTAAGCCAATCAGCTCCCTGACGCTGCTGTTGCGGGCTTTCTTGCGAGTTAACTCCATCAACCCTAGCCGGGTCCAGCCTACGATCGTGCACTTGGCTGCATCCTTGTGCGCCTCCTGAACCATGCTTTGAAAGATGTCCTGTCGGTTGGTCTCCCGCTCCATATCGATGAAATCGACGATAACAATACCACCCGTATCCCTAATTCTCAGCAAACGCATAATAAGCGTCGCGGCTTCCGTATTGGTGTGGTACACGGTATCCTCCAAGCTTGCCGTACCGGTGTAGCCACCCGTATTCACATCGATGACCGTGAGCGCCTCAGTCTCCTCCCATATAAGGTAACCACCGCTGTCCAGCGGTATCTTGCGAGCAAATGCGGCTTCTAGCTGCTGCCAGACTCCATAATGCTGAAGCAAGCCACCCGGCGTCTCATATAGCTTAAGCCTATCCTTTCGGGAAGGTGCGATCACATCGAGCAAGGTAGCGATCTCCTCCAAAGTGTCGGACCTATCCGTCCATATTTCATCCAGGTCCATTGTGAAATAATCGCGTACGCCCCGCTGCAGCAAGCCATCCTCGGTATGGAGCAACGCCGGCGCGACAGCCGTCTCATTAGCGGCCATTACTGATTGCCACAGCTTGCGCAGCCGCTTCGTATCGTCGGACAGCGCCGCTTGTTCTGCACCCGATGCGGCTGTGCGCATAACGATGCCTTCTTCGCCTATTCGCAGAGATTCACCAATTTCTTTCAGCCGTTCTCGCTCCGCATCGTCGCCAATTTTTTTGGAGACAGCCACATAGTCCGCCGACGGCATATACGCAAGCCAACGCCCCGCCAGGTTGAAGTGCGTCGTCACACGGGCTCCCTTGCCGCGAATAGGGTCTTTCACGACTTGCACCATAAGCTCCTCCCCATGGCGGATGATATCTGCGATGGATGGTTTATGGGTAGGCTGCTTGTCCAGATTGGGGTGAAGCAGATCATTGATATACAGGAATGCGTTTTTGGACAGACCGATATCAATGAAGGCCGCCTCCATGCCGGGCAGTACATTGACGGCCTTACCCCGGTATATGTTGCCGACAAGGCTTGCGCTATGGCTGGTCTCCAGATGAAAGTCAATTAGGTTGCCATCCTGCAGAACAGCGGTTTGTATTTTGTCGCCGTCTATTTGCACAAGCATTTGCTTCATTAACGTTCCTCCCGCTCCTCTTTCCTTCTATTCTAACGCAAAAGTTCCGATACTGCACGACCTGGATTCTCACCGGACAAACACCCGGCTACAATCACCTCTTCAGCCAAAACCCTTAAATCCTTCGCAGCGGGCTCCAGCACGTAAACCAGATGATATCTCTCCCGATTAAAGCGGCGAGCGACGGACAGCACGGATTGTCCCCCTTGCACGATCAACGGGCTAGCTTCTCTGCCCAGTTCCGTTAATCGTCTCGCTAGACGTTCCCGTTGTACAAGAAATCGATAAAATAGAAATGGAACATGTCGCAGGTATGTCAAGTTCGATACGATTAGAAAAACGCCAATAATAAACAGATTGAGCTGAACGCCTTCTCCGTGCAGCAGGATGGGCAAAAAAGCGGATAGCGTCATAGCGCCGCTAAGCGTCAAGCTGATTCTGGCGGTCCACAGCAGCGCATGGTAGTAATGAATAAAGTAGCTTAACAAGGACTGCATCAGCTTGCCTCCGTCCAGAGGATGAATCGGCAGCAGATTGAAGGAACCGATAATGACATTGGCCATCATGACATACTCCGCCCATTCAGCGTCCCATAAGCCAAGCGCACCGCAGCCCCATGCAGCGACTGCCATCCAGACGTTCTGCAGCGGGCCTGCAATGGCGACAATTGCATCTTCCTTTGCGCTTGCGCCGCCCGCTTCCTCGACTTCGGCAACGCCCCCGAATGGCAATAGCTTGACTTCCTTGACAGTCCATCCCAGGCCTCTTGCCACCAGAACATGTCCCATCTCATGAACGAGCACGATGATGAATAGCGTAATCAGCTCGGTGAAGTAGCCCGTTAGGGCGGATGCCGCCATGATAAGGACGAATAGCGGGTGGATGGACCAGCGAATGCCCCGCAAGCTAATCAAGGGGAATCACGCCTACAGGATCAACATATTGATTGTCTTGCTTAATCGCGAAATAGAGCGGGCTGAACCCTCCTTCCGGAGCCTCCTTCAATACGCCGATAACGTCCCCCGCTTCCACCCAATCGTCAACTCTGATATCGCTGCTGCCCAGTTTGCCGTATATGCTCATTCGACCTCCAGCATGCTGCAGCAACACGCTATCTCCTTCACGGGACACCATAACCACTCTTCCTCGCTCCACAGCTACTACCTGCATCCCCGGTTCGCCAGCGAGCTCAATCCCGTTAAGCAGCTCAGCGAACGTACGCAGCAGGACGCCGCCTTCCAGAGGTGAGACGATCGGCGTCTTGACGATGTCCCCCTCTACGCCAATTGCCTCATCATTGTTGTCGTTGAATATGGGAATGAAGGACGGCGCGCCCGCGAACACGCTCTTATACCAGCCGGCGACCGCTGCGAAGTCCATCTCCTCCGTAAGCGCTTCCTTCACCACCGCCTGTGCCTTCACTGTCCACGGATGCTGCCATTGGAAGATTCCCCATACAGCAAAGAACAGCACGATTGCAATGGCCAACTTTCTAACAAGTTGTTTTCGGAAGTGATGACCTCTCGGCGGATTTGGCGATTCAGGCTCGTGCTGGTCTTGCAAGCCGATCCCTCTCCTATGCACCCCGCCTCTGCCGGAGTACTCCTCCCATCTCTCCCATGGATTTGGATTCCGCTTCCAATCCAATTCAGGATCAGCAAGCCTATCCCCGCTATGAGTCCGCTCCTCAGAATCTCTCGACGAATGCTCCAATAATAGCCTTTCCCGATTAATGCGTTCTGCTTGGACGAACGGCATCCGATCCTTTTCCTTGCTTCCAGCCGAGATTCGTCCCCTGACTGGCTCAGCGGGTTTTCCCTCTTCCTCCCGTGCCGTCCGGTCGGCGTATTGCCGGGTTAAGCTTTTTATTTTGTGATGACGGCGTTTCTTCACATCGTCTCTCGTTCCCACATCCTCGCCCTCCTTCTTCGTCATATACCGCAAGAACCTTATGGAATAGTTACAACATATGTATGAAGAAGTCGGGACAAGTATGCGCGATGCCCCCACGAATGGCGCACTTCTCTTGTATCCATAAAAAGTGGCGGTGTCAGGGGATCCCGCTTCCCCCGCACCGCCACCTTCTCTATATCACGCTAATCCGCCACTAGCTCATAAACCTCTTGATGGGCTTTAATACTCAGCACAAGTCCGATCGACAGCATATTGAGCAGCAGCGACGTGCCACCGTAGCTGACGAATGGCAGCGTAATGCCCGTAATCGGCATTAATCCGATCATCATGCCGATGTTCTGGAACACTTGGAAGACGAACATCGACACGATGCCGAGAATGATATAGGCCGCCCGCCTGTCGTAACATTTGAATGCAATCATAATCATTCGGTATATGAGCAAGAAGTACAGCATGAGCAAGATCGCCGAACCCTGGAACCCGAACTCCTCGCCGATGACGACGAATATGGAATCGGAATACGTATAGGGAATAAATCCGCCATTTTTCATGTCACCCTGCAGGAAGCCATCGCCACTCAATCCACCAGAGCCAATTGCAATCATCGCATTCTCTGATTGATGACGCGCATCGGCGCTGGCTTCACTCGGATTAATGAATGTGTTAATCCGGTCATACCAGTGTGTTTTCTCGACATCTTTCAGGTACGTATAGATCTGCTCGTTGAACAAATTGAACAGCATGACAAATAATACAAGACCCGCGACTAGGACGGAAAGCCCGATTAACACATGCGTATACTTCACATTGCCAATCCACAGCATGCCAACCACAATTACTAAATAGATAATTGCATTGCCGAGATCAGGCTGAATCATAACGAGCAAAAACGGCAAAAATGCGAACGCGCCGATCGGCAGCAAATCCTGCGAGAAATTCAGCTTGTCGCCTTGCCGCTTCCCCATCAAGTAGGCTATTCCGATGATCAGTATGATCTTGACGATTTCCGCAGGCTGGAAAGAGAAAGCGCCGAGTCTGAACCAGCCTTTCGCCCCGTTGACGATACCCCCGAAGAAATAGACCGCAATAAGCAGAGCGATTCCAATGCCGTACATAACATGCCATAGCTTTAATACAATACGATAGTCGAACAATACAGAGATAGTGGCAACTCCAAATCCTAGGGCATAGAACATCAGCTGCTTCATTACGCTACCGCTGTACTTCGGCGTATACGCCGTGGCGCTATGAATGGCTACGACGCTGACAGCCATTAGTAGACCCAGAATGAGAAGTATGCCCCAGTCCAGCTTCTTCAGTTTATTCAGCACGAAGCCATCATCCTATTCCAAAAAACTTGCGGAAACGCTTAAAAGCGCCAACCTTCTCGTCCAGCACCATTAACGGAACCATATCTCCCAATATGCGCCTTGCAATATTCCGGTAGGCGATTGCCGCCCGTGAGGCCGGATTCATCACCGTCGGCTCGCCATTGTTGGCTGCGGATATGACCTTCTCATCATCCGGTACGATGCCGACGAGGTCAATTGACAGCACTTGGCATATCTCGTCCACATCCAGCATCTCGCCGCTCTTGACCATTGTTTGGCGTATGCGGTTAATGACCAGCTTGGAAGGGATCTTCTCCCCCTCCAGAAGACCGATAACACGGTCGGCGTCCCGAACAGCGGCATTCTCCGGCGTCGTTACAACGATAGCGTGATCTGCGCCTGCAATTGCATTACGGAACCCATGCTCAATTCCCGCAGGACAATCAATCAGCACATAGTCATGCTCATTTTTCAGTTCTTGCACAACTTTCCGGATCTGTTCCGGCTTAACCGCATCCTTGTCCTTCGTCTGGGCAGCCGGCAGCATATACAACTCCTCGAAGCGCTTATCCTTCACAAGCGCTTGATTCAGCCTGCAGCGTCCCTCCGTAACGTCGATCAGATCATAGATAATCCGATTCTCCAGTCCCATTACGACATCTAGATTACGAAGCCCGATATCCGTATCGACCAGGCAGACCTTCTTTCCAAGCAAGGCAAGAGCCGTACCGATATTAGCCGTGGTCGTCGTTTTACCGACACCGCCTTTGCCTGAAGTTACTACAATCGCTTCTCCCATACTCTACACCCCTTTAAAAAGAATTGGATTCTGCCTGATGCGATAAAGCTGAGACAGCTTGTCGATCTGCATCTGGCCTTCGTTCAAATAAGCGAATTCCATGGATGCGTCTCCTGTCGCCCATTCTTCCGGCGGTCGACTAACGACATCGCCGATACGAAGCTGCGTTGGACGCATAAGCGAGGTAGCAATAATGACATCTTCCCGTCCGCCGGTTCCGGCGTGGGCCATTCCCCGCAGCGCTCCCAAGATATAGATATCCCCGGCGCACAACAAGCTTGCCCCCGGATTGACATCTCCGATTAGAAGCAAGTCTCCGTCATGCTCCACAGTCTGCCCGGAGCGAACGATACATGTCATAACCTTCAGCTTCTCTTTGTCGATAATGTCAGCCCCGCTTGACGAATTGGATGTAATCGAACCGATTATAAGATTACCCTGTGCTCGAATAATGCTCGTCAATTGTTCCTTCTGCTCGTCTGTGACGACCCTCTCACCAAGCTTGATATGAACATGAATTAACGGTCCGGATAGCAATTGTTGATGCGTCTTCTCCAGCTTATGTCGCAGCTCTTGAAGCAGGGCTTCGAATGTACACTCATCATCGAGAAGGAACAGCAGACCTTCTTTTACGCCTTTTATCATTATATGTTGTTGCTTTTCGGCCACGACTCGTCCCTCCCCAACCTATAAAATTCTTGGCCGGTATCTCCAATTCCTGCATCCCGGGAAGATTTTTACCCGTTGTCTCATTCCTCTTCATCGTCAGCGCCGGTCGAAATGCGAGATTGGAACATGCGGCGCAGTGGAATGTATAACGCAAGCGCAAAAGCCAATTGCAAGAACAGACTTGGAACAATGTAATGGATGAGCGACCAAGTGTAGGATGCATTGGTAATACGGAACACAGCATATATGCCGAATGTGATGGAATCATATACGATGCAGCTCAGTCCGATTACCGACATTGCCATAAGCAGTGTTACTCTCTTCTTCTCCAGCAACAAGCCTGTGAAGTATCCGATAATCGCCATCAAAAAAAAATGGACGCCAAGCATATGCCCATAATACACGATATCCTGCAGCAAACCGAATCCCGCACCTAACACCAAAGCGGCAAACCTGCCCCGATAAAGCGCTGCAAATATGACCATAACGAATATAAAGTGCGGTATGAGGCGGTCGTCAATGCTCTCCGGAATAAGCCAGGGCACAAGCGCTCCTTCGAGGACAAACAGCAGAATCATGATCGGAACGATTCTGTTCATGCTCATTGCTCCTCCACCTCAGGCGGCTGAACGACGAACACTTCGTACAAATGGTCGAAATCCGCAGCTAGCTTGACAGTTGCAGTATACGTAAGCCCCATGTCGCCAACCTGCTTCGTCTCCACAGTGCCAACCACCATCCCTCTAGGATACACATTGCCTAGTCCTGAGGTGATGACCTTGTCGCCGACCTCCATCTTATCCGTTTCTTCGATTCTGGTCATGACGAGACGCTTCTTCTCTTTGTCGTAATAGCTGAGAATGCCGAAGGAATCGTTCTCTCTCCCTTCGATCGTAGCGGCGATGGAATTGCCATTCGCTGTGGGAGAGGATTCATTCAATTCGGTAATCGGCGTAATGGTGGAAGTGAACGGCGACACTGAGCTTACTAAGCCAATCAATCCGTCCACCGTCGTTACCGCCATATTGGGCTTGACCCCGTGCTTTGAGCCGAGATTGATATTCATGGAGCGATTGTTAGCATCGTTGCTGATGGATACGACTTGAGCGATCAAATAGTTGTAATTGTACATTTGCTTCTGCTGTTTCGTAAATTCCAGTTGCTCCAGAAGTCGCTCGTTTTCCAGCTTTATGAAGTTGTATGCTACCTTATCCCGCGAATATGCGGCTACTGCATTTCTCAGTCGTTCATTTTCCTCATAGACTTCCCTCAGATCCCTGATATCCTCAAAGAAGCCCGCTATTGAGCCAGCGGGCTTGTAGAACCATTGCTGAACGTAGCCAAAGGTATCCTTCAAAAATTTTTCAGGCCAGGAGAGTTCCTTGCGATCGCTTAACGAAAAACCAATAATCGCAATTGTAAGAATCATTCCGATCATGAGCATAAACAGACGTTTATTCCTAAATAGATTAAGCAATCCCTCACCCCTAAATCCCCTTGTCCATACATCTTACAGCTTATCGCCTTGAGCGTGAGGAGCTCCTGCCCTTGAATAGATGAATGTGATCCAAAGAACGTCCGGTTCCGATCGCTACACAATCCAGCGGATTGTCCGCAACAATAACAGGCATGCCAGTCTCGCGCTGCAGCAGCTTATCCAAATTCCGAAGCAAACCGCCGCCTCCCGTCAAAACGATTCCCCGATCCATAATATCCGCCGCAAGCTCGGGTGGACACTTCTCCAGCGTAATCTTCACTGCTTCCACTATGGAATTGACGGTATCAGACAATGCATCTGTAATCTCATCGGAAGTGGCAGGCAGCGTCTTCGGCAAGCCGGTCACGAGATCACGACCGCGAATCTCCAACGTCTCAGGCTTATCAAGCGGCAGTGCGGAGCCTACCTCCAACTTCAACTGCTCCGCCGTGCGTTCACCGATCATCAGATTATATTGGCGCTTGATATATTGAATGATTGCTTCGTCCATATCGTCTCCGGCCACACGGATAGAACGACTAGTGACAATACCACCGAGCGAGATAACCGCAACCTCGGTCGTACCGCCGCCAATATCTACGACCATACTGCCGGTAGGCTCCCATACAGGAAGATCAGCGCCGATTGCCGCTGCGAACGGCTCTTCAATTGTGTAAGCCTCGCGAGCTCCGGCTTGCTTCGCAGCATCCTCGACAGCGCGTTTCTCTACGGCTGTAATGCCGGACGGCACGCATACCATGACATTGGGATGACGAGGGAACAGCGACCTCTGCTTCTGGGCAGAGCGAATAAAGTACTTGATCATCGTTGCCGTCGTATCGTAATCAGCAATGACACCGTCCTTCATCGGACGCACGGCTCGAATATTACCGGGCGTGCGCCCGATCATCTTTTTCGCCTGTTCGCCGACGGCTTCAATCGTTTTTGTATCTGTACGCAGGGCTACCACCGACGGTTCCCTCACGACAATTCCTTTTCCTTTCACATAGACAAGAGTATTGGCCGTACCCAGATCAATACCCAGATCTTTCGTAAAACTTCCAAACATGCTGCTGCTCCCTTCTTCACTAAAACACATTCATTTATCAATGACTATTGTACCGATTCCATTATTATATTACATATAGCCCTGCTCCTTCAAACTGACAAACCTGCCATCGCCAATGACAATATGGTCAAGAATGTCAATGCCGACAAGCTGCCCCGCCTCCGCAAGCCGCTTGGTCAATCGGATGTCTTCGGGGCTTGGCGCTGGATCGCCGCTTGGATGGTTATGCGCGCAAATGATAGATGCGCTGTTGCACTTAATCGCTGCGCGGAACACCTCTCTGGGATGTACGAGAGACGCATTAAGCGTACCCATTGACAAGGTTTCCCGGGCAATAATATGATTTTTCGTATTGAGAAACAAGCAGACAAAGTGTTCCTTCTTCAGATAACGAAGATCCTCCATCAAATAGTCGGCGGCATCCTTGGGGCTGCGCACCGTCACAACGTCAGGTAGCTTGCTCCTGATCATACGTCTTCCAAGCTCAATGCCTGCGCGGAGTTGAACTGCTTTCGCAGGACCTATGCCTTTTATGGCCGTTAATTCTTCCATGCTCAAATCCATTAGATTGCGCAGACTGCCGCATTGCTTCAATACAACTCCAGCCAAATGAATGGCCGATTGGCGCTGCGTTCCCGTTCGAAGCAGAATAGCCAGTAGTTCCGCATGGCTAAGCGCTTCAGCCCCATATCTCATCATGCGCTCTCTTGGACGTTCTTCATGGGGGACATCACGCAAATTGCCGCTTTGCATTTCCATGTCCCATTACCGCCTTTATCTTCATAGTTGGCGTGCTCCTCCCGCCATATCGCGATTCAATATGCCTCTATGCCATAACGCTTCAGCATATCGGCCAATAACGATACGGGCAATCCGACCACGTTGAAGTAACAACCCTTTATTTCGTGAATGAACATTGACCCAAGTCCTTGAATGCCATAGCCCCCAGCCTTGTCGTTCGGTTCGCCAGTGGCAATATATCGGCTAATATGATCTTGGCTCAACGGCTTCATATGCACTTTCGTCAGACGATGACAGACTGTGTGCTCTCCGTATGCCGTTGGCAGACAAGCAACGCCCGTATACACTTCGTGCCAGCGCCCTTGCAGAGCCGTCAGCATCTCTCTGGCGTGAGCTTCATTGTCTGGCTTGCCAAGCGGCTTCCCGTCCAGTACGACGATCGTATCCGCTGCGATGATAAGATCGGATAACGCAGAGCCGTCTTCCTTCCCCAGTCTCTCCTTGACGGCTCTCCCCTTGCGAAGAGCCAACTCCTGTACAGCTTGCCCCGACGACCATGAAGGATCGATCCATTCCTCTACGTCCGCAGACAAAATAGAAACCGGCAAGGAAAGGTCCATAGCTGCGACCAGTTCCTTCCGGCGCGGAGACGATGAAGCCAGGACAATCCGGCTTATCGGATGTGAATATGTCAGTTGGTCTGCCATAACTGCCTTCTCCTTGTAAGCTTGTCTATTGGGGTGTTACGAAGTATAAGTCTCTAAAGCTTGCGATACAGCCATATTGCGATAACGGCACCAATCAGGCTCAACAAACTGATACGAATATCGAGGATCATGGCAAAGTCCAGCACATACAAATCAATGGCAGGCGATATTGTCGCTTCAATCGGTTTTGTCAGGAATGCTGTACCGGGTAAGGATTCCAGCCAGTGCGACAGCAAAGCTCCCGCAAGCAATCCCAATATGACGAAGAGAAGGAGAGTCCAGCCATTCTTCTTCAATGCGATGCCCTCCCTATCGTACTGCTACCACTATTTTCACGCCTGATACAGCTGGCTATTTGACACCTGTCCCTATTATACGCTCCAATTCCTTTCATTACAATGCGCCCAGCGTCTCAAACCATTCTTTTTGTATCAGCACCGCTTCCATCAGTGCGGCTTGCGCCTGCCATAATGGAGAGCTGGACGGCTCCTTATTGTAGGAAGCAATAGACGCTGCCGTTAGATCCATCGCGGCCAGCAGCTTGTCCATATAAGCGTTTCCTAATTCGTCGTTCATTCCCTTGTGTACCACCTTCGCGATATCGCTCCACTCCGCATACCGCTTCTTCCAAGCCTCAGTCGCAGCATCGCCCAGACTGGAGAGAGAGGATTGCTCGAACTGAGCAGTAATAAGATTGCTCCAGACCGCAATCAGCCCGTTCGTTTGTTCGAAAAACGCCTTAACTTCCTTTTCTGTACCCAAAAAATTCATTGCATCCGGCGATTGAAGCCGCACTTCCTTTCCGTACAAGATCAGTCCCGGCAGCTTGCTCTCAAGCAGCTTCAAGCTTTGCGCATCCGCAGCTACACCTGCAAAAACGGCATACTTGCTTTCGTCGATGTGAGCGTAGGAGGCAGCAAGTCCTTTGTCGCGAAGTTGCTTCACGGCGGCATTCATGCCTTCTGGATTGCTGAACACGCCGTACTGCAGCATGTGGTAAGTAAACTTCAAGCCGTCAATGGCAACAACCGAGCTGCGAGCGGAAGCATCGCTAGCGGTTGCTCCTTCCTGATCTTCGTTTTTCCTATCCGACTGCGTCGTTCCCTCCTTGACACTTGCGCGATCCATTCCCGCATCCGAATGACTTGCCCAAGTCTCTTGCTGTATGACATTATCGCTTGATGCTTGACGTTCCTTGAACGACCACAATTCTGAACCCGTGAACAAGCTTAGAATGACATAGCCGAACAACGCGCCTGTCGCCAGGGCCCCAGTGACTGACAGGAATACGTTAAACCATGACGGACCTTGATTTCTCCGTAAATGCGAACCGTTCCCGTCAAGATATCCGAAGCGTTCCTCATACCCCGATTCAACTTGCATGTCCGGCCATTTTTCCTTTTCACAACTTGGATCACGATCCTCCAGGTCGGCAAGATGTTCAGGCATGACATCGACCTCATCCTTGCAGGGCAACTTTCTGTCGCGATCATGTGTTGAATTCCTGATCAACTCTTCCAATTTCCCGACATCTTGCTGATAAGGGCTTGTCCAATACTCGCTTTCATGTATAACATTCGCAGCATGCGACGGGTATAAGGGGACAACGTTTGAACTTCCTTTATTTTCCACACTCCCTTGCTGTGCATGAGCTGCCGGCTTCGCATTGCCATGCATTACATTACCGCTGCGGTCGAATCGATACGTTATCCGGTTGGAAGGCTTCTTGTTCATGTCGATCACTCCCTTGATTCCATTGTCCTGTCTACTATCATTCTATGAAATCAAATTACGAGATATGCCGATGCTGGAAGACTCCATTCTCTGTCTCACTACAAGTGGTCTGCTCTGAGTAGAACATTGATGATAACAGAGAGGGCGGCACAAGGAGTATCATCCCTGCACCACCCTCTATTTTTCCAGGTGAACCTTCCATCAAGTGAGTAAGGTTCCGGATTTATCGTTATTGGATCGCCCCGCCATGTGATGATTGCAGAGACTTGGCCAAAGCGTCCGCCACCTTCCATATGTCGCCGGCGCCCATTGTAATGACGAGATCGCCTGGCTTCACACGTTGTTGAAGCGCCGCCAGCACCTCATCCTTTGTCGGAATATACTCAGCCCTGGCATGACTGTTATTCCGAATCAATTCTACCAGTTTGCTTGAGTTAATTCCCTCTATTTGCAGCTCGCCCGCAGGCGAGTAGATATCGGATATAATAACATCGTCCGCTTCCGAGAACGCTCTGCTGAACTGTTCGAATAGGAAATACGTTCTCGTATAACGCTGTGGCTGGAAGACGGCAATGATTCGTTTCCCGGTCGTTTTGGCCGCACTGATCGTTGCCTGGATTTCCGTTGGGTGATGAGCATAGTCATCAATGACGAGAATGTCGTTCACTTCACCTAACACCTGGAAGCGACGTTTTGCGCCGCGAAATAGCTTGATCGCGTCTTTGACGGCTTCAAATGTCAAACCAGCCTCCAGGCATGTAATAACCGTCGCCATCGCATTGTATACATTGTGAAGGCCAGGAACAGACAGTTCAACGCGACCGAGTGGCTCACCCTGACGGAGCATGTCGAAGGAGACTTTACGATCACCCAGCACGATGTTTTCCGCCCTGTAGGTAGCGTTTTGATCGATGCCGTATGTGATTAATAGAGGCTCCCCCTTCCCGTCCTCCCTTTTGCGAGCTCTCGGCAATATTTCCTGAATCGCGGTATCGTCCGCGCATACAATCGCTTTTCCCTCAGACTTTACTTGCTGAAGGAATTGGACATAGGCCGCTTTCAACTTCTCGTAGTCGCCATCGTAATTTTCCAGATGATCCGGTTCGATATTGGTTACGATCGCAATCGCAGGATGATAATGCAGGAAGGAACCGTCACTCTCATCCGCTTCCGCTACGACATACTCTCCCTTTCCCGCTTTCGCGTTGGTGCCCACATTCACAATCTCGCCGCCGATAATATAAGTAGGGTCCGTCTTACATTCTTCCATGACAAGCGCGATCATGGAGGAAGTCGTCGTCTTCCCGTGCGCTCCGGCAACGGCAACGCCTTTTCCCGCATTCATTAGCCTGGCCAGCATTTGAGAACGATGCAACACCGGAATGCGCAGGTCTTCCGCCGCTTTCCGCTCCACATTATCACTAGGCAGCGCCGTGGAGTATACGACGAGGTCTGCTCCTTTCACATGCTCCGGCTGATGGCCAATGAAGATATCCGCTCCCTTGGCCGCGAGCTTCTCCGTTAACTCCTGTCGCGCCACATCCGAACCTGTTACCTTGTATCCCTTCTCCAGCATCACGCGGGCAATGGCGCTCATCCCATAACCGCCGATTCCGATGAAGTGGATGTGTTCTGCCGTATTCAAAGACGGTTCACCAACCTTTTTCAGAATCCGAGTTGTACAACATATAGGAACGTACATCCGCTATCAAATACAGCGTACCTGTCACGACTCCAAGATCCGTCTCCCCGGTTGCTTCCTGCAATTTGTTGAGCGCATCCTTCCAATCCTTCGCAACGACTAATTGGAACGACAGCGCTGGAGACCACGATTCCCGCATATCCTCTGCCAGCCGAGCCAATTCGTCCGCATCCTGCTTCATGCGATAATCAGGCTCGGTAATAATAAGCGTGTTCACTATAGGTAGTATATGCCGGAGCGTCGCCTGATGATTCTTATTCTCCAGCATACCCATCATAACGTTCAAGCGATCATACTTATACGTGTCGCTTATTGCTGCAGCCAGCGCCTCTGCGCCTTCGGGATTATGCGCGCCATCTAATAACACGCGCGGCTCCCTGCTCACTAACTCCATGCGTCCTGGCCATGTCGCGCCGCGAAGTCCTTCCAGGATCGCTTCCTCATCCAGTACCAGTGCCTGATATTGACGAAGCACTTCCAACGCCATAAGAGCCGTCGCAGCATTCGTTACCTGATGAGCGCCGCTTAGCGTAATCTTCAGTTCCGGCAGATCGCGGAACAAGCTGCTGAAGCGGAAGGACTGTTCCTCCTCGCTGGCTTCCAGCCGTTCAACACGGAATTGATCGTCCAGCATGTAGAGCGAGCTCTTATTCCGGAGTGCCGTTCCGCGTATAACAGCCGCCAGCTCCGGTTGGGAGACTGCGCTGACGACAGGCACGCCCGGCTTGATAATACCCGCCTTCTCTGCAGCCACCTGCTCCAGCGTATCGCCCAGACGGTCCATGTGGTCGTGTCCGACATTCGTAATAATCGAAATGACCGGGTAGACCACATTCGTTACATCCAGGCGACCGCCAAGCCCCGTCTCCCATACGACATAGTCAGGATAACTGACCTTAGCGAAATAAAGAATGGCCAGTGCCGTAGAAACCTCGAACATCGTTGGCGAGCCGAGCTCCGTATCTGCCAGCTCGTCCACATGCGGCTTCAATTCGTTGGAAAGCGCAAGGAGGGTCTCCTCCGGGATATCCTCGCCATTATATTGAAATCGATTGGTAAACTTCGTAATGTAAGGGGACGTGAACGTCCCCACATCATAGCCTCCGCGCAAGAGCGCGCTTGTCAGATAAGCGCATACCGAGCCTTTCCCGTTCGTCCCGGCGACATGGATAAACTTCAGCCGGCGATGCGGATTGTTGAGCCGCTCCAGCAATGCTTCGATACGTTGCAGCCCCGGTCTGATGCCGAATGGAATCAAGCCCGTAATCCAGGCGACAGCCTCATTGTAAGTGGATAAGCTGCTGTAGTCGCTTCCCGTTTGCTTTTGTTCCGTCATCTTGCATCCCTTCTTCCCGTTAGCCCTGCAGCTCGGCTATCCGCTGCAGCACTTTATCCCGCTTCTCGGCATAGTCTTTCATTTTCGCCCGTTCCTCGTCGATAACCTTGGCCGGCGCCTTCGATACGAAGCCTTCGTTAGCGAGCTTCTTCTCGACGCGCTGCACTTCGGCATTCAGATGTGCCAGCTCTTTCTCCAGCCGCGCAATCTCTTGCGAGATATCTATCAGACCCGCAAGCGGCAAGTACAGCTCCGCGCCGGTGACGATTGCGGTCATCGCTTTCTCCGGAGCAGTGATATGCATACCCGTCTCCAGCAGCGAAGTGCCGCAGAAGCGCTTCACGAATTCCTCGTTGCGCGCAAGAATAGCGGCGTTGCTCTCGCTGGACGGCTTGAGAAGAAGCTCGATCTTCTTGCTCATCGGCACGTTTACTTCTGCGCGAATGTTGCGAACGGCTCGGATGATCTCCATGAGCAGATTCATTTCCGCGACGGCATCCGGTGCTTCCAGCGCAGCGTCATACTTCGGCCACTCCGCCAAGGTGATGGTCTCCCCTTGATGGGGAAGATGCTGCCAGATCTCCTCGCTGATGAACGGCATGAACGGATGAATAAGCCGCTGCGTGCGATCCAGCACATAGGCAAGCACGGATTGCGTGGCCCGCTTCGCCGCTTCGTCCGTCCCATTCAAGCTAAGCTTGGAGAATTCGATATACCAGTCGCACAAGTCGTCCCAGATAAAGTTGTACAGCACACGGCCAGTCTCGCCGAATTCATAGTTATCCATTAGTCTGGTCACATCGCGCGCCGTCTCATTGAACCGGTGCAGAATCCAGCGATCCGCTGTGCCCAGCTTCACTGCAATGTCGATATCCGACGCTTTGAAGCCATCCAGATTCATGAGCGCGAAGCGTGACGCATTCCAGATCTTATTGGCAAAATTACGCGCTTGCTCCACCTTTTCTATTCGGAAGCGCAGATCCTGACCGGGAGTGCTGCCCGTCGATATCATGAAACGGAGCGCATCCGCCCCATATTGCTCGATAATTTCCAGCGGATCGACACCGTTGCCCAGCGACTTGGACATCTTTTGTCCATCCTTATCTCTCACCAGCCCGTGAATAAGCACGTCCTGGAACGGCTTCTCGTCCGTAAATTCCAGCGCCGTGAAGATCATTCTGGCTACCCAGAAGTAGATAATGTCATAGCCCGTCACCAGCACATTGGTCGGATAGTAGCGGCTGAGATCCTCGCTTTCATCCGGCCACCCAAGCGTAGAGAAAGGCCATAGCGCAGAGCTGAACCACGTATCCAGCACATCCTCGTCCTGACGGAGATGATCGCCTTCCATGTCCTCTCGCGATACGTGAAGCTCGCCTGTCGCATCGTCATACCATGCCGGTATACGGTGACCCCACCACAGCTGGCGGGAGATGCACCAGTCACGTACATTTTCGATCCAATTCAGATATATTTTCTCGAAGCGCTCCGGCACGAACCGGACACCCTTACCAGTCTTCTGAGCGGCTATCGCTGCCTCAGCCAGCGGCTTCATCGCCACGAACCATTGTGTGGACAGGTACGGCTCTACGACGGCGCCGCTGCGCTCGCTATGGCCGACCTGATGGACATGATCCTCAATCTGCACACATACGCCCTGCTCCTGCAAGTCCTTCACAAGCTTCTTGCGACACTCGGCGCGGTCCAGCCCCTGATAAGGGCCTGCTTCGGCGTTCATCGTGCCCGTCTCATCCATTACGGTAATCTGCGGCAAGCTGTGGCGCTCGCCTACCTCGAAGTCGTTCGGATCGTGCGCAGGCGTAATCTTCACCGCACCGGAACCGAAGTCCTTCTCGACGTATTCATCCGCGATAATCGGAATTTCTCTGCCGATGACCGGCAATACAAGCGTCTTACCGATCATATCCTTGTATCGCTCGTCTTCCGGATGAACAGCGACCGCCGTATCGCCCAGCATTGTCTCCGGCCGTGTCGTCGCAACTGTCACGTAGCCGGATCCGTCCTTGAGCGGATACTTCAAATGATAGAGGTGACCATTGACTTCCTTATGCTCCACTTCAATATCGGATAATGCTGTACGTGCTGCAGGGTCCCAATTAATAATCTTTTTGCCGCGATAAATAAGCCCCTTCTCGTACAACCTGACGAATACTTCCCGCACCGCTTTGGACAGCCCTTCGTCCATCGTGAATCGCTCCTTGGAATAATCCAGCGACAGCCCCAGCTTTGCCCACTGGTCGCGAATTGTTCCCGCGTACTGCTCCTTCCACTCCCACACCTTCTCCAGGAAGGCTTCACGGCCCAGATCATGGCGCGACACACCACTCTCGCGAAGCTTCTGCTCCACACGCGTCTGAGTGGCAATACCGGCATGGTCCATGCCCGGCAGCCATAACGTATCGTATCCCTGCATACGCTTGGCTCGAATGAGAATATCTTGCAGGGTGAAGTCCAGTGCATGGCCGATATGCAGCATGCCCGTCACATTAGGCGGGGGAATGACGATCGTATAAGCTTCCGCATCGGGACGCTTGCCCGCTTGAAAGAATTGACCCTCCATCCAGTAAGGATACCATTTTTGCTCGGCTGTTTTCGGATCATAAGTTGTCGGCATTGCATGATTGCTTTGATTTTCTGACATATGTTCCATCCTCCACATTAATCTGGATATATGCAAAAAGACCTTCCGCCCTCTAAAGGACGAAAGGTCTAACTCCCGTGGTACCACCTTTGTTCCGCGAGCGGGTCCATTAGCGATCCCCTTGCGGCACTCGTACAGATAACGGCTGTTACCGGCTTTACCTAAGACGGCAGGCTGCAATGCTTCCCGCTTCAGTAAAGCGACTCCGGGGCGACTCGCATGCAGGTTCATCCTGCAGAACCTCTCAGCGTAACGGTCCTGCTCTCTGAAGGCATAGCTGCTGCTATTCCCCTTCCACGTCATTATAACGCATATATTCACCATCATACCGCTATACGACGCGTTAGTCAACCTGGCGCTATGCCTGAGGATTCCCGCCTAAGCATCAAGGCGGGCCTGCACCTTTGCGCAAGCCCGCCTCGCTGTCATTATGGAATATATAATACTTGCCCCTCTTCAATGGCAGATTCATGCAATCCGTTGTGAACAAGTATTTCTCTTGGGTTCAAGCTGTAACGGGTTGCAATCTCTTCCAGCGTCTCTTCGCGCTGAACGATACACATTCTGATCTTCCTGAATGCCGCGTCGCCTTCCTGCTTGCTAAGGAACAATCGCTTCCATTCAATCTCTTCCTCAGCCTCCTGAATGGCTTCCGTCCGTTCCGCTTCTTGCTCCACCTGCGACTGCTCCGCCGCCTCTCTAACAGCCCGCTCACGCTGACTGGACTGTAGCAGAGAGCGAATCCCCACTTCTGTACTTCCTTCACTGTGCTCCGGGGATTTGCCTGTGAACGCAATCTGCACCCCAGGCTTGGCTGATTCTGTAGGAAGGGGCTCTTGCTCAGCTGTCAATGAAGAAGGCTGTGACAGGGCTGATGCGTCTTCTCCCTTCTGCCTTTCCTTCTCTAGCAGCGCATACCCAGCGTGCTGGTCCTGGTGGGATTCCGGTTCCAGCTCTTCCGGCCGTTGACCCTCCTCCTGGTTCGCCCCTTCAACAGCGTCGGCGCTATCGAGGAACGGTTGCCGCGCTTCCACTTCTTCATTATCGTAGCTATGTTCTGCATTAGGCAGCTGATGCGATTGATACTCCCACGACAATGACGGCACTTGGTAGCTTTCACGTTCAGAATACCCCTCATCATAGGACTTGCCCTCTTCATCTGCGACTTGAACTTCCCGCTCCGCCTCCAGCTCGGCTTCCGGTTCGCCAGCTGTATCGCTCTCTTCGCTTTGCGCCTCGCGATCCACTATGTACGCCTCGCTCTCTTCTTCCATAGACGCACCAGACACTTGAGACATCTCTCGTTCCTGCTCGCGCTCATGTACGGCAGTGAAGGATTCCTCCTCCCATCCGCTCTGCTCTTCCTGAAGGGGTTCCACTGCAATCCCCCGAAGCGACAGCACACCCGTAATATTCAATGTGCGAGCCGATAGCAGGTCAACGTCGAAGTTGTCAATCTCAATGGAGATGTCATCCAGCCTGGACACCCGATTCATAGGCAGCGAGATTTCAACCGGAATCCAGTGCTCCAGCGTTAATGGACCTTCCGCCGCATTTTGCCCCCGATATACGCCGCTGAGCAGCAGTTGTCCTTTCAATACTGCTTGATCACCTTGATCGATTACTTGTATACGAGGAACAAGCTCGATTTCTTCCAGTTCATCGATGGCTGCTGCGTCATCAGGCATATGGACCCTCTCGTATACATCAAAGCGCAATCCGTTCATCCCATTAGACACGCCTAAGTCCTCCCTTCACTTCCTGAATGCTTGGGCTAGCGTTACATACACTACTTATCTATATGGTTGGATTGCCGAGAGCATGACTGTCTTTTTCAAACCTGGTCAATATGGTCCATTAGCCCGATAAGCCAATCCGGTTGCGGCGACGATACGTTAATCGTACAGCCGGTTAGCGGGTGAGGGAAAATCAGCTCTTCCCCATGCAGCGCCTGATGGTTGAGCATGTTGGAAGATCCTCCATATAACGAATCTCCCAAAAGGGGATGACCAATATGGCTCATATGCACCCGAATCTGGTGGGTTCGTCCGGTCTCTAGTATTAGCCGAACTATGGAGTAACGAGAATTGGATGCAACCGTCTCGTAACGGGTGATCGCCTTGTCGCCGTTCGACGACACCCTCCTTCGTGCAGGATGATGTCGATCCTTGCCGATCGGTTCATTAATTTCCCCGCAAGACTTCATCAGACGTCCGTGTACGACCGCAACATATCGACGACCGATCGCCTTGCTGCGCATCGCTTCGTCCAGCCGCAGCTGCGCCAGATCGTTCTTGGAATACAGAACGGGGCCAGACGTATCGTCATCCAGTCGATGGATATGACGGACCGGCAAGGGATCGCCACATGCCAGCAGATGCCGCGCCGCCTCCTCATCTAACGTCCCCCGCCCCTGATCGCCCACGCCAGAACCATGTACGGGCATGCCTACCGGCTTATTCAGCACGAGACAATAATCATCCTCGTATAAGACGGCCGCACGATCACCACTATTCGACTGCTTCGCCACTCGATACAGAGGGTCGTCGTTCATGCGTGCTGCCGGAAAGCACTTAAGCGCAAGCTTCTCTTCATGCCATCTTATTCCGCCGACGGAGAATAGCCGGTTGACCCACTTCTCCGGGAATAAAGAAGAAGCCGCCAGCCACTGCCGCACCTTATGCGGGTGGCTGCCGGTCTCCGGCTGTGCAGGAACATCATCTCCGGGTTCTAGAGAAGCTGCTGTGGCGGCAAGCTTCTCCCAAGGCAGCTCCAGCCATTCCCCTTGACGAACAGCCTCTTCCCAGCACTTCGCCATCATGCCTGCTGTAGACTTTCCAGCGCGGCATCGTGCGCTTGAATGGTCGTCTCGATGTCGCTGTCGCTATGGACGGCAGACACGAACATCCCTTCGAATTGGGAAGGCGCTATATTGATGCCCAATGCAAGCATGGAAGCGAAGTACGCTTGAAACTGCTTCAGATTGCTTGTTCTTGCGATATCGAAGTTAATGACATGCTGCTCTGTGAAGAACGGACATACCATGGAGCCTACCCGATTGATGGTAGCTGCCACGCCATGCTTCTTCGCATTATCCGCCATACCCGCTTGCAGCTTGGCTGCCTGGCGCTCCAGCTGCTGGTACACTTCTGGCGTTAGCAGCTTCAGTGTCGTATAGCCCGCCGCCATCGCGAGCGGATTGCCAGACAAGGTGCCTGCTTGGTAGATTGGCCCACTTGGCGCTATCTGCTCCATCAGCTCGCGTCGTCCGCCGTACGCCCCTACCGGCAGTCCGCCTCCGATGACTTTGCCGAAGCAGGTCAGGTCAGGCGTGATGCCATACAGTCCTTGGGCGCATGCATAAGCGACGCGAAAACCGGTCATCACCTCATCGAATATGAGCAGACTGCCGTATTGCGTCGTAATATCCCGCAAGCCTTGCAGAAATCCCGGCAGTGGCGGAACGACGCCCATGTTGCCGGCAACCGGCTCGACGATAATGCAAGCGATCTCCTCGCCATACTTGTCGAATGCAAGCTTGACCGATTCGATATCGTTATATGGAACAGTGATTGTATGGGACGCCACCCCTTCGGGAACGCCGGGACTGTCTGGCAGGCCGAGCGTAGCGACACCTGAGCCCGCTTTTATAAGCAAGCTGTCCGCATGTCCGTGATAGGAGCCTTCAAACTTCAGTATGCGGCTTCTTCCCGTAATTCCTCTGGCCAGCCGAAGCGCGCTCATCGTCGCCTCCGTACCGGAATTAACCATGCGCACAATATCTACTGAAGGGACGCGCTCCACGACAAGCTCCGCCATCAGCGTCTCCAGCTCGGTAGGCGCTCCGAAGCTCGTGCCCTTCTCCGCCGTCTTGCGCAGCGCCTCAATCACTTCAGGATGGGCGTGGCCCATAATGAGAGGTCCCCAAGACCCGACATAATCGATATAGCTGTTGCCGTCGATATCGTATATTCGACTTCCTTCGCCTCTCTCCACGTAGATTGGCGTCAAGCCGACGGACTTGAACGCTCGCACCGGGCTGTTCACGCCTCCCGGAATGACCTTCTTCGCTCTGTCGAACGCTTCAGCGGAACGGCTGTCCCCTCTTCTTCCCAGACCTTGTTCCATTACACGTCCTCTCCTCTCAGCCAGCGAGCGGCATCCTTTGCGAAATACGTAATAATCATGTCTGCTCCGGCACGCTTCATGCCGGTCAGCGTCTCCAGGACAACAGCGCGCTCATCGAGCCAACCGTTCTGAGCAGCCGCTTTCACCATGGCATACTCGGCGCTGACATTGTAGGCTACGACAGGCAGGTCGAACTGCTCCTTCAGCATTCTCACCACATCCAGATAAGCAAGAGCGGGCTTTACCATCAGCATATCGGCGCCCTCCATTACATCTGCTTCCGCTTCCCGCATCGCTTCGCGGCTATTCGCAGGGTCCATCTGATACGTTTTGCGATCCCCGAATTGCGGTGTGGAATGCGCGGCATCGCGGAACGGGCCGTAATACGCCGAGGCGTATTTCACAGAATAGGACATAATTGCGATATCGTTATAGCCTGTCGCGTCCAGTCCTTCTCTTATCGCATGAACGAATCCGTCCATCATATTCGACGGCGCGATTATATCGGCTCCCGCCTCCGCTTGCGATACAGCTGTACGAACGAGCAGCTCCAGCGATCGATCATTGTCTACGATCGTATGTCCGCTCCGCTCCTCCTTCACGACGACGCCGCAATGGCCATGGTCCGTGAATTGACAGAGGCAAGTATCCGCGATGACGACCAGTTCGGGCGCCCATGATTTCACGGCGCGGATGGCCTGTTGCACAATGCCATTCGCGTCGTATGCGGAGCTTCCCCGCTCATCCTTATGCTCCGGCACGCCGAACAGCAGAACGGACTTGATGCCCGATGCGATGATCTCCTTGATCTCTTCATGCAAGAGGTCCAATGAGTAATGATACACGCCTGGCATAGACGGTATCTCTTCCTTCACGTTACTGCCGTGTGTCACGAACAACGGATATATAAAATCATCCGCACCAAGCACAGTTTCCCGTACGAGGCTTCGTAGTCCCGCACTGCGGCGCAAGCGCCGATTTCTTACGATTGGATAACCCATCTGTCACCATTCCTTCCTAGACGCTCTTTCGGTTCTTATTATAGCTTGCAATGGCATCAAGCAGTCCTTCGATCGTATACGTATTCGCTTCGACCGTCAGAGCAAGACCTGCCTCAGCTACCTTCTGTGATGTAATGGGTCCAATGCTCGCAACGGGTATGCCTTCCAGCAGACTAATAGGATCGTCACAGCCGTTCCGCCGCAGCACCTCAAGCAAATTACCGACGGTAGAAGAGCTGGTAAAGGTAATCATATGTATCGCTTTCTCTCGCAGCCATTCCATCACCATACTGTCTTTCGTATCCGCAATCACAGTCTCGTATACGTTCGCCTCTACGGCTTCTATGCCTCTAGCCGCAAGCTCCCGGGGCAGCACCTCGCGAGCCAGATCGCCGCGTGCCAACAGTGCCTTCTCCCCTGGACGCATAACCGGCTCCAGTTGATCCAGCAGCCCTTCGGCAACATACTGTTCCGGAAGCTCTTCTACGAACAGCCCACGTTCATGCAAGGCGGATGCCGTCTTAGGCCCCACTGCGGCAATTCTCGCCTTATGGAATCTTCTGATATCAAGATGGAATTCCTTCAACCATCTGAAGAAATACTCCACTCCATTTACGCTTGTGAAAATAATCCAGTGATAACTTTCCGCATCCTCCAGATGGCTGCGCAGCGCCTTCACAGCTTCTGGCTCCTGTGGCAGCCTCGTCTCGATAACAGGGAACTCGCATGGCTCTCCACCCATCTCCTCGATTAGCTCTGCTAATGCGCTCGCTTGGGCTCTTGCCCGCGTAACGAGTATCCGCATGCCGAACAACGGCTTGCGCTCGTACCATCTCAGCTTCTCCCGCTGCAGCACTACCTCGCCTACTACAATGACGGCGGGAGGCTGGAAGTTCCGCTGCTTCACAATATCCGCGATCGTCTCTAGGGTGCCGACAACCGTCTCTTGCTCCACCCTCGTCCCCCAGCGGACCAGAGCGACGGGTGTGTGCGGCGACTTGCCGTGCTTCATAAGCTGATTGGCAATATAGTCAATTTTGGCGACGCCCATCAAGAAGAGCAGCGTGCCTGTCGCATTCGTCACCTTGTCCCATTGAATAGAGCGATCCAGCTTGTCCGGACTTTCGTGACCGGTAACAATGGATAGAGAGGAAGCAAGCTCACGATGCGTGACAGAGATGCCTGCATATGCCGGAACAGCTATCGCGGAAGTGATTCCGGGAACAATCTCGAACTCGACGCCATGGTCATACAGGAGGCCGGCCTCTTCGGCGACTCGACCGAAAATGGTGGGATCGCCGCCCTTCAGCCGCGTTACCGTCTTCCCTTCCAGTGCGAGATCGACCAACAGCCTGTTGATCTCCTCCTGCTTCATCGTATGGCGGTCCGGCAGCTTGCCCACATAGATGAGCTCCGCTCCGGCCTTCGCATGACGAAGCAGTCGTGGGCTGGCCAGCCGGTCATATACGATAGTATCGCTTTCCTTCAGACATTGCAGCCCACGCACCGTGATCAGTCTGGGATCTCCCGGACCGGCGCCTACCAGATATACTTTCCCCTTGTTCATTGGCTATCCCCCATATTGAGCCAATATGTCTTCTGCTCCTTCTGCTTTCAGAGCTTCCGCCACATCCTTGCCCAGAGCTGTCGGATCGGTTCCGCACTTGATCTCCTTCAGCATCACCGTTCCGTCAGGCGTGCCGACAATTCCCGTCATCTCCAGCATCGGCAGGCCGTCTTGCTCCCCTATGATGGACGCATATGCGCCGATGGGCACCTGACATCCGCCGTTCAACGCTCCGAGGAAGCTGCGTTCCGCCGTAACGGCAAGATCCGTATCGGCGTCGTTCAACAAATGCAGCAGCTCCCTTACTCCCTCATCGTCCTCCCTGCATTCAATGCCGAGCGCGCCTTGGCCTACAGCCGGCACGCATACGTCCTGGGGCAGCAGGGCCGATATTTTGTCCTGCCATCCCATACGGGTCAGTCCCGCCGCGGCCAGCACGACGGCATCGAAGCCTTCCGTCTCCAGCTTGCGCATGCGGGAATCGATATTGCCGCGTATCCACTCCAGCTTCAGATCGGGACGGGCATTCTTCAGCTGGCAGGAGCGTCTAAGGCTGCTTGTGCCCACCTTTGCTCCGTGCGGCAGTTCTTGCAAGCTGCTTCCGCTGCGCATGATCAGGCAGTCTCTGGGGTCCTCGCGCTTCGTTGTCGCCCCATTGCACAAGCCCTGCGGCAACACGTATGGCATGTCTTTCATGCTATGTACAGCCATATCGATCTCCCCTGCCATCAACGCAGCTTCAATCTCCTTTACGAACAACCCCTTGCCTCCCACCTTGGATAATGTCACATCCAGTATTCGATCGCCTTTGGTCACGATCTTCTGCATCTGAAAAGTATAGGGCAGCCCGTGCCTCTCACAGATCTCCTCCAATTGCGCAATGACTTGCCCCGTCTGCGTAAGCGCCAAAGAGCTCTGCCTTGTGCCGACCGTTATCACGCGATGCGCTCCACTTGTACCCGTCATACCAACTACCTCCCCCTTATTTTGTCCGTCAATTCGTTCAGCCATTGCTGAATATCCTTACGCTCGTTCCCTCTTGCCAGCGCTTCATCGGCAGCCTGCTCCAGCACGTCACTCCGAAGCTTCCCATCTGCCAGCTGTTCCAGCGCCAGCTTCCTTAATTGTCCTAGTCGCTTAACGGTTATTCCATACTCATCGCCGTAGCGCGCCTCCAGCTCCTTCCTGAGCAGTCGGGAGAAGGAAGGACTGTTGCCGGATGCGGTGACGGTCACGAGCAGCTCCCCTCTCCGTAGAATGCTAGGTGTAATAAAGTTACCCAACTCGGACTCGTGCGCTACATTCACAAGCTTGCCGCTGCGCTCCGCAAGACGTCCGACGGAAGCGTTCAACGCCTTGTCGCCAGTGGCAGCGAAGACTAGCCAAGCACCCGCCATATCCTCCTCGCGATAGTGCCTACGTTCCCACCGAAGCCGCCCGGCTTCGGACAGCTCTCGAATTTCAGCTGTCGCATCGGGACTAACGAGAACGATGTCGTCTGCCGCTGCAGCGAGCAGTCCCTCAAGCTTGCGCTCGGCTACCGGTCCGCCGCCAACAATAAGGCAGCGCTTTCCTTGCAGCCGCATCATGACCGGGTAACAATCGTACGGCGATGTGTCACTCATGGCGGCAATCCTCCGCTCTCTAATGAAATGATGACAAAGAGCTGGTCATGAAGTTGAAAACAAGTATGACGAAAGCAACAATATTCAACTTGGCCAGCTGTTGTCCGGGATACTTGTCCAGCGCACGCATATAGACATAGATGACGAAGATAAGAAGCGACAGGAAAGAAGTAACCACTTTCCAGTCAAGCAGCAGTATCGCTTTCCCTTCCACGAGCAGAGATATAATCGCGATGGCTAGCGACAGAGCGAGCAGAGGCACTCCGATAACGATCGTGCGGTCCATATACCTTTCGATCCGATCCAGGCTGGGGAAGCGCCGCACAGCCTGTGACCACCGCTTGCTCTTGAGCCGGTAATGCAAGTACATGTACATGCCGGCAAGAACGGCGCCGATAGTTAATGTAGCGTAAGCGCATAAAACGAGGCTAATATGTACGAATAGCAGCTCTCTGGTCGCCTGCCATATATCCAGCGACTGCCCCTCCCCGGTCTCGCTGTACAAATGCAGGGCGAACACAGCAAAACCGATTATATTGACAAAAAACACGACATAATCGATATAGAAAAACTGATGAATGACTAACGTAATGGTAATCATAAGCCAGGAAAAAATAAACCAATACTCCAACCCGCTCAGGCTGACTACATCCATCTGTATGAGCGACGTCAGCCGTTGGACCAGATAGGCGCTCTGCAAAACCCATACAAAAATAAGCAGCCCTGTACCTATCCGTTTCGCCCTCCGGTTCGCATGCATAAAGTCGGAGAAATAAAACAGTAAGCTCAGGGCATAAATATAAAGCACTGCATCATATATCCACTTGGCTGTCCCCATCTTCCTACCACCTCGCAAGCTTACTGGTATCTGTGACTCCTTCTCTCCTGTCAGGAGGAAGGAATCACGTACGAGCCAGAGCTGCTGTCGGCGATTTCGAATGGGACGCGCCGCCTCCGGATGGAACGGCTTGCGGCTTGGCGGTCTCTTGCTGCTCCAAAAGCTGACCTTCCAGTGCGAACAACTTCACGAACATATCCATGGCTTCCTCTGCCCGTCTCTCGCCAGCAGCTTCCTTAATGCGCAATATAGGATCATGCATCATCTGGCTTACCATGCTCTTCGTAAGCTTGCGGATGACCTTAAGTTCATGCTCTTCCAGAGCAGGAAGCTTATTCGTCAGACTGGCCATCGTCTCCTTGTGGATATCTTCTGCCTTCGTCTGAAGGGCGCGGATAAGCGGAACAACGCCAAGCGTCCTGTACCATTGCTGGAACAGCTCCATCTCTTCGCTGATCATCGCTTCGATCTTAGCGGCTTCCTGCCTGCGCATCTCCAGATTGCTCTGCACGATACCTTCCAGATCGTCTATATCGTACAGGAATACGTTCTCGATAGATGCGATGGAAGGATCAATATCGCGCGGAACCGCAATATCGATCATGAATAGCGGCTTCGACTTGCGCTGTCTCATGGCTTCCGCAACATTGTCCCGCGCAAGCACGTAACCTTGCGATCCGGTAGAACTGATGATGATATCGACCTCATGCAGCTTATGCCGCACCTCCTCCATGGAGCAAGGAATGCCATTGAACTTGTCCGCAAGCTGCATTGCTCGATCGAACGTCCGGTTCACGACGATGACGCGATCCGCTCCGTTCGCATACAGGTGCTTCGCTGTCAGTTCGCCCGTCTCTCCCGCACCGATAATCATAACAGTCTTCTTGGCGAATTGACCGAATATCTGCTTCCCAAGCTCAACCGCCGCATAGCTGACGGATACGGCGGCTTCCCCGATCAACGTCTCGGAGTGTGCCCGCTTGGCCATCGTCACCGCCTGCTTGAACAGCATATTGAATATTGTTCCTGTCGTCTTCTCGCGTTGAGACAGCAGGAATGCATCCTTCACCTGTCCCAATATTTGCGTCTCGCCGATGACCATGGAATCCAGACCGCTTGTGACGCGGAGCAAATGCTCAATAGCTTTCTCATCTTCATACATGTATAAGTGGTTCGTGAAATGCTTCCGTTCCAGTTGAAACCAGTTCTCCATAAAGCTGCGGATATAATGACCGCATATATGATGCCTGTCCACGACGGCGTACAGTTCAGTCCTGTTACAGGTGGCCACGATGACGCATTCCAGTATGCTCTTCGTATTCATCAGCTGATGGAGGGCATGAGGCAAATCATTCTCGCTGAATGCGAACTTCTCCCTGACTTCCACCGGCGCCGTTCGATAATTGAGCCCGACAGTGATAATATGCATCTCCTCGCTTCACCTGCCTCCTTATGATTTCTGTACGACCCTTGTATATCAACGAATATTATAGCATATTTCGACATACGCTTCAGATTCATTTATGAATAATATTTGAAAAATACAACATCATTATTCCCCATATCTGCAAAGAAATAACCATGGAACTGGTCCATGGTTATCCTAATATCGCATACTATCCGAGGTAGTCTACACCAGCTCGGTTTGTTTCATTTTCGGCTCTTCCACTTGCATCTCGCCCAGACCGCGCACAAGCTTCTTGGCATGTGTCGTCGTCGGCTTCAATACAGAAAGCATGTAATCGATCGCCAGCTGAGGATCGACGGTTTCACCGCAAGTGTAGCAATCCAATGCAGCAAATCCTCTCTCAGGATACGTATGGATCGAGAGGTGACTCTCAGACAGCAACACGAGAACTGTCGCCCCTTGAGGTTCAAATTGTTGACCCTGCACCGATAATACTGTAGCACCGCACGCCTCGGCGGCTTCTACCATGTGTGACTGCAAAAATTCAGCGCTGTTCAGCAAATCAAAATCTACACCCCAAGCATCAACAGCAACGTGTCTTCCGAAAGTTGAGTATTCCATCTTCCGGTTCCCCCTTCCTAGGAATAAAATGTTTGAAAAATTTCATCCGCTAGGACCTACGTCATTCACTTCCCGAGGGTATAATCTCTCGCAACATATCCATGTCCTGAGTGAATCCTGGTTCCTAATTTTGTTCAATCAGCAATGTTTTCAACGAGAATAAAAATAACATCTATCCGCAATAATTGCAACAGTTATTTTTGATTTCACCCACAATTGGCAAAAATTCATCTCCAAAACTAATGTATGTGCTCGGACTGCTCCTTGATACACACCTCTTTATTATAAAAAATACCGGGCCACCATTAGGCTGACCCGGCCCAGAATCATCAACTGCCCTATGCTTCCAGTACAAACAGCTTGCGCGTCAGCTCCTTCAGACGCTCATCGATAGCAGCGATCTCGCCGTTATCCCTGGTCTGATTACGCAAATCAAGCCATTCATTCACTGCACCTTGCAGAAGCCCGATTTCACGTTCTACCAATCGGCTCTGGAACAACCGCTCCAGCGAACCGAGCGTATCCTTGTGCTGAAATACGATTCGCTCGCCTGTTTCCGTGCTTTCGATAATTTTGTGAACGTTGCCGTTCTTATAGTGATAGATCATCGTATAATGGCTATAAATCCGGTTGACGATCGCATTGCCGCGGAATGTGGATACCGCTTTGCGCAACGCATTGGTCAGCTTTGGTTGTACAACACGGCAATTGAGCCTGCAAAAGTAGTAGTGATGCTGCCGCTCAAAAGTGAGATGGATTTCCTCCCTCCCTGCTACATCCTGAAGAACGAGCCGCTGGCTGCCATGATCCATCACCAGCACCTGAAGCCGCAATTGTTGATCCTCCATAAAAGCGATAAATTGCGTCATCTCTTCATTCGTTAACTGCAGTTTGGCATTTACATACTCTGTGGCTAGCCGCTTAGCCATAAAAATCTCCTCAATTCTTTTGCATTCACTGCCCGCAAGCAGCGTCCGCCTTTTGCACTTCCATACTTCTATTATACGTGATCAATGCGATATATTCCTGCCTTGCGAGTCACCAAATTTGAGCATATTTCAAGAAATTTCGGAGTAATTCACAAGGAATCCGAACTTTTTTCCTCTATGCTCTGCTTTATCAAACAACTTCATTGTCTTTCTTCCTCATGTTGCATAGAATTACGTGACTGCACGCTCAGCAATGATATTCCAAAGCTCCTCCCGCCCAAGACCGGATTCTGAGGAGAACAGCACCATCGTATCCTCTCTGTCCATCCCCAGCGTCTCCTTGATCAGCTTCATATGCTTCTGCCATTTGGATCTCGGTATTTTATCCGCTTTCGTCGCGACGACGCAAGTCGGAATATTGTAATGCTTCAGCCATTCATACATGAGACAGTCATCTTTGGACGGCGCGTGACGAATGTCAATGACGAGCAATTGCAGCTTAAGCAGTTCCCGCTCCCTGAGATAAGTTTCAATCATGACACCGAATTTCTCGCGCTGCACTTTGGACACTTTGGCGTAGCCGTATCCCGGAAAGTCAACCAGGTAGACCATGTCGTTCACTCGATAGTAGTTCAGCTGCTGTGTTTTCCCCGGTTGAGAGCTTGTTCTTGCTAAATTTTTCCTCATAATCATCGTATTAATGAGAGAGGATTTCCCCACATTGGACCGCCCCGCCAGGGCAATCTCCGGCAAGCCGTCCTCCGGATATTGCTCTGGCCTGACAGCGCTAATGATAAATTGCACATCTGTTATTTTCATAATAACGGGTTCACCGCCTCCTCCTTCTCTCCCTCTTGCTCCGCCGGAAGCAGCGCATGCTCCAGCACTTCATCCATGTGAGCTACGGGCACGAAGGTCAGCTCTCCCCTTACACTGTCCGGAATATCACGCAGATCGCGTTCATTGTCCTTCGGCAGCAGCACCTTCTTGATGCCCGCACGGTGAGCGGCAAGAGACTTCTCCTTCAATCCGCCAATCGGCAGTACGCGGCCGCGCAGCGTAATCTCTCCGGTCATCGCCACCTCTCTGGATACGTAACGTCCCGTCAAAGCGGAGATGAGCGCAGTAGCCATCGTAATACCCGCCGACGGACCATCCTTCGGTATAGCCCCCTCTGGAATATGGATATGAATATCATTCTTCTCATGGAATCCGGGATCAATGCCAAGCGCATCCGCACGCGTCCGGATATAACTGAATGCAGCTTGCGCCGATTCCTTCATGACGTCGCCCAGCTTGCCGGTCAAGGTGAGCTTGCCGCTGCCGGGCATGACTGTCACTTCGATCACGAGCGTATCGCCGCCGACCTCCGTCCATGCAAGTCCCGTAACGGCTCCCACCTGATTTTCCTGCTCTGCGAGGCCGTAACGGTATTTGGGAGGGCCAAGCCATTCCTTCACCTGCTTCACATCGACTGCAATAGCGCCTTCGCCTTCATGGCCATTGGACACGAATTGTTTGGCCGCCTTGCGGCAGATGCCGGCTAGCTGCTGCTCCAGATTACGGACGCCTGCTTCCCGCGTATACTCGCGTATTATTAGCCGCAGCGCTTCATCGGCAAGCTCCAGCTGCCCTTCTTGCAATCCGTGCGCTTCCCTCTGCTTCGGGAACAAGTAGCGTCTGCCGATCTCTTCCTTTTCCAGCTCCGTATACCCCGGAATGTAGAGCACTTCCATACGGTCAAGCAGCGGACGAGGAATATTGTGTATCGCGTTCGCCGTCGTCACGAACATGACATGGGACAGATCGAATGGAATCTCGATATAGTGGTCACTGAACGTGCTGTTCTGTTCAGGATCCAGCACTTCCAGCAGCGCAGAGGCCGGATCGCCGCGAAAGTCCATCGCCATCTTATCGATCTCGTCCAGAAGAAAGACGGGATTGATGCTTCCAGCTGTTTTCATGCCCTGCACAATTCGGCCCGGCATTGCTCCCACATAAGTGCGCCTATGACCTCTGATCTCCGCTTCATCACGGACACCGCCCAGCGATATCCGGACGAATTTGCGGCCGAGCGATTTGGCGATGGAACGCGCCAGAGATGTCTTGCCGACACCCGGAGGGCCGGCCAGACATAGAATCGGTCCTTTCAGCTTTTTCACCAGCTGCTGCACGGCGAGATACTCCAGCACTCTCTCCTTCGGCTTCTCAAGCCCATAATGGTCGTCGTTCAGAATTTCCTCGGCTTTGCTAATGCTAAGATCATCCTCAGTCTGCTTGCTCCAAGGCAGGGACAATATCCAATCAATATAATTGCGGACGATCCCCCCCTCAGCGGAAGCGGGCGGCATCTTCTCCAGGCGATCGATTTCCTTGCTCACTTTATCCTGCACACTATCGGGAACGCCGGCTTCCTCCAGCCTGCTTCTCAGCTCCTCCGCTTCGCCTGCTCGTCCTTCTTTCTCGCCAAGCTCCTTCTGGATCGCCTTCATCTGCTCGCGCAGATAGTATTCCTTCTGGGTCTTCTCCATCTGCTTCTTCACGCGTTGGCTAATCTGCTTCTCCAGCTCCAGGACTTCCCGTTCATTGTTCAGCAGATCAAGCAGTTTCTCCAGCCTAGCTGACACGTCGATTGTCTCTAGTATATCCTGTTTGTCTTTAATCTTCAGCGTCAGGTGGCTCGTAATAACATCTGCCAGCCTGCCAGGTTCGTCGATATCCGATACGGCCGCATAGGTCTCAGGTGTCACCTTCTTGGACAGCGAGATATAATGTTCGAACTGATTCAGCACGGACCGCATCAGCGCATTTACTGCGGGATCGTCCGTCACCTCTTCCGGCAACTCCTTCGCCAGCACCTCGTAGAACTCTTCATTATCCAGGTAGCCCTGTACTTCGGCGCGAGTTTCGCCCTCTACCAGAACGCGAATTGTACCATTGGGTAGTTTCAGCATTTGTCTTACTTTGGCAATCGTGCCGACCTTATATATATCTTCGCGGCTCGGCTCCTCAATGTTCACTTCAGACTGCGAACAGAGCAATATTCTATGATCTTCAACCATCGCGCGTTCCAGCGCACGCACCGATTTGTCCCTTCCCACATCCAGGTGGAGCACCATACTGGGATATACGAGAAGCCCCCTAAGCGGAAGCAGGGGCAATCGGCGGCCCTTCCCTTTGCCAGTTCCCATCCTAGGCACCTCCAATCTTTAACATCACTTTATTGTATCACTCTGTTGAATCCGCCTGCAAATACGGAATACCCGGCGCGATATACACATCTGACCCGGCCGGCTTCTCGAGCCCCTCTTGAATCATCTTCTCTTCCGGGAACACATGATTGAACACTTCTTCGACACGGTCCACAGGGATGATCTGGAGGCCATCCAGATCTTTGAAGATGGCCTGCCAGTTCTCCCTCGGAACAATTACACGCACCGCGCCCGCCTGAAAGGCGGCCTCCACCTTCGCCAGCACACCGCCGACCGGCTTGACGTTGCCATGTATGCCTACCTCCCCCGTCATCGCCAGCTTATTATCCACAGGAATCTCCCTTATGGCTGAAGCAATCGCCGTTGCCATGGCAATTCCTGCGGAGGGTCCGTCGATCGGCGTTCCGCCGGGGAAGTTAATGTGCAAATCGTAGTCGTAGGGATTAAATCCGATACGGCGGAGTATTGTAAGCACATTTTCTACCGAGCCCTTCGCCATGCTTTTGCGGCGCAGCGTCCTGCTGCCGCCGCCCAGCTCCTCTTCGTCAACGACACCTGTAATCGTGAATACGCCCTTCCCTGCCGCGACGGGTATGGCGCTCACTTCAATTTCCAGCAGCGTACCTAGATTGGGTCCGTACACAGCAAGCCCGTTTACGAAACCGATCTGTGGTTTGTCCGGCACCTTGCGATCGGGACGGGGAGGAATCTGACTGCTGTTCACGACCCATTCGATATCCGCGGCGGCGATGCTCTCACGTTTCTCCGACAACGCCACGCCGGCGGCCAGCTGTATGACATTGACCGCCTCACGGCCGTTCGTCGCGTATTTCTTCACCACTTCAATCGCTTCAGGACATGGTCCGAAGCCAATCTTCTTGATGGCATTCTCCGCGACGAGCGCGATCTCCTCCGCCAGGAGCGGTCGAAAGTATACCTCCATGCAGCGGGAACGAATGGCAGGAGGAATCTCACCCGGCGAACGTGTAGTGGCCCCTACAAGCCGGAAATCCGCTGGCAATCCGTTCTGGAAAATATCGTGAATGTAAGTCGGGATATTGCTGTCTTCCGAATTGTAATATGCGCTCTCCAGGAATACCTTACGATCCTCCAGCACCTTTAACAGCTTATTCATCTGCACGGGATGCAATTCCCCGATCTCGTCAATGAACAGGATGCCTCCGTGCGCCTTCGTGACAGCGCCTGGCTTCGGCTGCGGAATACCCGCCACCCCCATAGCTCCAGCGCCTTGATAGATGGGATCATGGACAGATCCGATCAGCGGGTCCGCAATGCCCCGCTCGTCGAAGCGAGCGGTCGTCGCATCGATCTCCGTGAATTTCGCTTCTGGCAAGAAGGGAGAGGAGGGATTCTTCTTCGCCTCCTCCAAGACGACCCGCGCTGCCGCCGTCTTTCCTACGCCGGGAGGACCGTATATGATGACATGCTGCGGATTGGCACTGCATAGCGCTGCCTTCAGCGCGCGCAATCCATCCTTTTGCCCCACAATATCCATCATGGATTGCGGTCGCGTCTTCTCGGCCAGCGGCTTCGTCAACGATACCGATCTCAGCTTTCTCAGTTTATCCATCTCTTTTCGCGATTCGCGATCGACCGCTGACCGATTCGTCTTCTGATTGCGAAGCAAATTCCAAAAATAAATTCCTATCACTACTGCGAAAAACACTTGCACTAACATTAACACGAGACTTAAATTCATGCTTATTCCGCCCCTTTCAAGCGTAACGGCTCCTCACCGACCGTCATAGTTATCCGTATTATGACAGTATTGCCTCTTGAAAGTCGGAATAATCGCACAGTCAGTATTCAGCGCACAAAAAAAGCAGCTTACCCCACCCCGCTACATGGGGCAACGATAAGCCACTATTCTATCCACTATGGGAGTGCTGCTTGCGTCCCGGTATGTCGCCAGTCTCTTCATAGACCCGTACAATCTCGTCAATCTCCTGCTTCAAAGCGTCCAGAAGCTCTGTCTCCGGCACCTTCCGAACGATCTCTCCGTAACGGAACAGCAGTCCTTCGCCTCTTGCTCCAGCGATGCCGATGTCCGCTTCTCGCGCTTCACCGGGTCCGTTCACGGCGCAGCCAAGAACAGATACTTTGATCGGCACTTTAATCTTGGAGATATACTCCTCGACCTCATTGGCGATGGCGAACAGGTCGATATCCAGCCTTCCGCATGTGGGACAGGATACGAGAGTCGCGGCGTTCGTAATCAAACCGAACGATTTCAACAGCTCGCGAGCCACCTTCACTTCCTCTACGGGGTCTGCGCTTAAGCTGATGCGAACCGTATTGCCAATACCCATAGCCAGCAATGCGCCAATACCCGCGGAGCTCTTAATTGTGCCCGCGTGCAACGTACCCGCTTCCGTAATACCAAGATGGAGCGGATATTTGATCTTCTCGGCAGCCATGCTGTAAGCAGCAATCGCCATCGGAACATCAGAAGCTTTCAGAGACACGATAATGTCGTGAAAGTCCAGCTCTTCCAATATGCCGATATGGAATAACGCGCTCTCCACCATTGCTTCAGGTGTCGGATAGCCGTACTTCTCCAGCAAGTGATTCTCAAGAGAGCCTGCGTTCACACCGATTCGAATCGGAATGCCTCGCTCCTTGCACGCTTGCACGACAGCCTCTACCTTCTCTCGGCGACCGATATTGCCCGGATTGATGCGTACCTTGTCGATGCCGTTCTCAATGGCTGCCAGCGCCAGCCGATAATCGAAATGAATATCAGCCACCAGCGGGATGTGGATGCGCTTCTTAATTTCCTTGATCGCATCTGCGGCTTCCATATTGTTTACCGTCACCCGAACGATCTGGCAGCCCGCTTCCTCCAGACGGAGAATTTCAGCCACCGTAGCCTCCACATCGGCCGTTTTGGTCGTGCACATGCTCTGGATGATGACTTCATTACTGCCGCCGATCGTTAGATCGCCTACTTTGACCGCTACCGTATCTTGACGTAAATACATAAGTTATCTCTCCCATGAACGCCAAAGTCCACCCATTGTCCGAAGCGGTGCCTCTTGGGCAGGGGTGGATACTTTGGCTGTAATAAACGTCGATTAGGCGCTCTCTTCCTTCTTCTTGCCTTTCTTGTTGGTCGACAGCTCCGGCATAATCTTCTCTCGCACTGACTTCTCGGTAATGAGGCACGTGCTGACATCTTCACGGGACGGCACGTCGTACATGACATCCAGCATAATGCCTTCGATAATTGCCCTCAAGCCACGGGCGCCCGTATTGCGCTTGATTGCTTCCTTCGCGATAGCATCCAAGGCGGCAGGCTCGAAGTCCAGCTTCACATTGTCCATCTCCAGCAGCTTCTGATATTGCTTCACCAGCGCGTTCTTCGGCTCCGACAGAATACGAACAAGCGCCGGCTCGTCGAGCGGCTCCAGCGTAGATATAACTGGCAAGCGGCCTACGAATTCCGGAATAAGACCGAACTTCAGCAAGTCCTCCGGCAGCACCATAGACAGATACTCACCAGGTTTCAAATCCTTCTGCGTCTCGCCGGATGAGTTGAAGCCAATTACTTTCTTGCCGATGCGACGCTTGATTAGCTGCTCCAAGCCGTCGAACGCTCCGCCGCAAATGAAGAGAACATTCGTCGTATCAATCTGAATGAATTCCTGATGCGGGTGCTTGCGTCCTCCTTGTGGCGGAACGGATGCCACCGTTCCCTCGAGAATCTTAAGCAGCGCTTGCTGCACGCCTTCTCCCGACACGTCGCGTGTAATGGAAGGATTCTCCGATTTGCGCGCAACCTTATCGATCTCGTCGATATAGATAATGCCCCGCTCTGCTTTCTCCACGTCATAGTCGGCGGCCTGGATCAGCTTGAGCAGAATATTCTCGACATCCTCGCCCACATATCCCGCTTCCGTCAACGAAGTGGCATCAGCGATCGCGAACGGCACGTTCAATATTTTAGCCATCGTCTGAGCAAGCAATGTCTTGCCTGAGCCCGTAGGACCGAGAAGCAGAATGTTACTCTTCTGCAGCTCCACGTCTTCGATCTTGCTTCCGGAATTAATCCGCTTATAATGATTGTATACAGCAACTGACAGAGACTTCTTCGCAGATTCCTGTCCGATGACGTAAGAATCCAGGATGGCGCGAATCTCTTGCGGCTTCGGAATATCCTTCAGATCCAGATCCTCTTCGCCGCCAAGCTCCTCTTCCACGATCTCCGTGCACAATTCGATGCATTCATCGCATATATAGACACCGGGTCCGGCGACAAGCTTGCGAACCTGTTCCTGCGACTTGCCGCAGAACGAGCATTTTAATTGACCCTTCTCGTCGTTGAATTTAAACATGCCTTCACCCCTTCAATTAAAACATTACGATACAGGAGAAGTAATAACCTTGTCAATCAGACCGTACTGTAGCGCTTCTTCGGCGCTCATGAAATAGTCGCGGTCCGTATCGCGGTCAATCTTCTCATATGGTTGACCCGTACGATTCACGTAGATCTGGTTCAGCTTCTGCTTCGTCTTCAAGATCCAATCGGCATGAATCTTGATATCTGTCGCCTGGCCGCGCACGCCGCCAAGAGGCTGATGAATCATGACCTCGGCATTCGGAAGCGCGAAGCGCTTGCCCTGGGCGCCTGCAGTCAAGAGCAACGAGCCCATGCTGGCGGCCATTCCCATACAGATCGTGGATACATCGGGCTTGATATATTGCATCGTATCATATATTCCCATTCCAGCAGTGACTGAACCGCCTGGAGAGTTGATATAGAGATGGATATCCTTCTCCGGATCGTCGGCCGCCAAAAACAGCAGCTGAGCAATAACGGAATTAGCAACATCGTCGTCTATCGCGCTCCCGAGAAAAATAATGCGATCCTTCAGCAATCGGGAGTAAATATCATACGATCGTTCTCCTCGATTCGTCTGTTCAACTACGATCGGTACCAGATTCATGCGACCAACCTCATTTCTTCTTTGGACTTGAATAGCACTTTCATTGTAACATGTTCGGTTTCTTATGTCATTTTTGTCATTTTCCAATACTACAGTATACGGCTGCGGTTCAATCATATGTATGGAGTTTGCATGCTAAAGGTCTCAACTTCAGATAGGTAAGGTCAAAATAAGGCACGTATCATACACGCGCCTTATCTTGGGCAAAGCATTATGTGATTCAAAGGCTGCTAGCCCTTGTTTAAGCCGTCTTGCTGTTGTCAAGCAGGAAACCGATAGTTTTGCGAAGCAGCACATCTTCTTTCAGGCTGTCCAGATTGCCGTTCTTCTCGAATATGTCGCGCAGTTCCGATACGGGACGGTTGTACTGCTTGGAAAGCTTCTCCAGCTCTTCCGTCAGGTCCTCGTCGGAAACATCAAAGTCTTCTGCTTTCGCAATGGCTTCCAGAACGAGGTTGTTACGCACGCGCTTCTCCGCATCGCTGCGCATCTGACCGCGAAGCGCCTCTTCATTCTGTCCGGAGAACTGGTAGTACAGATCAAGGTTCATGCCTTGCATGCCTAGGCGCTGCTCGAAGTCTTTGAACATATAGTCGATTTCCGTGTCGATCATCGCTTCCGGAATATCCACTTCCGCAGCTTCGGCGGCTTTCTCTACAACAGAAGCCTCACGCGCTTGCTCAGCTTCCTTCTCCTTACGCTCCTTCAGCTTCTCGGACAGATCTTGCTTATACTCCTCCAGCGTGTCGAACTCGCTGACATCCTTGGCGAATTCATCGTCAAGCTCTGGCAGTGACTTGCGCTTCAGCTCATGCAGCTTTACTTTAAATACTGCTTGCTTACCCGCAAGCGCTTCTGCATGATAATCTTCCGGGAAGCTGACTTCAACATCCTTGAAATCCCCAATCTCCATGCCGACTACTTGCTCCTCGAAGCCCGGAATGAACGATCCGGATCCAAGTTCAAGAGAGTAGCGCTCAGCCTTGCCGCCTTCGAACGGCTCGCCGTCCACATAGCCATCAAAGTCGATTACAGCGGTGTCGCCGCTTTGCGCCGCTCCCTCTTCCACGACATTGAGCTCGGCATGACGCTGCTGCAGTCGCTCCAGTTCAGTTGCCAATTCCTCTTCTTTCACTTCAGTTTCTACCGCTTCAATTACAATGCCCTTGTATTCGCCAAGCGTTACTTCCGGCTTAACCGTTACTTTTGCATTGAATTTGAAGGATTGACCTTTACCGATTTGCGTAACGTCGATTTCAGGACGATCAACCGGTTGCAGCTCATTCTCCTGAATAGCCGCAGTGTACGCTTCAGGAAGCATGATATCGATCGCGTCCTGATACAGGCTTTCCACACCGAAGCGCGACTCGAAGATGCCGCGTGGCACTTTACCCTTGCGGAAGCCAGGAACATTAACTTTACTTGCTACTTTCTTGAACGCTTGGTCAAGCGCGACCGTTACTTTCTCCGCATCCACCTCAACGTCCATCGAGACGATGTTCTTGTCTATTTTTTCCCAGGTTGCTTTCATTTTATGCTTTCCCCTCCAAAAATGCTCATGCTTAACATGTATTCACGTTCCATAAACCACTCTATTATAAACAAGTTGAACCAGCTTTTCAAGGCTGAGGTTCATCATCTTGCTGAAGAAGCTCCGCAATGCTCCTTAGAGACCTACAAGCTTGCTCGTATTGGAACCTGAGCGTCTCGGTAATGCCATAGGCGTCCCGAATATCATCATCGTTGGCCGAGCCGTACACGGTCAGCAGCAAAGTCAGATGAAGCGCGGCTGCAAAACAATCGATCGCGCCCTCATCTTCCCGCAGCATCCATTGATAAGAAGAAGTGCCATATAGAAATTGCAGGCTTTCCTTCCATAGCTCTGCGGCGAAATGAGGAAGCGTGGGATCGTCCACTTCCGCCGATTCGGACGTCCTCTCTAATATACGAAGAATGGGGGACGGAAACTCATCAATCGATAACGGAGTCTCCTCGATGTGCAGCTCCACTATCTCATTAAGCCTGTGAAGCGTTACCGAACCGGTAACTCCCCTTTTCTTCAAGCATTGCAAAGCTTTAAATTGCAAGACGGGATGCAGCTGCTTGTCCGCCAGCATGCTTCGGATTCTGTCATCTACCTCATCCGATTCTATATAGGCAGCCCGTTCCAGCGCAAGCAAGCGCTGATCAATCATGGGATGATGCTCCATTACATGAAGGACGCCGTTTATGTAATCCCTGTCCTGCCTAGCGGGTTGAAGCGCTTGTTCTCGAAGCTCTTCTTCCTCACCCTCGCTGATCCCCGCTTCCTGTCCGTTCTCGGGGAAAGCGACATCCAGCCATCCCAGCAGGCTGTCCCATTCCTCATAATGCTGCTTCTCCTGCCCTTGACATTGCAGCAGGAAGCGAAGCAATTGCTTGGCCTCGTCATACCTCTCCGCCTCCAGCATGCGGGTCAGACTAACCTGGTACTGATCAAGCATGCTCGGGAACAAATAAATATTGTCTTTATGTTCTTCTTGTGTTGAAATGATAACACCGCCTTAACCGATAAACGCATTATAAGTACTGTTGCCTTGAAGCAATAGCTCAAGCTCAATGAATATAGTTATGTACAGCCTCGGGTAAGATTATAACATGATGCAATCTATTGAGAAACCTCTTTTAGCTCTTGAACAAGAACGAGATGAGATTCCTCGTTAGTCAGTTATTCTGTCGTATTTTTTAAAATAAGGGTTGCAATTATCTAAAAATGCATGTTATATTATTTCTTGTGTCCCAGTAGCTCAGTCGGATAGAGCACTCGCCTTCTAAGCGAGTTGTCGGGGGTTCGAATCCCTCCTGGGACGCCATCTAAGCTTCTGAACAAGATAATACATTACATACACTTCCCCCCGAATTCCCTGATACAACAGGGATTCGGGGTTTTTTCATTTTTTATTTTCGCGCTTCCCCGATCTTCACTTCCAGTTGTAAAGGATCAGCACAGTCTGGTCAGAGGTGGGATAACGGCTTCCTCCGATCGGCTCCGCGCTAACAGAGATCGTATGCGTTCCGCTTAATCTGCCTGTGTTGAAGTGCAAATATCCTCTTGTGCCGATCTGCTTAAGCAGTCCCAGACTGTCCCTCTGTTCCCCTGATATAAGCCATACTTGATAGTCAGAACGGGATGCGGAAGGCATATCGTCCAGCAGCAAGAATGCCTCGCTGTTATCTGCGTTAAGCCATATGAATCCCCGATCGCCTTCCCCCGGCATGGGACGAAGATAAATAGGATCCGGCCTTCTGGCAAGCAGCACCTCCAATGCGCCAGGGTCCTTCTCCAGAACGCGCATGTCCGAACCCTCAAGCGGCGCGGGCAACGACACTGCATGCTCGCCGCCCTTCATGACTGCTCCTGCTAGCAGCAAGCAGATGACTGCAGCGGTCAATCCGCCCCCAAGTAACACCCAGCTTCTACGGCGCCTGTTCCTCCCTAGACGGACCACCTCTCGTTTCAAAGCGCGGTAATGCTTGTTGGCAGGGTACTGAGAGCCGTTCCCAACCCCAATGCGCTCTTCATCAGACGGATCTGAGTCGCTATTCTCATCACCCTCCAGCAGACTGCTCCATCGTTCCTGCAGCTCCAGGCATTCCGGACATCCCGCCGCATGCGCCTGCATCGCTAAGTAGCGCTTCCCGTCCATTGTACCCAGTTGGAAATCCACCCAATCGCTCTCGCTGTAGCCGCCTTGGCAGCACTCTATCGTCGTCTCTTGCGGCTGCATGCCACGCTCTCCCTCATATCCTTCAGTTGCTTTCATAGGTTTCACTCCCTTCCCCGGCTTCTTGCCACCCTTTCTTGGAAAGCTGCTTGCGCAAATTGCCCAATCCGTAGCGTATCCATGATTTCACCGTACCCAAAGGTACCTGCCATTCCCTGGCGATCTGGGACTGCGTCTTGTCCCTGAAGTAAGCTGCCGCAATAGCGTTGCGCTGAGCTTCAGGCAGCTTCGTCAGCTCTTCCCGGATTATCTTCTGCTGAATGCGCCCAATCGCTGCTTCCTCCGCAGCCAAGGATACGCCTGGTTCCGGCAGCCTGTCGCGATCCAACAATTCAGCTGCAGCCCGCTTCTTCTGCTTTCGGAGACGATCCAGACATCTGCTTCGCGCCATAACGGCAATCCAAGCATCTACGGAGCCTTTGGCCGCGTCATATTTGTCGGATTTCCTTATCGCTTCCAGCAGCACTTCATGACACATATCCTCTGCTTCCATACGATCCCCTAACATTTTGACAGCGATCCGCAGCACAAGAGGAGCATACCGTTCATAGAACAGCTCGAACGCCGCTTCTGAGCCTTGCGATACTTCACGAAGCACGACCGCCATATGACAAGACTTGTTCATTGCCGCTGTCCCCCCTCTCATTCACTTTATATTTTTTTTACCAAAAACGATTCCATTTGAAAAGCCTCCAATCAAAATGGAAGCTTCGAAAAATAAACCATCATATTTTTTCATCCCGCATAAATCCGATTGCCCCCCTCCCATCGTACACCTTATGAAAATAAAAAAGACAGGAGTGTGATTTGCATGCGAAGCGCATGCCGTAACGTGTTCATGCTGGTGTTCATCTGTACATTTCTTATTGGAACAAGCTCATGGCTTGCCGTTCCCAAGGCGGCTGCGGCAGGCGATCTTGCATTGTTCACGCCTTATCTGGAACTCTATGCCGAGCCGGGTGAGTCCATCCATTATTCAATCGAGGTGATAAACTCCGGCGACACGACGCAGATGGCGGATATCGGCTTCCGGGGCGAAGGGAACGACTGGGCGTATGAATTGACCGCCGGCAGCCGCATTGTGCGTCAGATTGCAGTTAAGTCAAACTCCGCCCAGACGCTGAGCTTGCGACTGGATGTACCGCTGGAGGTAGAGAAAGGGGAATACCGCTTCACAGCTGCAGCGGGATCTGCAAGTTTGCCGCTTAAGGTCTACGTCTCCGAGAAAGGAACGTACCGCACCGCTTGGGAAGCGGAGCAAGCCAATGTCCAAGGACATGCAGACTCCAGCTTCACCTTCTCCACGACACTTCGCAACCAGACGGCGGAAGAGCAGACCTATTCCCTCGATGCCGGCATAGAGCCGGGCTGGGAGGTTCGCTTCAAGTCGGGCGGCAGCAACGTAGCTTCCGTTACGATCGATCCTAACGGTTCACAGAGCATATCCGTAGAAGTAGCTCCTCCAGATAGGGTGGAAGCCGGAACCTATGCGATCCCTATACGCGCTTCCAATTCTTCCACCTCTGCGGAGACCACGCTTGAAGCTGTCATCACCGGTACTTACGGCGTCTCGCTCGGGACGAAAGATGAGCGGTTGAACACATCCATTAAAGCCGGAGGCAACCGGACGATGGAACTGATTGTATCCAATACGGGGACGACCGCATTGGAGGAAGTCAGCATGTCTGCCTCCGCCCCGGCCAACTGGGAAGTCACGTTCGAGCCGAAGACGATCGCTTCCATCCCGCCAGGCGAGTCGGCAACAGTTCAAGCTATCGTCACGTCCGACAAGAAGTCGCTTCCTGGCGACTATGCGCTTAACTTGACGGCGAGCTCACCGCAGAAGCAAGCCAATGCGGCCATTCGGGTAGCTGTGGAATCTTCACTCCTGTGGGGATGGATCGGCGTCATCATTATTGCGGCAGTAATAGCTGTCATCTATGGCCTGTTCCGCCGTTATGGGAGGCGATAACTCGTGGATCGTCAAGATCAGTTCAAGCCATTCTCTCACGATCCTGCTATCCTGCTGGAGAAGGTTACCAAGACATACGGAGAGCACATAGCCGTGAATGAGCTGCAGCTCACAGTAGCCCGCGGCGAAGTGTTCGGCTTGCTCGGACCTAACGGAGCAGGCAAGACTACGACCATTCTGATGATGCTCGGTCTCACCGAGCCTGCTTCCGGGAGCATTTCAGTGCTGGGCATGAATCCCCAATACGAGTCAATCGGCATTAAGCGGCGTGTCGGTTATATGGCTGATGATATTGGCTTCTACGAAGACCGGGATGCACTCGACAATTTGATGTATACGGCTAGGTTGAATGGTATCGGCGAGAAGGTAGCATACGCCCGCGCCATGGAGCTGCTCGAGAAGGTGGGGCTTGCAGATGCCTCGCGCAAAAAAACAGGAGCGTTCTCCAGAGGTATGCGCCAGAGGCTGGGACTTGCCGACGTTCTCATCAAGCAACCCGATATGATCATTCTGGATGAGCCAACGCTCGGCATCGACCCGGAAGGGGTACGGGAACTGCTGGAGTTAATAACGGCGCTTAGCCGAGAGGAGGGGCTGACTGTCCTGTTGTCCTCGCATCATCTGCATCAAGTCCAGCAAGTGTGCGACCGCGTAGGGCTATTCGTCAATGGTAAGCTGATTGCTTGCGGCAATATCGATGCATTGTCGCGCGAGCTGATAGATTCTGGCTCTATCATGGTGGAACTGGAGGTCGCAGGCTGGAGCGATGCGCTGAGGCAGGAGCTTATCGCGATGGATGGCGTACTGGCAATTGAGGCGGGAGACGGAGTGGAAGCCGTATCTGTCACCGTTACTTGCGACAGAGATATGACGGCGGAGATCGCCCGAGTGGCGGCCATTAAGGCCCAATTGCTCAAAATATCAAAGCGGGAATACGGATTGGACGAAATCTATCATCGCTACTTCGAAGGGGGGGAGCGGAATGCCGTTTCCAATTAAGCGAATGCTGGACCATCGGCTTCCTTCGTCATCTTCCATGAGAGTCATGGTGCACAAAGAATTCAGTGATCATATTCGAAGCTGGAAATTCATCATCCTACTTGGAATCATTACGCTCGCCTGCATCGGATCTATCTACACGTCCATAACCGCCCTGCGCGAAGGAGGTGGCGCTGAACACGAAGCTAGCGGATTCTTGTTCTTGCAGATGTTCACGTTAACGGACGGCTCCTTGCCTAGCTTCATTGACTTCATCTCGTTTCTAGGTCCGCTGATGGGCATTGCGCTCGGTTTCGATGCAGTCAATACGGAGCGCAGTAAAGGCACCCTTAGCCGCATAATCTCACAGCCCGTCTATCGCGACGATTTTCTGAAGGCGAAATTTCTCGCCGCGCTAATGTTGGTAACTGTCGTTGTCTTCTCACTGGGGCTGCTCGTTATGGGACTGGGGCTCTTAACGATCGGCTTTCCTCCTACGCCGGAGGAATTTTGGCGCGTCATTTTTTTCCAACTGGCATCCGTCGTCTATGTCGGCTTCTGGCTGAACTTGTCTATCCTGTTGTCCGTGCGCTTTCGACAAGGAGCGACTTCCGCATTGGCAGGCATATCCATATGGATCTTCTTTACGATCTTCTACAATATGCTGCTGAATCTGGCAGCCAAAGGGCTGGCTCCTGACAGAGGCGCGAGTGCTGAGTCCATCTTAAGCTATCAAGAGCTCATGCTTATGCTGGGCCGATTATCGCCCGCACAGTTGTTCAGTGAAGCGACGACGACGCTTCTACTGCCGACCGTGCGGTCGCTCGGACCGCTTACGATGGAGCAGATCGTAGGGGCGCTTCCCACTCCCTTGCCCCTGGCGCAGAGCCTTTTGCTCATTTGGCCTCAGCTAACAGGACTTGCAGCAGCGACCATGGTATGCTTTGGGCTGGCTTATTATCTATTTATGCGTCAGGAGATTCGATCGCGCTCTTAAGCAGCAATAGGAGCGCATGAATGCCTGGATCGCCTTACAACGAACATCCCGGACTTGTCCAATTGGACGAATCCGGGATGCTTTATCATATGACATTTTTCACTACCATTACTCGTTCACGAACCTGTAAAGCTGTTCCACCTTTTCTTCTGTCAGATCTCCGCTATTATCAAATACAAGTATGGAAGATGCCGGGATATCCCAATTGATTTCGGGTACGAAATCGACGCGTTTCTGGAAGTCGCTCCAATGCTCCAACTTCCATTTGTCGCGTTCCGTCCGGCGCTCCACGATTCTTTCCTTTTGCAATTCCATATCTTGCAGCGTAATGACCGCCACCTTAACATCGACCTGCTCTCTGGACAATCCCGCGTCGGCGATAACCTCTTCGATCCATTCCCGATCTTTAAGCTCCGCCGTGAATGGCGAGATCATGAACACATTCTGGCCCGCTGCCAAATTCTCGACGCATACGTCGCGCGTTGCGTCATACTCCAGGTCTCTCAGATTGTCTTTATAGAACTGGGAGTCTCGGTCGTTTTTGTCCAGCCCTTTCATCTCCAGTATCGCCTCTACAAAGCGTCCCCCGATCGTATCTCTGTCAAGAAACGCTGCCGGCATTCTGACGCTCAGCTTTCTTGCTACCGTCGTTTTCCCTGTTCCTGCCACCCCTGCGAAAAAAACCAGTTTTTGCAACATTGATGCCTCCACTTTTTTTGAGTGAAATTATACCACTATTCGTCAACGATGCCAAAGGGTTCATTCTGTAAGGGCAGCTCCAATTACGCTTAAAGCTACATTTAACGATTAGATTCAGACAATAACCGATCTATACCGGCAGACACGCCTTCCACCGCCAGTACCGCCTGCAGAACCGACCGTTCATCTGTATCCGTACCCGCGAACTCCCGCTTCGCCTGATGCAAATTATTGTCGAACCAGTCCGTCTCGTAATGGGCGTCATTGTGAACAACCTCTAGAAGTCTATACCCCTTCGTCGCTCCATTCAGTGCGATGTAGGCCAGTAGTTCGGCTCCTCCGGATGTGTGAGCTTCCACTTCCACGCACGGAATGCCCTGCTTGTCTGCCAGCCGCCTCACCTTCGCGTCCGCAATCTGATCCAATGTGACCCCCCCTTATAATCGTCAGCCTACAGCCTCATGTTTGCCCGCCTAGCTTACGCATGGACTCAATATGTCGCTTTGTCTCCTCTGTGCCGCATTCATGCAGCCTCCGGTAGATTTCATTCACAATATCGTCGCATGCCCCGTTCAACGCTTGATCGGAATCCGTTTCCGTGAACGTGCGACTGAAATGAAACATGGACGCTTCATCCATCGTCGACAGCTCCTCGAACAGTTCACGCAGTTTGGCTACATCTTCTGTAGTTGCTAAGATCTCCAGTTCATATGCGGCAGCAGCTTGATCCTCCAGAATTTGACCGGCATGCACGGACACATAATATGGTTTTTTGTCTTGCGAAGCTTCTTCTTCATGTGCTTCGTTCATAACACCCGCTCCCCTTTCAAACCTGTTTTGAAGCTTATATCCTTCATAGCATCCCCCCGGGGACAGACATTTTATGCCGATAGCCGCATATAACTGTTATTATCGCAACTGGAGTCCAGCATAGAGAGGAATGAGTAGGATGTGTGGAATTACAGGCTGGATCGACTGGACTAGTGACTTGACCAAGGAAAGCAAACATCTGGAGCGCATGACGGAACAACTCGCACCGCGCGGTCCGGATGCGTCTGGCACTTGGATATCCGGACACTGTGCTCTCGGCCACCGAAGACTCGCAGTCATCGATCCCGATCATGGAGCCCAACCGATGATTCGGTACACAGGGGATGATCAGTACGTCATCGTGTACAACGGGGAGCTATATAATGCGCAAGAAATTCGCCGAGAGCTGGAGAATAGAGGAAGGACATTCACCACGACTTGCGATACGGAAGTGCTACTCGTGTCATTCATGGAATGGGGCAGAGCTTGCGTCGAGAAGCTCAACGGCATATTCGCCTTCGCGATCTGGGATACGACAGCGCAAGAGCTGTTCATCGCGCGCGACCGACTGGGAGTAAAGCCGCTATTCTACAGCAAGCAAGGAGATTTGTTCGTATTCGGCTCCGAGCTGAAGAGCATGCTGGCACACCCCGCCGTTCAACCGGAGGTAGGACCGGAAGGACTGGCGGAAATATTCGTCATCGGACCAGCCCGCACTCCGGGACACGGTATATACAAGCATGTGCAAGAACTCCGGCCTGGACATTGCATGGTGGTCAATGCGGCGGGAGCCAAAACAATCACGTATTGGCAGCTTAGAAGCAGCGAGCATACCGCTTCCGTAGAAGAGACGGCGGAGCAGGTACGGGAGTTGCTCCGCGATACGGTAGAGCGTCAGCTTGTCTCTGATGTGCCCGTCTGTACACTGCTGTCCGGCGGTCTGGATTCCAGCGCATTAACGTCGCTCGCTGTTCGATATTACGATCGGAACGGGCAAGGAAGCGTGCATACGTATTCAGTGGATTACCGGGATAACGACAAGCACTTCCAGGAGCATGTCTTCCAGCCCAACAGCGATGCTCCTTGGATTGAGCGCATGACCTCTCATCTTGGCACCGTTCATCATTCGATACAATTCGATACACCGGAGCTGGCTGCCGCCCTGCGCGATGCGACAATTGCACGCGATCTTCCAGGCATGGCGGATGTGGACGCTTCCTTGCTACTATTCTGCCGGGAGATCAAGCAGGGCGCGACGGTAGCGATCTCCGGGGAAGCTGCCGACGAAATATTCGGAGGTTACCCTTGGTTCCATCGCGAGGATGCGCTTGCCGCGGATACCTTCCCATGGTCGCTGGCTACCGGCATGCGCGCCGGCTTGCTCTCGCCTGACATCGCGGAGTGGATCAGGCCGCAAGAATATATCGGGGATCGTTATGCTGAAGCGGTAGCGGAGGTGCCGTATCTGGATGGGGTCGACGAGACGAGTAGAAGAATGCAGCGCATGTCCTATTTGAACATAACCCGCTTCATGCCGACATTACTGGACCGCAAGGATCGAATGAGCATGGCGGCAGGACTGGAAGTTCGCGTTCCTTTCTGTGATCACAGGCTAGTGGAGTATGTATGGAACATCCCCTGGGAGATTAAGACGGTGGGAGACAGGGAGAAAGGGATTTTGCGTAAAGCGCTGAAAGGTATCCTCCCCGATGATGTGTTGACACGCAAAAAAAGCCCCTATCCCAAAACGCACAATCCCAATTACTTAGAGACGGTGCGTCGTATGATTCTGGAAGTGCTGGACGATCCCTCTTCGCCGTTACTCCCTCTTATCGCGTCGAAGAAAGTAAGAAAGCTTGCAGAGCAAGCAACCCAGGCAAGCCATCTTCCTTGGTTCGGCCAGCTTATGTCGAGCCCTCAGCTGTTCGCCTATCTCGTGCAAGTCAATACATGGCTGAAGCACTATCGGGTCCGAATCAGTTAACTGACGAAGCCAGAATAAGCAAGGACCTTGCCCTCTCTGTCAGTTGACAGGAAGAGCAAGGTCCTTGCTTATTCATCTCATCTCTATGCGCGCGAGCAGCTTCTTGAGCGCTTCGCCACGGTGGCTGATTGCGCCCTTCTCCTCCTTCGAAAGCTCCGCCATGCCTCGACCCAGCTGGGGCAGCCAGAAGAGCGGATCGTAGCCGAATCCTCCGTCGCCATGCGGACGATCCGTAATCACGCCCCTCACCTCGCCTTCCGTCTCCAGGAACGAGCCATCGGCGGGATCATATAGAGACAGAACGCATACGAATCGGGCCTCGCTCCATATTCGCGAGCCGTCCGGCAACTTCTCCACAGTGCCGAGCGCATCATCTTGCAGAGCGGCAAGCTTCTTCAGCAGCTTCGCATTATTATCCGCATCCGATGCCCCTTCACCGGCGTAACGAGCGGAATAGACGCCTGGATCTCCGCCAAGCGCCTCAACCTCTAGGCCGGAATCGTCGGCGAGCACGGGTATGCCCAACTCATCCCCCAATGCTTTGGCTTTCAGTCGAGCGTTCATCAGGAAGGTGTCCCCGGTCTCTGCAATGTCGGGAAAGTCGGGATAATCGTGCAAGCTGGCTACCCGCATTCCCAATTGGCCGAAGGCATGGGAGAATTCCGCGATCTTCCCCCTATTCCTGGAAGCGATAATAATCCGTTTATCCGTCATTTGAATTTTTCTCCAATCCGACTTGCAGCTTCGCCAAGCACATCTCGCTGCTTCGCGATTAGTTCTTTAATTCCTTCCTCCGCAAGCCCTAGCAGCGCATTCAGCTCATCGCGGCTGAACGGCGCATCCTCGCCAGTCCCTTGCACCTCGACGAACTTGCCTTGTCCGGTCATAACCACATTCATATCGACCTTTGCTTTTGAATCTTCCTCATAGTTCAAATCCAGCATCGCTTGCTCCTGAATGACGCCTACGCTTACAGATGCCAGAAAGTCGGTAATGGGATATCTGGAGAAGCTTGCTGTCTTAGAGAGATGCTGAACAGCTAATGCGAGCGCGATGAATGCGCCCGTAATAGAAGTGGTGCGTGTGCCTCCGTCAGCTTGTATGACATCGCAATCAAGCGTAATCGTTCGCTCACCCAACGCTTGCAGGTCGACAACCGAACGTAGCGCGCGGCCAATCAGTCGCTGTATCTCCATCGTACGCCCCGTCAGCTTGCCCCTTGCGGATTCCCGTTGGTTGCGAGAATGCGTCGCACGCGGCAGCATGGCATACTCCGCATTGATCCAGCCTTTGCCTTGTCCCTTCATGAATGGCGGCACGCGCTCCTCCACGCTCGCTGTACAGATGACCTTCGTATACCCGAATTCGATTAAGACGGAGCCTTCCGCATGCTTGTTCACATTAGTTGCAATTGTAATCGGCCTAAGCTGATTCTGTTGCCGACTGTCATTTCTCATGTAGATATGCCTCCTGAATCTTTATTCCTATGTAATCCTTACTATTGTAACAAAGCATCGGGACAAATGCACCTATGGCGCCCATGCACGCCATAGACAAGACAAGGCTGGAGCAGCCGCTCCAGCCTTGCATCAACCGCTATTACGATTTCAAAGCGTTAACGTGATGGTTGCGGCCGACGGGCTCGCTATAGGAACGGTTGTGGTCGTCCATTATACCGGATTGACCGTTAATCATCACTTGAACAGCGGCCGCATCCGTATTCTCCGTCAGGGATAAGACGACTGCCTCGAGCATTTCCGCAGGAATCGGCAGTCCGTCCTCGTACGTCTCATCCAGCAAGTCCACGGTGACTACGCCGTCAATCTCTTCAATACTGGCTACTTCCATTCCCGGTATAATGACTCCGGTCAGATTGTTATCAATCGGCCCCTCTATCAGCTCCTCCATCGCGGCATGCAGGGCGGAATCGGATCGCGCAACAAGTCTGGTCACAGGCACGTAATATTGCTCCTCGTTCAATGTTTGATTAGAGAAGTACAGCGTTACCGGAAAGGATGCGTTGTAAGCTACTCCCTCAGCAATCTCGATGTTAATGCCGATGCCTCTCGTTAGCGCTTCATCAAGCGGATAGCCCGCTATCGGCATCTCGGACAACCGCTCGCCTTCCACATACAGCTCTACGCCCTTCACTTCTGGACTTGCTGTAAGCGTCCATGCGATCGACTCCAGCATAGCCCTCTCATCCTGCGGATTGTAGCTGACGAACGACTCGGAGAAATCTACTGTAGCGATCTTGGTGTCCGGATTAACGTCATAATTCAGAATCCGAGTTCCCTGCGGCAGCATCGCTCTGAAGCCCTCAGGCACGCCCGCTGCATACGCTCCGTTCTCTACCATCATCTCCAGTGCCTTCTGTCCCGGCAACACTCCGTCCGCCAATGTATAAGGCAGCGCTACAGGAGCCAGGTAGCCATCGGGATCTTGCAAATATACGGTCATGCGGGGCACGTCCCCCTCTGACGGCAAGCTTCCCATACTTGTCTGCTCACTTCCCGCATCATCGGTCATATCCACTTGCGAGCCGCTCTGATCCAGCGGCGGCGGATCGATCGGTTGACTAGTTTCCTTCGAGAACAGGCTGCAGCCGGCAGTCAATACTGGCAGCACGACTAGAGCCACCAATGCAGTATGGCGAATCCATCTTCTTCCAATCATTTTCGCTTTTCCTCCCCAATTCTTTTTTTGCCTGGTCGGCTTTGTACAACTCCGCATTTGTAGTAATATGTATACGAGCCCTTCCTTTTTTTAGACCTGTTTTGTCCACAAAATCATAAGGGGGAACCAGATTATGAGTAAATCGGAAATATACAGTCTGGATAGCGACAAAGTCGCGAAAGCAACAGATGAATGGCTGGAAAAGCGCGGTGTGACGAAAATGGGCATTGCTGAGCTTGTCCACTTCCTGCAGAAGGATTATTTCCCAGGACTGACCCCGACTGATTGCGTGGCGCATGTAGAGGCTGTACTATCCAAGCGAGAAGTTCAGAACGCCGTATTGACTGGCATTCAGCTCGATATGCTGGCCGAACAAGGCGGCCTAATGGCTCCGCTTCAGGATATGATCAAGCACGACGAAGGGTTATACGGTTGTGACGAAATTCTCGCATTGTCCATCGTGAACGTGTACGGCAGCATCGGATTCACGAATTTCGGGTATATCGACAAGGTGAAGCCTGGCATTCTCGTCCGCTTGAATAGCAAGAAGGACGGCGAGATTCATACGTTCCTAGATGATATTGTAGGAGCAATCGCTGCATCTGCCGCGAGCCGTATCGCCCATCGCAAGCAAGCGGAACGCGAAGGCAAGACGACTCCGCCGCTCGATTGAACCTTCACATGACAACTAGGCAATTAGTCACCGGAATTAGCCCCCTGTCTCTCATGGAGACCAGGGGGCTAATCACTAAGGGCTGATCTTACTCCTGCATATCCGCATGATTGGCAATGGCAGGCTGAGGCTGGGGATAGTTCAACAACGGCTTGTTAGGCAAATAATGCAGCGATTTCACGAATCGGATCGTTCTGGTCTTGGCCCGCATGACGATAGAATGCGTCTCCGCCCGTTCGTCCGGCATGTATCGGACTCCGCCAAGGAATTCACCGGGCGTCACGCCAGTAGCTGCGAATATGACATCCTCCTTGCCTACCATATCCTCCATCGTCAATACGCGGTATGGGTCCTTGATTCCCATGCGAATGCAGCGCTCGTATTCCGATGCGTCGGCGGGCATTAATCGCCCCTGCAGCTCGCCTCCCAAGCATTTTAGCGCCGCCGCAGCAAGCACTCCTTCCGGCGCGCCGCCGGAACCGACATAGAGATCGATGCCAGCTTCCGGGAAGGCTGGCGCCATCGCGCCCGCCACATCGCCGTCGGACAGGAATTTGATTCTTACGCCTACTTTGCGCAGCACTTTTATTAATGATTCGTGCCGGGTGCGATCCAGTATCATGACCGTCAAATCCGACACTTTCTTCTTCAATACCTCCGCCGCTTTCTTCAAGGTCGCTTCCATGGGATCCGTTATGCTCAAATGCCCAACAAGTGAAGGACCGTACGCAAGCTTCTCCATATACATGTCCGGAGCATGCAGCAGCTGTCCCTTGCCTGCAACCGCAATAACAGACAATGCATTATTCAAGCCTCTGGCCACAATGTCCGTTCCTTCAAGCGGATCAACTGCCACATCCACCTCCGGTCCATTCATGCTGCCAACCTGCTCCCCTATATACAACATCGGGGCTTCGTCCATCTCGCCCTCCCCGATTACAACCGTGCCTTTAACAGAGACAGAGTCGAACATCTCCCGCATCGCCGAAGTAGCTGCTCCGTCTGCGCTGTTCTTATCGCCTCTTCCCATCCAGGGAGCGGACGCAAGCGCCGCCAATTCCGTTACCCTTACAATCTCCAGCGCCAATTCCCTCTCCATGCCCATCTCTCCTCTTTTGTCATTCCGTATGTTTGATGATTGGATATTTTGTCGTTCCTGTGCTCCCCACGTTTCTCCCTTTAATATGTATCATATATTTTATTGTGATGCAATATATAGAGCAATAAAAATTCATTAAATCATCATAAAAGACAGAATCATTGAATAATGATCCGTATATTGGATGACGAAGTAAGTTAAATGAGCATTATTTATTGTGATTAAGAAGCAAAAAAGCCAATCAGCATGATCTGATTGGCTCTTTATCCGGTCTAATTGATGGAGCAAATATCCCGTCCTGCTAAATACCGATATACGCCGTCCTGAAAGGTTGCGACCGCCTTTCCCTTGCCTTCCAGATGAAACAAATGAGCCAATGTCTCCGCCATGGCGAAGCGCAGATTATGGGGGTTCCGCCGCAAGTGACTGCCGAACGACGACTCGCATAGTTCAAATGCGTTCATTGCGGAATTCCTCAGTAGCTCCTCCATCGCGGCAAGCCGCCGGTCGTGATGCCCTTGCAACTGCTCGAGCCGTTCGCGAAAGCCTGTGAACGGATCACGATGCCCGGGAAGCGCTAATGATACTTCCCATGCCTTCAGCTCCTCCAGGCTCTGCAAAAAGCAGCCAAGAGGATCGCGTTCCTCCCCAGGCACGACACTGACATTCGGTGTAATGTGCGGCAGCACCTGATCGCCGCATATCATCCAGCGCAGTTCGCGCTGATAGAAGCACAATCCGCCAAAGGCATGGCCAGGCGCGTCAATCAGCTGCCATAATCGATCGCCAAGCCGCAGTTCATCTCCCGCTTCAATATATTGGACTACGGGCTGCGGACTGACACGCGATACGAACTCCGACAAATTCCTTGTAATATCACCCACTAGAGCGTCAGGCATGCCATGCTGAAGGAATAACGTTTCAAGCGCGCCCGGATAATCGCTGTCTTCTCCCCATAGTCTTCGGGCATAAGCATGCGCGCGAGAAGACATATAGACAGGAGCGCCGCTTCTCTCCTGCATATACCCCGACAGACCATAATGGTCTGGATGCTGATGGGTCAGCACAATACGTGAGATATCCGCCCATAGGATGCCTCTCTCCTCCATGACCTCGCGCCATACGGCGATCGTCTCGTCTGTACGCAAGCCCGGATCAACTATCGTGTACCCTTTATGTTCCGGAATGACATAACTGTTCACCCACTTCAGGGAGAACGGCAACGGCGCCTTCACCTGCAGCCAGCCCTCAGGAAGTTGTATGATGTATCGACTCATACCGCTTTGCCCACCATAATCATGCGAGGCGAATCGACTTCATCGTAAGGTCTGCCATCGTAATGGCCAAGCACCCGCTCCAGTCGCAGGCCAACCTGCTGCAGATGCAATTGGAACCATTCCAGTGGAAACAGCCTTACCCGCTCTACGTACTCTCTCTTCATTCCGCCATCGCTCACCGTAATTTCCTTCTGAACCCAGCCATCCACGATTGACCGGATTTCCTTGATCTGCAGACCACTTTCTTCATCCTTCCTTCGGGATTCCGGTACCAGATTCCGAGCTACATAGGAAGGATTAAGGAAATCGATCAGGAACGAACCGTTCGGCTTCAGCACTCTCCGCACTTGTTCCAGCACCCGCACATTGTCTACGTCCTCGGGGAAATAACCGAAAGAAGTGAACATGTTCACTGTCGCATCGAATGTGCTGTCCGGGAACGGCAGTTCTCTCATATCGCCATGCGCCCATGCTATAGCGCCCTCCGGATCATTAGCGCGGGCTTCATCCAGCAAGGTGTTCGATAGATCCACGCCCGTCACAATATAACCCGCTTCAGCCAGTGCAAGCGCATGCCTGCCCATGCCGCAACCGATGTCCAATACGCTTGAGCCATCGGGTATATGAAGAGCTTTGGCCATGTTATGTACCTCTCGGCTGGCATTGTTCCAATCGCGATGGCGATATACGATCATATAGTCCTTCCCGAAGCTTTGCTCATACCAAGGTTTCATCATAATACTAACGACTCCTTCTATAGATCCCCAATCAATTATGCTTATATACGCAAGCTTGTTTCACCTAACAGGTTACCTTTATTCGACTCGTGCTTCGCAGTTGCTCGATCGTAGCTGCGCCAATCCCGAACATAGCGGCGCGTAGCTGGTATTCTACCACTTGGAATTGCTCCAGCAGACTGGAAACAGACAGAGCGGCGTCCGTAATTGCCGCTCGGGGAAGCAGCGATCTTCCGAAGCCTGCCAGATTGGCGCCTAGCGCCAGCGTCTTGGCGGCATCCACGCCGCTATGCAGTCCGCCGCTTGCGATCAGAACAGCCTCAGGAAGCCGGCTGCGCAGCTCCAGCAAGGATTCCACAGTAGGAATGCCCCATCCTTGGAACGCTTCTGCAGCGGCGCGTTGAATCGGCGAGCTCGTACGGAACTTCTCCACCTGGCTCCATGACGTGCCTCCCGCCCCGGCAATATCCAGGAAGGATACGCCTGCATCATAAAGCAAGGCTGCTGTAATCGCATCCAGACCCCAGCCTACTTCCTTCACGCCGACCGGAACCGGACAGGCTCTGCACACCTCTTCGATCCGCTTCAGCAGCCCCCTGAAATCGGTATCTCCCTCCGGCTGGAACACTTCCTGCATGCTGTTCACATGCAGTACCAGCGCGTCTGCTTCGGCTATATCGACCGCTCTCTTGCAAGTATCGGGGCCATAACCGTAATTGAGCTGGACAGCTCCGAGATTGGCGATGACTGGTATATTCGGAGCTTCCTTGCGTATAGAGAACGTTGACTCAAGCTCCTCATGCTCAATCGCGGCGCGCATGGAGCCAAGCCCGATCGCCCAGCCGCGCTCTTCCGCCGCAATGGCCAGCCTTCGATTAATAGCTCCCGCCTCATCCGTTCCCCCAGTCATAGAACTAACCAGCAGCGGAGCGGACAGACGCTTTCCGAACCACTCCGTCTCCAGGCCAATCTCCTGGAAGCTAACGTCAGGCAATGCATTATGAATAAAGTGCACATGCTCAAGTCCTGTCGTGACGCCTACGCCAGCTACCTGTTCGTTGAGGCATATCGCAATATGTTCCTTTTTCCTTTTCGCTATCGATTCATTATCAGTCGCTTTCAAGCCCGTGTCCTCCCGTACCTGAATTAGAATAGTTACAATAAGCATAGCACAATTGAGCTACTATTGCTTCTCGCCATGTGTTCACTATGTAGCTAACGCTCATTTTTGACTTTACCAATCATTATTATGAAATTTTCGATCATTCATGTTGAGATGATTATAAATATAGATTACAATCAAATCAATCAAAGGATCAGGAGGCTCATCATGGACATCAAAATTTTCGAAACGTCGGAACAGCTGGACAATTACGCAGCAGAGCTGTACGTCAATCTAATCGCAAGCAAGCCGAACGCAGTTTTGGGACTGGCAACGGGATCGACACCTATCGGGATCTATGACAAACTAATAGAGAGCTATCAAAATAAAAAAGTAAGCTTCAGAGATGTCACGACGTATAATCTGGATGAATATATCGGTCTTACGCCGGACAATGATCAAAGCTACGCCTATTTCATGAACAAGCAACTCTTCTCCCACATCGATATCCCAAAGGAGCAGACGCACCTGCCTAATGGCAACGCTGCGGACGTGGAAGCAGAATGTCGCCGCTACGATGCGTTAATCGCTCATAACCCTGCAGACATTCAGCTGCTCGGTCTCGGTAACAACGGACATATCGGCTTCAATGAGCCGGACGATAAGCTAACCTTCGGTACGCATATCGTAGAGCTGCAGGAAGAGACCAGACAAGCGAACGCCCGGTTCTTCTCTTCCTTAGACGATGTGCCTACGCGTGCGGTGACGATGGGAGTGGGCTCCATCATGAAGGCGAAGACGATTCTGCTTGTCGTTCGCGGTTCCGCTAAATCGGCAATAGTCAAGGAAGCTCTGACGGGACCTATTACGACGAAGGTGCCTGCTTCATTGCTGCAGACACATCAGCAAGTCATCGTTCTGCTTGATCGCGAAGCGGGAAGGATGTTGGGTTAAATGGCAACAAAACAAGGAAGCTGCTTCATCTATAACGTCAACGTTGTGCTTGAGCAAGAAGTATTGAAGGGCGGCGTATGGATTGTCGGGAACACTATTCAAGCCGTCGTTCCAGCTTCCGACGAGAAGCATTGGATGGAGAAGGCGGATGTCGTGCAGAATGGCAACGGCGGATGGTTGCTGCCGGGATTTATCGATATGCATGTGCACGGCGGCTTCGGAGGCGACTTCATGAACGCCGATTCGGACAGCTACGACCGGATTACGAAGTTCCATGCGTCTTCGGGCACGACTGCTATGCTGGCAACGTCTATGACCGCGCCGAAGGAGAGCATCGAAGCTGTGCTTGCGGCGACGGCAGCTTATCGCGAAGGGGATATGCCCTATGCCGCGCTGATCGGCGTGCATCTTGAGGGACCATTCATAAGCGCGAAGTGGCCCGGCGCGCAGAATCCGGCACATATTCGCGAGCCGCAGCTAGAGTGGATCAAAGCATGGCAGGAACAATATCCGGGTCTAATTCGCCAGCTAACCCTCGCTCCTGAGACGAGCGGTGCAACTGACGCTATCTCCTGGATGTCGGAGAACGGTATTATAGCGACCGCCGGACATACCGATGCCGTATACAGTGAAATTATCGCTGCGGCAGATGCCGGCCTATCACAAGCCGTGCATACGTATAATGCCATGCGCGGCCTCCATCACCGTGAGCCCGGCACGCTGGGCGCGGTCTTGACAGACGACAGAATCCACGCGGAGATCATCGCGGACGGCCATCATGTTCATCCGGCGGCGATTCGCCTTCTGCTGGCTGCCAAGCCTGCGGACAAGGTCATCCTCATTACGGATGCGATCGAAGCGGCAGGCATGGCGGATGGCGACTATGAGTTAGGCGGTCAAGCTGTCTGCGTGAAAGACGGTGTCGCGCGGCTCCGCGAAGGCAATGCGCTTGCCGGGAGCAGCCTGACGATGATCGGCGCCTTCCGATTTATGCTAGAGCATAGCGGCTTGTCAGCGGTGGAGATTAGCCGGATGGCCAGCGGTAATGCGGCGAAGCAGCTTGGCATATACGAGCGGACAGGCAGCATCGCAGAGGGCAAGCAAGCGGATCTCGTCCTTACCGACGCAGCGTTCTCCGTCCTGCGGACATGGGTCCAGGGACGGTCTGTATTTGAAGCTTAAGCTTAACGCTTAAGCCAGCTTCGCCATTGATGCATTTTGCATGCGAACTATACGTGAATTGCACGTGATCTGCACGTGAAAGAACCCGCCGGCCGGCGGGTTCTTCTTTCTTACACTATTACCGCTCGCATGCACCTTCTCGGCGTTAGCCTCACTATTCCGTTACATACACTTGTACGCCATGTGCTTGCAATTGTTCGCCAAGCTCGCCCTCAATCGGTGCGTCCGTAATTACGGCATGCAATTGCGACAACTCGGCTAAAGAGAATAAGGAATTACGATTGCGCTTCGTATGATCGAACACCGCATAGACGGCCTGGGATCGCCCCATTAATGCCTTCAGCGTGCCTGCTTCCTGCTCTGAATAACTTGTAATGCCGCCTTCCGCCGAGATTCCGTCGATACCGATGAACATCTTAGTAATATGAAGCTGGGCAATCATACCTTCACCGAGCGGCCCGCATAATTCGAAGCTGTTGTGTCTCATGATGCCGCCGATCACGACGACTTGGATGTCACTGCCTCCCAACTCCATGGCGATGTTAACAGCATTCGTGACAACGGTAATGCCTTTGCGAAGCTTCAGTTGCTTCGCCAGCAGAAAGTTCGTTGTGCCGCCTGACAGACCGATCACATCACCTTCGACAATATGTGTCGCCGCCAATCCCGCAATCCGTTCCTTCTCCAGAATCGACAGCTCTTCTTTCACCGCGAACGGAAGCTCCCGGACTGTTCCCAATCCGTCATACAACGCTCCGCCAATCGTTCGAATGACCGGATAGTTGCCTTCCATCTGCTCCAGATCCCTGCGAGCAGTCGCTTCCGAGCAGTTGAACTTCGACACAATCTCACTGATCGTGATCCGACCTTGCTGCTTCATGAGCAGGAGAATGGACTCGCGTCGGCGCTGGCCCTTCGATCCGCCCGCTTCCGTCATTTTAACGCTCCACCCAGGCTTTGGCGGACAGCCGTTGCTCGACAACGTCCCAATCCGGCAGCGCTTCCCAATCGCCTCTCATCTGTACGACCAGCGATCCGTTAATACTGCCCAGCCTTACCGCTTCCACAGCAGTCATGCCCTTCATCAGTCCCGCTAGGAAGCCAGCGCAGAAGCCGTCTCCAGCGCCGACTGTATCGACTACGCTCTCCGCCGGGTAGAAAGGAACAGACGTTTCCTGCCCATTCTCTATAACAAGCGTAGCATCTCCCATCCCCTTCACGACTGATACAGCCTTCAAACGGTTCAGATTGTCACGGATGACATCGAAATCATCGGTATCATACAACAGCTTCAGCTCATCCCAGCCCGGCAGGAAATAATCCGCATCAGCCGCCAATTCAAGCAGCGTCTCCCTCGCTTCTTCGATACTCCATAGCTTCAGACGGAGATTAGGATCAAAGCTCACCTTCACGCCGGCCTCTTTCGCAATGGCAATCGCACGCCGCACGGTATTGCGGCAATTGTCGCTTAACGCAGTCGTAATGCCCGTCACATGCAGCAGCTTGGCCCCGCGAATGTAATCCTCGTCCAAATCCTCCGGCTGCATCCTGCTCGCTGCGGAGTGCTTCCGATAGTAATGAACAGCCAGTCGACCTGCCACATGCTCACGGAACATCATGCCTGTCGGCGCTTCGTCGGACAGACGCGCTCTCGAGACGTCTATCCCTTCTCCTCGTAGCGCTTTCAAGATCAACCGGCCGAACGGATCGTTGCCGAGAGCGCCGAACCAGCCGACAGAAGCTCCCAGCCGCGCAAGGCCGATCGCAACATTGCTCTCTGCGCCTCCGAAGCTTTGATCCAGTTGAGCAGCACGCTCAATCGTTTTGTGTTCTTGGGGCATGAATAATGCCATCGATTCGCCAAACGTTACGATTTGCGGTGAAACTTGTTGCACAACGTAATCCCCCTAAATAAAGGCTGGGGCAGCACTCTTCAAAAGAAAAGGCTGCCCGCCGTTTCATATATGTAGCTAACGACAGCGCCACAATAGACGCCTGTCACTTCAAGCTCAACTCTTGCTAGCTATCATCTTCCTCATTACTTCATTATGGGAACTTTCATATAATAGATCATGACAAGATACAGCACCAGTACGACAAGACTGAGCACGCGGGCTTTCCCGATATGTTCACTGGCGCTCTGCCCCGCTTCATTCGCAGCTACGACAGCTTTCAGCGGCTTCGAGATAATGCCGCCCAGTGCCGCGATCCCAAGGAACAGAACAGTGATGATAATCATCCATATGACCGCATAGTCCGCTTTCGTCATAATGTAACCGCCTGTCAGCAGCTGTAATATCAAAAAGTACTGCGCGATACGGTTAGCGGACAGTAGCCCTTCGGCAAGCCCTCCCTGCCCGGCGCCTGCCAGCTTGGGAGCACGTCCCAGCATAATTGGCAATACGAGATAGAAGCCCATCCCGACTGCTCCGATGACATGCAACAATAAAAAAGCACTATACATCCTGATTCCTCCTATTTCATCCATCATACTTGCTATCATTAGTTTATCAGAATCATTATTTTTTTCAAATGAACGTTTTCTGTCCGATATTCAACTTTCCTTCGAGTACCCATGCTTGAACAGAACGCCGCGGATGGCGAAATACTCGACTTCTGGCGGAAGTTCGTCCTTGATGGGACGAAGCTTATCACCACCGACCTTCTCGATCGCTTGCAGGATCAGCGCTTCATGCTGCGGCGGAATGATCCTCGACCAATCGAGCTCCTCTCCTTCTTGCGCACAGCGGATCAGATGACCCTCCACCGTCGTCTGGCTCAGTCCTCGCTCGGCAGCGACAGCCGCAGCGTCAAGACCGCTGTTGAACAGCTCCAGCGTCGTCTTGTGACTCTGTTCGTCGGTGCCTGCGCGCCCTCCTGATCTGGACGCTGCGGCTTGAGATCGGCCGCTCACGCTCCCCGATGCATTCCCTGCGAAGGTATCCCCGTCATTCCAGGCTGAGCCATCAATACCGTCCGGAGACGCCACAGATGTGACCACCGACAATATCGCATGGCCGTACTTCTCCCCCTTGGCTGCGCCGATCCCCTTCACTTGCAACAGCTCGTCCAGCGTCGACGGCTTGGCGCCCGCGATGTCCCGCAAGGTAGCATCGAAGAACACCATGAACGGCGGCACGCCCTCCGCTGCGGCCGTCTCCTTTCTCCACGCCTTGAGCGCATCGAACAACGGCGAAGAGGCAGCATGCCCCGCTTCCGACTTGCGCACGCTTGCCCTGACGCGCTGCATGACCGTCTCCCGGCCTTCCAGCACCGGCAGCGACTTCGCGGCAAGCGAGACGGTGGGATATTGGCCTTCGCTTAAGCGCAAGTATCCTTCCGCGACTAGCCAATACAGCCAGTCTGCCACGTCCCGTTCTGGCAGATGCCGCATGAGGCCATAAGTGGACAGGCGGTCCAGGCCGAACTCAAGCAGCCGCTTGTCGCGCGATCCCTTCAGCACCTTGGCCGCCATCGTCACCCCGAATCTTCCCTTCATGCGGCCGACGCACGATAGCGCCATCTTCGCCTCCTCCGTACGATTAACAGGTTCGCTCTTATCTGTACAATTGCTGCACTTGCCGCAAGGCGGTACATCCCTCTCGCCGAAGTAATCGACGATGAACTGCTGCAGGCAGCGCTGTGTCCGACTGAAGTTCAGCATCGCATGCAGCTTGGACAGCTGCACCGATTTGCGCTCCTCCCCGCCGGTTCCCTGCTCGATCAGATAGCGCTGCACACTGGAGTCCGCCGGCTCGAACAGCAGGATGCAATCGCTGTCCTCGCCGTCCCGTCCTGCACGTCCGGCCTCTTGGTAATAGGATTCCAGATCGCCGGGCATCTGCCAGTGCAGCACATACCTGACATTCGGCTTGTCGATGCCCATGCCGAAGGCGTTCGTCGCGACCATGACCTTCAGCTCGTCGAAGCGGAATCTCTCCTGTGCATCGTTGCGCTCGACGTCTGATAAGCCGCCATGATATTTGCCCGCAGCCATATCCATTCCCTGCAAATAAGCCTCGACTTCCTCCACTTCTTTGCGGGTCGCGGCGTAGATGATGCCGGATTGCTCCTTGCGATCCTGCAGGAATGACGCCAGGAAGCGGCGCTTGTCCACACCGCTGACGACGGACAACGACAGATTCGGTCTGGCGAACCCGGAGACGAATCGACTCGGCTCACGCAGCTGAAGCATAGCCGCAATGTCATCCGCCACTTCGGGAGTCGCTGTCGCGGTGAATGCCGATACGAGAGGACGATTGCCCATACGGGCAATTGCATGGGCGAGCTGTCTATAGCTGGGACGGAAGTCATGCCCCCACTGCGAGACGCAATGCGCTTCGTCTATTGCGATCATCGGAATATGCAGCTGTTCCGACAGCGACTGGAACATAGGCGCGTCGAACCGCTCCGGAGCGGCATAGAGCAGCTTGTATTCACCGCCAATCGCGCGCGCCATCGTATCCCGGTATTCTTGCGCGCCCATGGAGCTGTTCACATATGCTGCGGCAACGCCCAGCCGCCTCAAGCTGTCCACCTGATCCTTCATCAAGGAGATCAGCGGCGAGATGACGAGCGTCGTACCGTCCATCAGCAAGGCTGGCAATTGATAACAGATCGATTTCCCCCCGCCTGTCGGCAATATAGCCAGCGTATCCCTGCCCTCCAGAAGGCTGCCGATAATCTCCTCTTGCCCCGGCCGGAAGCTGTCGTAGCCGTATATCCTTCTCAGCATCTCCCTTGCTTCTTGCATCATCTCATTTCACCTCGTCCCTTCAAAGAATAGAGAGGACCCTGGCAGTATGCTGTCAGGGTCCTCCCGTACGTCTTGCTATTCATTCATTAGCCATTCACGATGGCGATTACATTGCGGACCGACTGCGCCGACTTGTCCAGCGCTGTCTTCTCCTCTGCCGTCAGATCCAGCTCGACGACCTTCTCAATGCCGTCTCCGCCCAGAACGGCGGGTACGCCCATGAACAAGTTGTCGTAGCCGTATTCGCCTTCCAAGTAAGCGATAACCGGAATAATGCGCTTCTTGTCCTTCAAGATCGCTTCCGTCATCTGCACAATGGAAGCAGCCGGCGCGTAATAGGCGCTGCCGTTGCCCAGCAGATTGACGATTTCACCGCCGCCTACGCGAGCGCGCTGTACAATGGCTTCGATGCGTTCCGCCGGAATAAGCTTCTCAATCGGAATGCCGGCTACGTTGGAATACCGCACGAGCGGCACCATATCGTCGCCATGTCCGCCAAGCACGAAGCCGCGAACATCCTCAACGGATACATTCAGCTCTTGTGCAATGAACGTGCAGTAACGCGCCGTATCCAGTACCCCGGATTGGCCGATTACGCGGTTTTTCGGAAAGCCCAGCGTCTGGTAAGCAGCGTATGTCATCGCGTCTACCGGATTGCTAAGAATGATAACGTACGCATTGGGGCTTGTCGTCTTGACGTTTTCACAGACAGACTTTACGATTCCGGCATTCGTGTTCACGAGGTCGTCGCGGCTCATTCCCGGCTTCCGGGCAATGCCGGCCGTAATGATGACAATATCGGAGTCCTTCGTATCCGCATAGCTGGCAGTGCCTGTAATGTTGGCGTCCACGCCCATCACCGGCGTAGCTTCCAGCATATCGAGCGCTTTGCCCTTCGTCGGATTTTCAAGCGGTTCAATATCGACCAGCACAACATCGCCAAGTTCCTTCTGGGCAATCATAAGCGCCGTTGTCGCTCCCGTAAATCCGGCGCCTACAACCGTAATTTTATTGCGTTTAATCGCCATGTCTGTGAAACCTCCCCTTACATATGATTGATGATTTCGTTAGCGAACTCGGAACATTTCACTTCAGTTGCGCCTTCCATCAGACGAGCGAAGTCATACGTTACCGTTTTATTGTTGATTGCCGTTTCCATGCCTTTGTAGATCAGGTCGGCAGCTTCTTGCCAGCCCAGATGCTCAAGCATAAGAACGCCGGACAGAATGACGGAACCAGGGTTTACAACGTCTTTGTCCGCATACTTAGGCGCTGTGCCATGAGTTGCTTCGAAGATTGCATGGCCTGTCAGGTAGTTGATGTTGGCGCCAGGCGCAATGCCGATGCCGCCTACTTGCGCTGCCAATGCGTCGGACAGGTAGTCGCCGTTCAGGTTCAGCGTAGCGATAACGTCGAAGTCAGTGGAGCGAGTAAGTACTTGCTGCAACGCGATGTCCGCGATGGCATCCTTCACGATGACTTTGCCCGCAGCTTCCGCTTCCGCTTGCGCTTTGTTCGCAGCGTCTGTGCCTTCGGCTTCTTTGATGCGATCGTATTGTCCCCATGTGAAGGTCTGCTCAGCGAACTCCTGCTCAGCTACTTCGTAGCCCCAGTTCTTGAACGCGCCTTCCGTGAACTTCATGATATTGCCTTTATGCACCAGCGTAACGGACTTCTTGTTGTGCTTGATTGCATACTCGATAGCTGCGCGCACCAGGCGCTTGGAGCCTTCGGAGGATACAGGCTTGATACCGATGCCGGACGTTTCCGGGAAGCGAATTTTGTTCACGTTCATTTCCTTCTGCAGGAACTCGATGACTTTCTTCACTTCCGCGGAGCCCTCTTGGTACTCAATGCCGGCATAGATATCTTCTGTGTTCTCGCGGAAGATAACCATGTTGACAAGGTCAGGACGCTTGACCGGAGAAGGAACGCCGTTGAAGTAGCGAACCGGACGCAGGCAAGTGTACAGGTCAAGCTCTTGACGAAGCGCCACGTTCAGGGAACGGATGCCGCCGCCGATCGGAGTCGTCAGAGGTCCTTTTATTGCCACGATGTACTCGCGGATTGCAGTCAGCGTGTCGGCAGGCAGCCACTCGCCGTATTCGTTGAACGCTTTCTCGCCGGCGAACACTTCGTACCATGCGATTTTTTTGGAGCCGTTATATGCTTTCTCGACAGCAGCGTCCAGCACACGCTTGGAAGCGCGCCAGATGTCGCGGCCAGTTCCGTCGCCTTCGATGAACGGGATGATTGGCTCGTTAGGCACTTGCAGCTTGCCGTTGTCGATCGTAATTTGCTCACCTGATGTAGGAAGCTGGAATTTCTCGAATTTTGCCATGAATAATATCCTCCTTTAATTGGTTCACACCTCAATCACACTTCAATAGCATCTCATATTAGACCCTATTAGGTCAAAACATTGAAAAGGAGAACAGACACGCATAGCATCCGCTCTCTCTTCATGTTAACCTTACTCATCATTAGCGTTCGTCAATCGGAATGTAACGCGCGCTGACAGGACCTACATAGTCGGCACGCGGACGAATCAGGCGGTTGTCTTGATATTGCTCCAATATATGAGCGCTCCAGCCCGATACACGGCTGATTGCGAATATTGGCGTGAACAGATCGCGCGGAATTCGCAGAGCGGTATAGACAGACGCAGAATAGAAGTCTACGTTAGGCTTCAGGCCCTTCTGACCGGTAACAAGCTCTTCAATCTTCACGGACATCTCGTATAACTCCATGTTGCCCGTCAGCTTGCCCAGTTCCTGCGACATCTTCTGCAGATGCTTGGCTCGGGGATCGCCATTCTTGTATACGCGATGGCCGAAGCCCATAATCTTCACCTTGTTCGCAAGCGCGTTGTTGATATAGGATTCCACCTTATCCGAGGAACCGATCTCCTCCAGCATCACCATTACCGCTTCATTAGCTCCACCGTGCAGCGGTCCCTTCAATGCACCGATTGCGGAAGTGACCCCGGAATAGATGTCCGACAATGTCGCAACCGTGACGCGTGCGGCGAATGTGGATGCGTTCAGCTCGTGGTCCGCATGAAGAACCAACGCTTGATCCAGCGCCTTCACAGCTACGTCCGCAGGCTCTTCTCCCGTCAGCATGTACAAGAAGTTATGTGCGATTGAGACGCCCTTCTTCGGAGCGACAGGCTCTTTCCCTTCGCGGATTCGCGCGAATGCAGCGACGATCGTAGGCAGCTGTGCCTGTAATTTAATCGCTTTCAGTTGATTAGCTTCTAGCGACATATCATTGCTGGATTCATCGTACAGGGCAAGGCTAGATATCGCAGTGCGAAGCGCCGCCATGGAATTGGCGCCCTTCGGGTACAGCTTGATCCCTTCGATTACCGAAGCGTGAACATCAGCATATTCATCCAATTGCTCTTGCAGCTTGGCAAGCTCGGAACGATTCGGCAATTTGCCGTACCATAGCAGATAAGCAACCTCTTCGAAGGAAGCATGCTCGGCAAGTTCATCAATATTGATACCGCGATATGTTAATACGCCGTCAATAATGGAGCTGATGGAGGACGTTGCCGCGACTATTCCTTCCAGTCCTTTTGTTGCTGTCATCGTTCTCTCTCCTTTTATGCTCAAATAGGTTCATAATCAATATCATGTATCTCGATACGCATACATCGTTATTAATCATAAAGCATTTAGTAGAAGAAGCCAACATAATGCGATATAAAAATGCTTTATCGCTGTCATTGATAATTTGAATCGCGTAATAATTCTATTCGACAGCTCATTATTCCACCCTGTTCCCCAGAATATACTTCTTCCCCGACTGTATGTTAAAATAGCGGGAAAACCGCAATATCGGAGGTTTATGTTACATGCACATGTCAGGACAACGTATCGGCATTATCGATATCGGCTCCAACTCTGTCCGCTTGGTCGTCTATGAGAGAACGGACAGCGGAGCGCACCGCGTCGTGGACGGTGCCAAGGAGTCGGCAAGGCTCAGTAATAAACTTGACGACAAGGGCCGTCTGTCAGAGGAAGGACTACGCGAACTGATCGATACATTGCGACACTTCACCACACTCTGCTCCCATCATGGCATCGCGCACATCCGAGCGGCTGCGACAGCGGCGATTCGCAATGCGGCCAATTGCCACAGTATTCTTCATGCTATCAAATGCGAGACGGGATTGGCTATTGAACTGTTATCAGGTGAACAGGAGGCCTCCTACGGATTCCTCGGGATGGTTAATTCACTTGCTGTGTCCGATGGCTATCTGATCGATATCGGAGGCGGCAGCACCGAGCTTACCCTGTTCCGAGATAGAGCCATTCTGCATAGCGTCTCCCTACCGTTCGGCTGCGTCAGCATGAACAAACGATACGACAGCACAGGCGGTATGAGCGACGACACACTACAACAACTGCAACAGCAAGTGAGAAAGGCGCTGCAAGAACTGTCATGGGTTCATACAGCTCCAGGGCTGCCGCTGATTGGAATTGGCGGCACTGTCCGAGCCCTTGCCAAGCGCCATCAGGCGGCTGTGCATTATCCGTTCGCTGCGCCTCATAATTACATGCTGCAAGAAGGGCAAGTGAACGAAATGTTCCATCATATGCGCCTGTTACCCCTGGAGGATAGACGCAAGCTGGGGGGCTTGTCCAAAGACCGGGCGGATGTCATCCTTCCCGGAATCGCTATTCTTCGCGTCTTCTTCGAGACGGTGCAAGCCTCTCATTATTGGATATGCGGCGCAGGCCTTCGGGACGGACTGTTCCATGCGACACGATTCCCGAGCCGGCCTCTTCTAGACGATCCGCTCGCATACAGCGTGGACAATATGAGCGCCCTCCATACGGAAGCGCCTAGAGGACATGTTCTGCATGTGAATAGACTTGCGATGGAGATGCACGACTATCTGGCATCCATCTGCCCGCAGCTTGATGCCATTAGCGCGAGATTGCTTGATACGGCATCCAAGCTGTTCAAGGTCGGCGCATCCATCGACTATTATGATTATGCCAAGCATACCTTCTACTTGATTATTCATGCCCATCTGAATGGCTTGTCGCATCGGGAAATCATCATGACTGCCGCCATCGCATCATTCCGCAGCAAAGGAAAAGCAAGAAATCATATTGTGCCTTACCGTCAGCTCGTCACCGAGAGCGACCTGGAACTCATCTGCAAGCTGGGAAGTCTGCTCCAGCTTGCGGCAGCGCTTGATCGCAGCGAGACGCAAGCGATAGGCGCGATCAAGATGGACAAAGCGGACGGGCAGCTTCTCATCCAACCGCTAGACTTTCGTGGCCACCTTGGATTAGAGCGTCGCCAGACGGAAGAGGCGGCCCCCGACTTCCGCAAGCACTGGGGTCTTATTCCCGTTCTGGCGATGCCGGCGGCTTATTAGTAGGCGTAATTACCCTTCCACAGTTCGATGCTCATAGCTTCGAACTGGCTGCGGAACGGCTTGCCCGACTCGGAGGATATATGTTCGTACAAGCCGTTCGGCTTCAGGAAGCGCGCCTTCACATTGTCCTCCAAATTCATGTTCAGCATATTAATCAGCACGGTGCGCAAGCCTGCGTCGAATACCGGACACATCAACTCGATGCGCTTGAGCAGATTGCGGGTCATCCAGTCCGCGCTGGATAGATACACCTCTTCTTCCCCGCCGTCGTTCAAGAAGTACATAATGCGCGAATGCTCCAGATACCGATCCACGATGCTAATGACGCGAATATTGTCGCTTCTTCCTGCTACACCTGGCTTCAGGCAGCAGACGCCGCGCACGATCAGATCAATCTTCACTCCTGCTTGCGAAGCTTCGTAAAGCTTGTCGATCATCTCCTGATTAGAGAGCGAGTTCATCTTCGCGATGATGCGGGCAGGCCGCCCGGCCAGCGCATTGTCACGTTCCCGGTCGATTAGCCTGATCAGCTTGCCCTTCAGATCCGTTGGTGCGACCGCGAAGGCTCTCCAGTCATGCGGTGTGGAATAACCAGTTACTTCGTTGAACAGAGCAGAAGCGTCTGCACCTACGATTGGATGGCTGGTGAACAGTCCCGTATCCGTATACAGTGTTGCCGTGTTGTCATTATAATTCCCGGTTCCTACATGGACATAGCGACGCAACACGCCTTTCTCCCGCCTGACTACCAGCAGGATCTTGGCATGCGTCTTCAATCCTACCAATCCGTATACGACATGACAGCCTGCCTTCTCCAATTGTCTTGCCCAGGCGATGTTGCGTTCTTCGTCGAATCTCGCCTTCAGCTCCACGACGACCGTTACCTGCTTGCCCGCCTCGGCTGCCTTGGCCAACGCCTGAACGAGCACGGACTGCCCGCTCACTCTGTACATGGTCATCTTGATCGCCAGCACGTCGGGATCATACGCGGCTTCCGTCACGAAGTCATTGACCGGTTCGAAGGACTCGTACGGATGATACAGCAGTACGTCGCGCTGCCTGATGACGTCGAACATATCTGCTTCGCCCTCGAATTCCCGGGGATAGACTGGCTCCACCTTCTCGTATCGGAGATTGTCGTGACCTGGAAGCTGATCGGCGAACTTCATCAGGAAGCTCAAATCCAGCGGTCCTTCAATCTGGAACAGATTATCTCTAATCTCCAGCTCATCCATGAGCGTCTGCAGCGCATAAGGATGAATGCCCTTGCATACTTCCAGCCTAACCGGAATACCCCAGCGGCGGCGGCGCAGCTCCTTCTCGATCTCCTCCAGCAGATCTTCCGCTCCTTCTTCGTCCAATGTCAAATCTGCGTTCCGCGTCAATCGGAAGGGATTCACCGAGAACGGTACGTAGCCGTTGAATAAGGTATGAATAAATGTCTCTATCAAATCCTCCAGCAGTACAAAGTCCAGCTTCTTGCTGCTGCTTCTTCCCGACAAAGGAACAAAGCGTGATAAAATGGACGGCACTTGAACGATCGCAAAAAAGGGATCTTCCTCTTCTGAGCCGCCCTCTCTCCTTAACAAAACAGCCAAATACAATTCCTTGGAATGTACCAGAGGGAACGGCCTGCTCTGATCCACTGCCATCGGCGTCAACACCGGGAATACGATCTCATGGAAGTAATCAGACATCTCCTTCATGCCTATCGGCCCAAGTTCATCCATAGACTGGATGTTAATGCCGTGGTTACTCAGGGAACGGAACACATCCCGGTACGAGCTATATTGCTCGTATACCATGCTAGTTGCCCGTTTAATGAGCCTCTTCCATAAACCGGCAGGAGTATAACCCGTGAAATCCATCTTGGTCAATCCCGCCCGCATCTGGTCTTCAATGCCTGCAACACGAACACTCATGAACTCATCCATATTGCTGGACACAATAGCAAGGAACTTCGCTCGTTCCAAGAGTGGATTACAAATATCTTGCGCTTCCTGCAGCACTCTCCGGTTAAATTCAATCCAGCTTAAATCCCTGTTCAAGTATGGAGACACTTGCTTCGACATGCTGCTCCTCCTTCAGACTCTCTCTACCTGTCCCTATTATGCTTACTATCCGTCACGAACGTGTTAACGAAATGTAAAGTAGAGGTAAACTTTAGAATCTTCTTATGGTGAAGCTCCCATTCCTAAGCTTCCGCTCCAGCCATTGCAAGACGACCCCTCGCAGAATCGGTCTGGTCATCGGCAAGAGAAGGACAATTCCGATGAAGTCGGTGAAAAATCCCGGAGTAAGCAGCAGTACCCCGCCTATTAATACACATATGCCGTCAATGATGGAACGTCCCGGCATCTGTCCTTGCGCTAATTGCCGCTGTGCCTCTACCCATAGCTTGCGGCCCTCCCGTCGCAAGAAATAAGCCCCTGCTACACTCATTGCGACAACTATAAAAAACGTATTCCATCCGCCGAGCCAATCGCCTACCTGAAGTAATCCCCAAAGTTCAATGATCGGCACGATGAGTAGAGCCGTGAATATCCATTTATACATCGTATTCCACCACCCTCCCCGGAGAGAATTATGATTTCAACAAGTCATACAATTCAGGCATATTCTTGTCTAGCCGAACAGGCTGCCATTGCTCGTTCACCCACACATGCTTCGTTCCGCCGCTCACGAGCAGTTCGCCCGGCAATATCGCCTCGGAAGAGAGACAGTTCGCATGATACAGTTCCTCCTCCACTCTTCTCACTTCAGATTGAAATGAGACCCGAAGCGGACTGGCTTCTAGCACTCTTGTACATATAAGCAAAGTATCGTCATAGCGGGCAGGCGATATATACTTGCATTGCAAATCAACGACGGGAAGCAGCAAGCCTCTCTCCTCAACGTTCTTGTAAGTATAACCTGCCCTCCTGATCCACTCCGTACGACCGATCTCGAACCATGTCAAGTAATTCCCATGGAAGACCACGCCCATCCGATCTGTCTCCTGATATCTGACGCGAAGCGGATGAAGCACCCAATCTGACGATGATGTCATATCAACACCTCAATCTTTATGTATATAGGTTGGAAAAGAGCGACAGTGAATGCTCACCATCGCTCTTCTCATTATACCGACTATGCCGGCGGGTATTAAAAAACTTTGGATTGTCCGGAGTAGATAAAGCCCGTCTCCCCATAAATGGTCACTTCCATGCCGTCTTTCAGCATGTCCGTTGCGCCTTCAACGCCCAGAATAACTGGAATGGACAGGTTTAATCCGCATACCGCAGCATGACTCGTAATGCCGCCTTGCTCCGTAATAACTGCTCCTGCCTTCTGGAATGCAGGCATGTAATCCTTGTCCGTCGAGATGGTAACCAGAATGTCGCCTTGCTCCGTCTTATCGATCGCTTCTTGCGCATTCTTCGCGATGACAAGCTTGCCTGTAGCCGTCTGGCTGCCGATGCCTTGTCCTTGCGCAAGCACTTCACCAATATGATGGATCTTGATCAGATTCGTCGTTCCTGCTCGACCTACCGGCACCCCTGCTGTGATGACGACGGAATCGCCAAGGCTGAGCATTCCCGTCTGCATCGCGCCTTTAATGGCGATTTCGAACATTTCGTCCGTCGTGGCCGCTTCTTCGCCCTTCACCGGAATGACGCCCCAGCCAAGCGCAAGACGACGCATAACGGCTTCGTCTGTTGTCACAGCAATAATCGGAGCCTTGGGACGATATTTGGAGATCATACGTGCAGTGAAGCCGCTTTGCGTTGATGTTACAATCGCTTTCGCGTTCAGATCAAGCGCCGAATTGGCCACTGCTTGGCTAATCGCTTCTGTTACCGTTGTCTGCTGCGCATTGGCCTGCTTTACGAAGATTTCACGATATTCCAGCGCGTCCTCGGCGCGCTCGGCGATGCGGGACATCGTCTGCACCGATTCCACCGGGTATCTGCCCGCTGCCGTCTCACCGGATAGCATGATTGCGTCCGTACCGTCAAAGATCGCATTCGCGACGTCGCTCGCTTCCGCGCGGGTAGGCCTCGGATTGCGCTGCATGGAGTCCAGCATTTGCGTGGCTGTTATAACCGGCTTGCCCGCCAGGTTACATTTTTTGATCATCATCTTCTGAACGAGAGGGACCTCTTCTGCCGGAATTTCGACGCCGAGATCGCCACGAGCCACCATCAGGCCGTCAGACACCTCCAGAATTTCATCCAGGTTGTCGACACCTTCCTGATTCTCGATCTTGGAGATAATACCGATGTGGCTTGCATGATGCTTCTCAAGCAGTTCTCTAATTTCCAGAACGTCGCTTGCTTTGCGAACGAAGGAAGCCGCGATGAAGTCGATGCCGGACTGGATGCCGAACACGATATCGCCGGCGTCTTTCTCCGTAATACCAGGCAAGGAGATTTTCACGCCGGGTACGTTGACGCCCTTCTTGCTCTTGATCGACCCGCTGTTGATGATGCGGCAATGCACCTCGGTGCCTTCAATCCGCTCTACCTGAAGTCCAATTAAACCATCATCGATCAGCACCGTGGAGCCTGGCGACAGATCGTTAGGCAAATTGTCGTACGTGACAGGAATACGAGTACGGTCTCCCAGAATTTCTTCCGTTGTCAACGTAACGGCTTCGCCTTGAACCAGCTCAATCGGTTCTTCCTTTAACTTGCCCAAGCGGATTTCAGGGCCTTTCGTATCCAGCAGGACAGCTACGGATGTGCCTAGCTCCGCGTTAGCTAGACGAATATTTTTAATTCGGTTGCCATGTTCTTCGAAGTCACCGTGCGAGAAGTTCAGGCGGGCAACGTTCATCCCTGCTTGAATCAGCTTTTTCGTATTTTCCAGCGATTCGCTAGAAGGTCCAATTGTACAGACAATTTTTGTTTTGCGCATGTTTTCGTATCCTCCGTATAGTGCCTGAAATTCATTAACATATATGCATACACGTATTCTCGCAACGACTCCGGTATCCTTACCGCCTCCGTAAACCAAAATACGATTGTATCCCTAAATCCTTAATTCAGCGTAGGGCTTGCTTCCTCCCGATTCGCTTCCATGACTTCAGATTGTTCCGCTTGTTCCCCGTCTCCGGAATCTTCAGCAGACTGTTCCTGCGCATCGCATTGCTCCGGAGAGGCCATACGGAATTCGCCAATCTTGCGGAACTTCTCGTAACGGTCCGCAATCAGTTCCTCGCCCGACATGTCCTTGAGCCCTTCCAGATGGCGCCATAGCGCCTCCTTGATCAACTCCGCCACACCTTCATAATGGCGATGCGCTCCGCCCTTGGGTTCTCCCACGATCTCTTCGATTATACCGAATTCCAACAGGTCATTCGCTGTAATCCTCATCGCTTCCGCGGCTTCATCCGCACGGGAGGCATCCTTCCATAAGATAGACGCAGCCCCGTTCGGTGATATCGCGGAATAAATGGCATTCTCCAGCATAAGCACCCGATTGCCAACCGCAATCGCGAGCGCCCCGCCGCTGCCGCCCTCGCCGATAACCACGCAAACAATAGGCACGCCGAAGCCGGCCATCTCTCTCAGATTGCGCGCGATTGCCTCTGATTGGCCGCGCTCCTCTGCGGTATTGCCTGGATATGCGCCCTTCGTATCGATGAACGTAATGATAGGGCGCTTGAACTTGTTCGCTTGCTGCATGAGGCGCAGCGCCTTGCGGAACCCCTCAGGATGAGGGCTGCCGAAGAATCGGGCAATGTTATCCCGCGTATCCTTGCCGCGCTGATGTCCAATAACGGTAACCGGAACGCCGTTCAACTTCGCGAGACCGCCTACGATCGCCAGGTCATCGGCGAATAGGCGATCCCCATGCAGTTCCATAAAGTCCGTAAATACCAAATGAATCAAATCCAGTGAGGTAGGCCGCTGATGATGGCGGGCGAGATGCATCTTCTGAGCTGGAGTTAGTTCATTGTAGAGTTCTTCCTCCAGTTGCTTGCAGCGTTCCTCTAGCCTAGCGATCTCCTCCGAGAAGTCGATGCCCTTGCCCATACTGAGGCTCTTCAGCTCCTTAATCTTCTGACGAAGCTCATTAACGGGCTTCTCGAAAGGAAGCTCAGTCATCGCTTGATCCCTCCTTCACTACACCATGCATGTCCAATAGCTTCGCAAGCGTCGTCTTCATATCCTTGCGATGAACGACCATATCCAGCTGGCCGTGCTGCAGGTTGAACTCCGCCGTCTGGAAGTCATCGGGCAGCTTCTGACGAATCGTCTGTTCGATGACGATCCGGCCCGCAAAGCCGATTAGCGCGCCGGGCTCCGCCAGGTTGTAATCTCCCAGAGAGGCGAAGCTGGCGGATACCCCGCCGGTCGTCGGATCCGTGAACACGGAGATATACAGCCCGCCGTCATTCTGGAACTTCGCCAGCGCCGCGCTCGTCTTCGCCATCTGCATCAGACTGAGTATGCTCTCCTGCATCCTCGCTCCGCTGGATGTGGAGAAAATAATAAGCGGCAGCTTGCGCTCATGTGCCGCTTCCACAGCCCGCGTAATCTTCTCGCCGGCGACAGAGCCCATGCTGCCTGTGAAGAAATCAAAGCTCATGACGGCAATGACGACGGGATAACCGCCGATCTTCCCCTCGCCGGTAATGACGGAGTCTCGGAGACCGGACTTCTCCTTCTGGGCTTCCAGCTTCTTGGCGTAGCCAGGAAAGCTTAGCGGATCTTCAGATTCCAACAGTGCGTCGAACTCAAGCATACGCCCGTCATCAAGCGTCATTCCGATTCGTTCCCAAGCGTTAAGACGGAAGTGATGCCCGCACGTCGAGCATACCTTCAGATTTTTCTCCAACTCTTTGCTGTACTGAATCGTACCGCACTTGGCGCACTTATTCATCAATCCTTCCGGAATGTCGGCGCGTTTGGAGCGCTCAGACCGTCCTGCGCGATCGGAAGGTATCGTCGCGTATTTCTTCTTCGAAAAAAAGTCCTTAATTTGCAAGTTTGACACCTCTCAAGGCGCAATCGTATCGAACCAGTCTTCAGGGACGGATGATCGTGTTGAATACTTCCTGCACTTCCTCAAGCTCGCCTGATGGGACTAGGATCTCATATTGCTGTTTGGACAAATTGACAGGCCGGATTTTCACCAAGAAACCTTCTTCAGTAAGCCGATCTTTGATGTTTTCTGCTATTGCTGGCGTGGGTGCAATATAAATAACCGTCCACATGGTGGTACCTCCTGAAACTTCCTGTAAAGCTTCGTTCACTTCAAAAAAAATCCAACCCGTCAAAGGCCATAATGATGCCATAATGATAACATAATTATAGCGACTCCGGCAAATGATATTGAATGGCCTTGGGGTCGCCGTGAGCGATGCGTGCGGAAGCGGCGGCAGCCAGCCCCGCTACCAAATCATCCAAAAATACATGTATGCCGTTCTCTTTCACATTCAACTGGCGGATGATGCCGGGTTTGGTCTTGTCCAAATATCCGAAGCTTGTCAGCCCGATCATGCCGTATACATTGGTGATGCCAAGAGCTAGCGTCTCATCGACGCCATACAACGACTCGTCTGTTTCCATAATGGCTTGCAGAGGCTGCGGCAGCAAGCCACGCTCCGCCAGTTCGTCAAGCGCAAGCCCTGTATACAGCGCGTATTGCACTTCACGCTTGCCCAGCACGGCCCGCACGCTTTCCTCACATTGGGTCAGCTTCAGGTCCCTGTTATAAGGATGCTGCAATGTGAACACAATGTCCGCAATATCGCCAACCGTCACGCCTCGCTTCGCCAACCAATCCTCGATTTTATTCATGGGCATTCATCCTCTCGCTGCTGCTTGTATCTCTATGCATATGCGAGTATCTGATAATATGTGCAGCGAACATGCCCCTTATTTCAAGACGAATGTGCCCTTGCCGAGCAGAGCTTCGACGAAGCCCGCAAGCTCAGGCGAAGGAGTGACCCCCGATCGTCTGTTCAGCGCCAGCATTTTGCCTTCCCGTTCATAGAACAACACCGTCTCCACCGACCCTGCATGCCGCTCCAATATTCGCTTCAGCTTGGACAGAATCTCCCGCTGCTCGTTATCCGCGGAAATTTTAATATAGGCGCGGTATGACTTTCCTTCGGAGCTGTTCCCCACTGAGGGAGGACTCAGCGCTTGTCTCCGCCGTTCAGACTGCGTACTGCCAGGTAATGTCCGATCACTCCGCCTTCCGCCATAGCCTCCGCCTCCTCTGAAGCCCGCCTTCCCCCTTAGCCAGCGAACGGAAGCCGTAAGATCCTGCTGTTCGCCATCCAGAGGCACAACCTCCTCGATGAGCAACTTAAAGTCTTCGTCCGCTTGCTGCACCTTCGCCAATATTATGACAAGGCCGTCCTTGTGCAGCTTGGAGGAGTATCTCTCCCATACCGACGGGAAGACAACGGCTTCCACGCGCATGACGCGATCCTCCACCTCTAGGAACGCCATCGACTTCCCCTTCTTCGTCCGGAACGGCTTCATGCCGGCGATCATGACCCCCAGAACGGCAGCGGAGCCGTCAGGAACTTCCGAGAGCTGAACGAGCCGATCCAACTGCAGACCGTCCAACACGGGCGCGATAGCTTCCAGCGGGTGGCCGGACAGATACAGCCCGATATGTTCCCGCTCCAGATCCAGCTTCTGAGCCGTCCCGAACGGACGAATGTCCGACAGCTCCACATCCCAGTTCTGTACTTCGTCGAAGCCGAACAACTCAATCTGCAGCTCCTCTCGCTCCTTGCGCCACTTCTGAGCGACCTCCATCGTCTCCTCAAGCGCGCCCAGAAGCTGGGCGCGATGACCCGGCAAGGAATCAAACGCCCCGGCGCTGACCAACGATTCCAGCACGCGCTTGTTGACGACGCGAAGATCGACCCGCTTGCACAGATCCAGCATACTGTCGTAGGGTTGCTTCTTCCGTTCTCTCATAATCGCCTCGATAGCGGTCGTGCCCACATTTTTAACAGCGGCCAGACCGAATCGAACGGCGCCATCTACAGGCGTGAAGGAGACGCCGCTCTCATTCACATCGGGGGGCAGCACTTCAATCCCCATCCGTCTGCACTCATCGACGTACTGAGCGGTCTTGCGCATGTTACCGGTGACCGAAGAAAGCATGGAAGCCATGAACGGAACGGGATAATGCGCCTTCAGCCAGGCTGTCTGGAAGGCAAGCACGCCATATGCCGTCGCATGCGCTCTCGGGAAGCCGTAATCCGCGAAGCGCACGATCATATCGTAGACACGATTGGCATCTTCAGCGACATATCCCATGCGGAGACTCCCTTGTACGAAATGAGCCCGTTGCTCGTCCAGCACCTCCCGCTTCTTCTTGGACACCGCCCGGCGCAGCAAGTCCGCCTCTCCCAATGTAAATCCCGCCATCTGGGAAGCGATCGCCATAATCTGCTCCTGATAGACGATGATGCCGTATGTGTCGGCGAGCACCGGCTTCAAGTCCGGATGCGGGTAGTGGACATCTATCGTGCCATGCTTGCCCCCGATATACTGCGGAATGAATTCCATCGGTCCGGGGCGATACAGCGCGAGTACGGATATAATGTCTTCGAATCCCGTCGGCTTCAACTCGCGCAGCACACGGCGGACTCCAGCGGACTCCAATTGAAAGATGCCCGTCGTCTCTCCCTTGCCCAGCATCGCGTACGTAGCGGGATCGTTATCGTCCACCGTATGGAAGTCAATCTCCCTGCCATAGAGCTCCTTCACCCAGCGCAGCGTCCTCTCCAGAATGGACAAGGTGCGCAGACCGAGGAAATCCATCTTCAACAGGCCGATTGCCTCCAGATTCTCCATCGCATATTGCGTCAGTGCGATGCCGTCGCCGCCTTCCTGCAACGGCGTATAATGCGTAAGCGGCTTCGCAGCGATGACGATGCCCGCCGCATGGGTGGAAGCATGGCGAGGCATGCCTTCCACCTTCATCGCCATGTGAATCAACTTCTCCGTCTTCGGACCTCGCTTCGCCAGCTCTTGCAGCTCGCCGCTAGACTCAAGCGCACTGCGCAGGCTTACGCCTACGCCGCCCGGGATCAGCTTAGCAGCCTTATCTACGTCCTGGAACGGAACGGCAAGCGCCCTGCCTACATCGCGAACGGCCGCTCTGGCTGCCATCGTGCCGAAGGTAATAATCTGGGCGACATGGGATTCGCCATACTTGGCGGCGACATATTGAATAACCTCTTCGCGACGTTCATCGTCGAAGTCGATGTCAATGTCCGGCATGGAGATTCGTTCCGGATTAAGGAACCGTTCGAACAGCAGCTTATACTTTAGCGGATCGATGTCTGTAATACGAAGGGTATACGCAACCAGACTACCGGCGGAGGAGCCCCTTCCCGGTCCTACGCGGATACTCCTCTCTCTAGCGAACCGAATGAAGTCCCATACGATAAGGAAGTAATCGCTGAAGCCCATCTTGTCGATTACGCCAAGCTCATAGGCGAGACGGGATTCCGCAGCCTCCCTGTAGGAGGCATCATGCAGCCACTTCTCCGTATCGCCATATCTGGCCATCATCCCTTGCTTGCACAGCTCGGACAAATAACCGCTGGAGTTCATGTCCGCTGGAACCGGTCGGAACACCGGCAGGGAAGCGCGTCCAAGCGGAATATGCAGCTCGCACTTGGCCGCAATCTCCACAGTATTCCTCAGCGCCTCCGGTACATGGCGGAACAGCTCCGCCATCTCGTCGGCGTGCTTCAGGTAAGCCTGGTTGGTCGGAATATGCAATCTGTCCTCGTCCTCCACCGTCTTGCCCGTACCGATGCAGATCAGGACATCCTGGACCTCCTTGTCCTCTGGACGCAAGTAATGCGCATCGTTCGTCGCGACCAACGGAATGCCGGTCTCCTGAGCAAGGGCGATCATGTATGCCATTACTTTCTTCTGCTCCAGCAATCCGTGATCCTGAAGTTCCAGATAGAAGTCGTCGCCGAATATTTGCCGATAGCGAAGCGCCGCCGCGCGAGCTTCGTCCTTGCGGTCGTGCAGCAGATGCTGGGCCACCTCGCCGCCAAGACAAGCGCTCAGGCAGACGAGACCTTCGGCATGCTCCTCCAGCGAGGCCATGTCCACCCTCGGCTTATAGTGGAAGCCTTCCAGATAGCCGATTGTGCTGAGCCGCATCAGATTGCGATAACCCGTCTCATTCTTGGCCAGCACGATCAGATGATAGATGGGGTGATCCTTGCGCGAGCCCTTCTGGAAGCGCGATTCTGCCGTCACATACAGCTCGCAGCCGACGATCGGTTTGATGCCGCGATCACGGCATGCGCGATAGAACGGAATAGCTCCGTACATTACGCCATGGTCCGTAAGCGCCAGCGCGTCCATGCCCAGATCCGCCGCTCGGTTAACTAGCTCCGGGATACGGGCTGCGCCGTCGAGCAGACTGTATTCGCTATGAACATGAAGATGCACGAACGAAGAACCGCTATAGACGTCCACCCTGATCTCTTCCTTTCCTCTATCAGACAATGAATATGACTATTTTATCATATTGGAGGGGGACACGCCCATACAATGAGAGTAGGAATCGTACGGAGAGAATGAGAGGGAGATGGCCATGAGTTACTTCCTGTCCAAAGCAGGACTGGATTTTTTCATCGCATTCGGCATCGTGATAGGAGGCGCCATGCTGGCCGGCATCGGGTCCGTCTTCATGCTGATGCCGCCTGCGACCATCATGATGGATACGGCTGCCCGGTTGAAAATATGGGCGATTGTCGCCGCTATCGGAGGCTCGATCGATCCCGTCCGCGTCATAGAGAGCAACATATCCGCCGGTCAGCTATCGCCTGCAGCGCAGCAGATCTGCTTCATTCTGTTCGCCTTCCTCGGCGCGCACATCGCAACGGAATTAGTAAGAATCCTCTGCAGAGGGGCGGTATAACAGATGAGACTGCCTCCCTTCCAGCGCTACACACGATGCATGCAACTGCTCGGCGCGCTGCTGTCGGGCATGCTGATTGGAGCTGCGATCCTGAACACGCTGCACATCGCCAAGTTCCAGCATATGTACAATGTCAACCGGGGACTGCAGGAGCAGCTCGAGCAATACGAGCAGGACATTAGAAATCTTAATTACTACAAATCGCAGCATACCGTTATCAAAAGTATTAAGCTCAGGATAGAAAACGGAAGCGCGAACGAGCAGATGAGAGCCAGGCTAGATGAATTGACGGAATCGGAGCTCATTAAGCGTGTCAAGGAACATCTGTCCATCTTCTTGGGCAAAAGCATCTACGACATCGACTCCGACGCCAGGCTTGCTCGCAACCTGCTGAAGAGCATGGTATACCGGGACGTGTACGGCAAAGATTATACGATTGAGCTGAAAACCGTCCTGCTCGTCGACAATGTGCTACAAATATGGATGACGGTCAAATCCTATGCCAGACCTCCCAGCTAAGGATAAGACAGTGCGGCGGCATTCATGGTACAATAGAAAAAAACGGGCGCCCGCTCCACTGCAGGCGCTCGTCTCTATGCGTAAAGGAGCTGCTATAATCAACGATGAATGAATTGATTCAATGGGTACTTGCGCCTTGCATTCTAATTAGCCTGATGGGCTCGGTATGGTTCAGCATCAAGTCCAGACGCACAACGGATGTCAAATGGAAAGGCATCTGCTCCGCCCGTATGAATATGAGCATGGGCGCCATGCTTATATTCATCGCAGCCGTGCAACTGCTGCTGTCGAACGAATCCACGCTGCGTATCGTCATCGGGGCAATCTTCCTTATCATCGGCGTATTCAACCTGTTCGCAGGCATACGCAATCAAGGTTACTACCAGCGCTTGAAGGAACAACAGCGTCAATAAGGATCAATCATCTGGGCCGTCAGCATCGCCTTGGCGGCCAGCCCCTGCTCGTCGTGAACCTCCACCTCCAGCTTGGAGAACTTGCGGCTGAGCTCCAGCGCTCGCGGCTTCACCAGCAGTTCGCTGTCGATCTGCACTGGCCTCACGTAATAAGTCGTCATGCTCTCCAGAAGGAAATCCCGCTTGCCCGTCTCCCTGATCATATTCCTGGCACCCTGAATCATGAGCGTAGATAACAATCCTTCCGATGCCATGCCGAGCGCCCCCGACATCTGCGGACTTACTCTGCCTTTATAGGTGATGCTCGCCTCCTCGGTGCCGCTCTTCGCAGAGTTCATAAATCCCGCCCACATCAAATCTTCGAACGTCTCCCCCGATTCCGGCTGCTTCCCTGCGAACTTCATCGCATCCAGCACTTCCCGCCGTGTCACAACGCCAAGCAGCTTGCGATGGCGGTCGACGATTGGCAACAGATCAATGCCCTCGGCAGCCATCGTATGCGCTGCGGAAGTAACCGTAATATTGGGCGCGGCCGTAATGGGATGCTTCGTCATGACCCGCTCCACCACTGTACGCTCGTCGGCTCCGGCAGCATCCTTCGCCGTAATCATGCCGATTACCCGCTTACGCTCGTCCAGCACCGGGAAGCGACTGAAGCCCGTCTCTCGCGACAACGAATAGAAGTCGCCCACTGTCCGTCCAACCGTCATCACATCCGCTGTGCGGCTGAATGTGACAATATCCTCCAGCAGCATAATCTTGCGCTTGATTAATCGATCGTACATCTCCCTGTTCAACATGGAAGCGACCGTGAACGTATCATGTCTTGAAGACAGAATCGGCAGCGCCAGCTTGTCAGCCAGTTCCACCGTCTCTTCGCTAGGCTCGAACCCCCCCGTGATGAGAACGCCCGCGCCTTGCTCCAGGGCGCGAGCGTGCGCGCTGGCCCTGTTCCCTACAATAAGCAGGCTGCCTTCATCGATATAACGCATCATGGCGTCTAGCTCCATCGCGCCGATGACGAACTTGTGCAGCGTCTTATCAAGCCCCGACAATCCTCCGTACAGTCGCCCCTCCACGATTTGGGCCACTTCGCCGAACGTGAGCTGGTCTACCGCATCGCGCCGCTTCCGCTGGATACGCACCGTGCCGATCCGCTCCTTCGTGCTGACGAGACCAGACGCCTCGGCCTCCTTGAACGCCTTGTATACGGTGCCCTCGCTAATGCTCAACTGCTTTGCAATTGCTCTGACAGATATTTTCGTACCAATCTTCAGCCCTTGAATATAGTGCAGAATTTGTTCATGCTTCGTAATGGTCTCGTTATGGGACTGCTTGTCTGCTTCACTCATTGACATCCTCCCTGTCTACACCACCATTATAGAAGATATAGTGACGCATGACGAATGGGAAGCTTTATCAACCGCCGTATGAATGCAACTATGTCCAATTCAGGCGCACGGCTGTCACCTTAATTCCGGCATCCACCATCGTCTCTTCGTCCCCTAGAAATCGCCACTTCCGCAGTAAAGCGTTCATCGTATTGACGTTAATGGCCGTCTCGGCTCCCTTCTCTACGAACTGCTGCCAATCGTAATCGATGGGTACGCGATATTTCTGCTTGAAGACAGGATATTCGTCGAAGGTAATGCACTGCTTCGGGATGCGAGGATAGATATGGTTGAACAGGAAGGTGTTCTTCTCGCTGCAGGGCCTTTCTATCGGATCGGACTGAAGCTTCATCGTATACTCCACCATCTGCGTATAAGCGTTGACACCGCAACGGAACGAGCCGTGCGCTTTCCCTTGGTTTGTAAGGCGATGAGCATATCGATAGGTGAATTCCACATCAAATGTAACATGACAATAATATGTTCTAACATTCCGGAAAAATTGAAATTCTTGCGCTAGCATCGTCAATCTCAGCCTGCTCCCTCTCATCATTTTTGCCAACTTGTATTCTGCGATGTCATTTTTAGCCTAATTATAATAAAAAAAACCACTTTTTAGTCAATGACTATAGTCGTTCAAATAGATACATTCTATATAACGTTGTTGCACCGCATGCAAAACTCTATCTTTAGGCTGAGGTGACATAATGAGCGATATTTCGCGACTAATTGGTGAGAACATCCGCACCTTGCGCAGGGAAAAGGGACTTAGCCAGGAACAGCTGGCGCTTCGGGCAGACATTAATACGTCATACATGGGACAGGTTGAACGGGGAGAGAAAAATCCTACGATTGACGTCCTCAACAGAATCGCATTCGCCCTGCAAACGCCACTGAAGGATATCGTCACCGTGGAGGAGCTTGGCGAATTGAGCAATGCTGGCATGAACAATCCGGAGAGCAGCCTCTATGCCGAGAAAATCGCCCATCAACTGACTGTATTGAGTCTGAAGGAGCAGGAAGTCGTCTACAAACTTGTCAAGCAGCTTGTTCATTTCAGAGAAATGGACTAGCTGTCCCAAAACCAAAAATGACATTCATGCCTATTCGGGGTGAATGTCATTTGCACAAATATTCATTCTCAAATATTATCTTGTCTACTCTGCTTGTCTGCCTTAAACCACCTAACGCATTCCTCTGACACCGCCCTTGTTCCTCTCTGCCGCCCTGTCCGTGATCCTTCTCTCCCAGGCAAGCGCCTTCGCACGCTTCACTCGAACTAGCTCCTTCCGCTTCTCCTCACTCATCAACAGCACATTCACATTCGCCCCGACAGCAAGTACAGAGAACGAAAGCCATATGAACCAGAACAGATTCTCCACCCGCAGCGGGCCTCCAAGTTCCAGATGAGGCATCGCATAGAAGATCATCGCTGTGGCCATAAGCAAATAAACTGTGTGCTTCATCAATTACGCTCACTCCTCTCCGCTTCGCTTAATTCTATTGTTAATGTATGAGCCTGTCCGGCGGGATATGACTCGCTTAACTGCACGCACAAAGCATTCTATGCCCACATATGATGAAGTAACCCATACTGTCTCAATGTGGGTCAAATTCACTGTACACAATAAAGCGTTGTCCCGATCCGATATTCCTCCTGCTTGGAAGGAGAAGAAAACTACAATGCGTAAATCAAAAATAGGACTGCAACTCACTCCATCTACTGTGCTGCCGGAGGACGCAATTATGCTTGGGGAAAGTGTCATCCGAGCCAAGAAGATCCCTCGCAGCGGACCCGTCATCTTAAAGTTCGGGGCTTATCGGCAACACGTCAAAATTATTCCATCTCCAAAAATAAACGGCATGCGAATGAGTGGAGCGCTAGCGGCCAGGATGGGCATCTATGCCGGCCATCCGTCGCGCGTCGGGCTGTGCCTGCAATACGACGCCGATACAAGCACGCTTGCCCTGGGTCCGTTAATCGGCGTTCTGGTAAGCAGAGACTATCCAGACTCTCCGGAGAAGCCGTTCGGATCGATCACGATGTTCTGCCGCGAGCTCGTAGAAGCGTGCAAGGCGCAGGGGGCGTATGTGTTCTTCTTCACACCCGACCTGATTGGCGACAGCGTCGGGGGGACCGAAGGGTGGGTCTATACGGGGATCTGGCAGCGCGTATGGCTGCCCGCTCCGGACGTCATCAACAATCGACTTACTTCACGCAGACTGGAGAACAGGCCGAACGTCAAGCAATTCATCGCCGAGACGAAGCACGCTTACGGAACCAGCATATTCAACGAGAAGTTCTTGGATAAGACAGAAGTGTTCGACGCGCTGCAGAGCAACAATGATCTTCGGCGCTACTTGCCGGAGTCGCACCAGCTGAGAAATATATCGACAATGAAGTCGATGTGCTCTCGCTACTCCAGCGTATTCCTCAAGCCGGTGCGCGGCAGTCTGGGCAAAGGCATTATCCGGATATCCCGACTGAGCGCCGATGGCTACCAGGCGATGCACGCTACGTCGGCAGGTTATCGCAAACAGACCTATCCTACCCTTGGCAAGCTGTACGCTTCTCTGGCGTCCAAAATGAAAACGTCTCGCTACCAGATTCAGCAAGGGCTTCAACTGATCGAAATTGGCAAGCGTCCCGTCGATTTCCGAGCGCTCGCACAAAAAAACGCAGCCGGCAAATGGACGATCACGTCGATTGTCGCCCGAACAGCAGGCGAACAGCATTTCGTATCCAATCTGGCGCGCGGCGGCACGCTAAGCCCGGTCGGAGTAGCCGTAGCTAAAGCGAACATTGGAAAAAACAGCCAGGACGCGGCGCTCCGGCTCCGTCAGGCCGCCCTTCATATCGCGCAAGGCGTCGACGAGAGCATTCCTGCCCATTTCGGTGAACTGGGCATTGATCTGGCATTGGATACGAACGGGAAGGTATGGCTGCTGGAGGTCAACTCCAAGCCGTCCAAGAACGACAACACCCCGCTTAACGAAGGCAAGATACGTCCATCCGTCAGGATGATGATTCAATATTCCCGTCATTTGGCGGGCTTCTAATGGAGGTGCCCATGCCACAGAAGACCATTGCGCTAGGCATTGCCACAGCGCCCCCTCGGCCGACTTCCCCGGCCAGAGGTGCTTTCACCCCCGCAGAACCTCTGCTTTGCAGGGAATTAAGTGTGGCGGGCAAGGTGGAGGGCATCGAGGTATTCGTGTTCTCTGCGGCGGATCTCGACACTTCTTCCGGGCGATTGTACGGCTATTGTCTGGAGCAGGACAGGTGGATCAGACGTGAAGTGCCCTATCCCGACGTCATCTACGACCGCTGCTTCTTCGCGAGCAGCCAAGACCGATATCGCTGCGCCGATGCGCTAGCGCAGCTGGCGGAACAGAAGCCGCACCGGCTGCTGAACGGCAAGCTGCCGTCCAAGCTGGCTGTACACAACGCATGGAGCGACGACCCAGTCCTACTTCCTTATCTGCCTTCGACAGCGCCATACGGCGCATGGAAGCAACTGGCTGCTGCCGCCGAGCGTTATAGCGGCGGAATTGTACTGAAGCCCGCTGCCGGCATGCAGGGTCGCGGGATCGCGCATGTGCGCCTTGATCCATTGACTAGCGAATGGATCATCCGCGGCAGAACGATGGGCAACCAGCCCTTCGCGCGGCGATTCCCCAGCTCGAACGAGCTGATCCCGTGGATAACAGCCTTCATGAAGCAGTCGGCCTTCTTGCTCCAACCGTACCTGCAACTGATCGGGGTGAGCGGAAGACCTTACGATATTCGTTCCTTGATGCAGAAGGATGGGAGCGGCCGCTGGCGCTGTACGGGTACTTCGGCGAGAGAAGGCGACGCGCAGTCAGTAACGTCCAATCTGCACGGTGGCGGCTCTGTCCGGCCCGCTCTGGAGGTATTGACGGCAAATTTGGGCAGGTCCACAGCTGAACATTTACTCCCGCTTATCCATACAATAAGTGGGCAGGCAGCAACTCAGCTGGAGCATAATTTCGGCAGATTCGGCGAGCTGGCTTTCGACTTCGGCATCGAGCCGGACGGAAAGCTATGGCTGCTGGAGGCGAACGCCAAGCCGGGACGCGACTGCTGGAGGCGCGCTGACAATCCGGAGCTTCACCGGCTATCCATTGATAGATTGCTACATTATGCCCGTTATCTGGCCAATGCCTATCGCACGACACCGTCACTTGCATTCACCAAATGACCGAATCAGTCCCGTAAAGCTGCGGTCTTACACGTTCAGGAGGTTCATCGATGAGTTTGACAACTTGTAACGTACACTTTGCTCAGCAATCCGACAAAATCGTCTATTTGTCCAGACCGCTCATCAAGCAATTGAAGTTGTCTGGCAATAAATCCGTTCATCTCAAGCTTGGCAAAGAAATGATTACCGCATCGCTCAAAGCCTTGAAGCGTTCCGGCAATCACCTGTATTTGTCCTCTGGCGTCCGCAACTCCATTCGCGTCCCCAAATCGGGCAATGTCATGCTGCTCAGCAACGGAGACAACGAATTGCAGCTGGGACCGCTCGTTGGCATACTGACCGACACCATTCATACGTCCGAAGGTCCGTTCGGCTCCCGTTCCGGCTTCATCAAGCAAGTGATCCGTACAGGAGATCGAAGAGCGTATATGTTCGTATTCACACCGCGCGATATCAACTGGCAGCAGGGCACAGTCTACGGCTATTTCTTGCATGCCGGTGGCAACTGGTACCGACGCATCGTCCCGTTGCCCGACGTCGTCTACAACCGCTTGCCCAGCCGCAGAGCGGAGACAAGCGCATCCATCAGCGCATTGAAAGACCGATTCATCAAGCGGCAAATTCCAATCTTCAACTGGAGCTTCTTCAATAAATCTGATGTCTACAAGCTTCTGGACAACGATCCGGAGGCACTGAAGCATCTGCCGGAGTCCGTCTCTAATCCGTCGGCTGCGAAAATAAAAGAGATGCTGGAAAAATATCAATTTATCTATTACAAGCCGACAAGCGGCAGTCTCGGTATCGGCATTTACCGCCTGACCCACCATCCCCGTCGCGGTTATTTCGCCAGATATCGCAGAGGCAATCGGAACGTTCTGGTCCGCTACAACAGCTTCCAAGCACTTATGCGCATGCTGCAAGCGAGACATGCCGGCAGGCTGAGCAGCTACGTCGCTCAACAGGGGATAAGGCTTGTGGAGATAGACAAGTGCCCCATAGACTTCCGCTTCCATATGCACAAGAACGGCAACAATACGTGGGTGCCGGCAGGCATCGGAGCGAAGAAAGCCGGCCGCGGCAGCGTGACGACGCATGTGAACAGCGGCGGCTCCCTCATGACACCGCAGCAAGCGCTCAGCCATACGTTCGGCAGTGAAGCCGAAGCGGTGCTGGAGCGAGCCAAGTCGGTCGCCATCAAGCTGTCGGAAGCGATTGAGCGCAACTATCCCCACCGGCTAGGCGAGCTCGGTCTTGATCTCGGGATCGACAAGGACGGGAATGTGTGGATGTTCGAAGCGAATGCGAAGCCGGGACGTTCCATCTTCAAGCATCCCGCCTTGCGTTCGGAAGGGCACGCTTCCGTCTCCTATATTTTCGAGCATTGCTTGTATTTAAGCCGGTTTCAAGGGGGAACGGCGACATGAGTTCCACAGTATGCAATGAACAGCAGGCAGCCGTATCCTTTACCTCTTCTCCAGTACTCGCCATCCTCACCGTTGACGACGGACAGGGACAGTTCAGGGGCAATCGCAACAATTTTTCCGATCTGATTCTAACCGGCGAGTCGCTCGGCTTTACCGTATACGTACTGACCGTGAAGCAACTCGTGCTTACGCGCAAGAAGCTGTCTGGATTCGTCTATCACCGTGACAGCCATACGTGGGAGAAGCGATCAATGCCTTTTCCCCACATTATCTATAACCGCATCCCTTACCGAGAAGACGAGATGCAGCCTGCCGTCAGACAGAAGATTAACGCTTGTCGCAGGCATTCCCGCATCAAGCTGTTCAATCCTTCCTTCTTCAACAAGTGGGAGCTGTTCGAATGGTTGAAGCAATCCAGGCAGACCCGCCCCTATATTCCCGCTACGCGCCGTCTAATGAATATCAAGTCGCTGGATAAGCTTATTAGCAAGCATGCTTACGTGTACTTGAAGCCGGAAAGCGGCAAAGCCGGAAAGGGCATTATGACATTGAGAGTACGTCAGGAAAAAACGCTGCCTTACTTGCTTAAAATACAGGAAAACAAAAAAAGCTCCTCCTACAGCTGCTCCTCCATTCAGAAGCTGTGGAGCCGAATTCAAAAACAAAGCGGCGGAGAAGCCTATATCGCCCAGCAAGGCATTCAGCTCGCATCGTTCCAGGACCGGAAATTCGACCTGCGCGCGCTCGTACAGAAGAATCGCAGCGGCATATGGGAGTTGAGCGGGCTGGGCGCCAGACTGGCAGGGGCGGCCAGCATCACAACTCACGTTCCCCGTGGGGGGAGGATTGAAGACCCAGAGAAGCTTCTTACCCATTCATTCAATGCGGAGACGGCACATAGGCTATTACAGAGAACAAAAAAAACAGCCCTTCTTATCGCGAGGCAAATCGAGCGGGCTTCCAGACAGCGGCTGGGCGAAATGTCGATGGATCTGGGCATTGACAGCAACGGGAACCTCTGGTTTTTCGAAGCGAATGCCAAGCCGATGAAATTCGACGAACCGCATATTCGTCAAAAATCGCTGGAGCGCATTTTTCATTACAGCTCCTACTTGACCAGAAAGAGACGGACTGGGGGTGCCTAATATGGAAACGCAGCTGTGGACGCCTGAGGAATGGCGGAACGGGCGGCAGAGACTGATTATGTTCGCATCCCGCTTCGGAGAGAAGCGAATAACGGCCGCTACACTGCACGCCTTCCGCCGACTGGACGGAGAACGGCTGCGAGCGGATGCTTCCGGCCTCAGTGACACTGCCGTCGTCACCGTCCAATCAGGGCGTCGTCTAATCGGCTTGGGATTCGCAAGACAAGTCGATCGCTCTCAAGCGGGGGAAGCAGACGACGATGAAGACGCCAGCATGATCGTTATTCATCCTGCCGCTCGCGGAGTCGGTGCAGGATCGGCGATACTGCATGCGCTGCTCTCCCGTCTCGGCCGCCTGACTTGTTATGTGGCCACCGATAATCCCGCCAGCATGGCGCTCTGCTTCAAGTTCGGGATGAGAGCCGTATCGATGCACAGAGGACCAACTGGCAAGCCGACGCTTCGCTTCGAAGGAGGAGCTCCAGTATGACGCAACCGACGCTTGGCGTCCTGACTCTGTATCTCAATGACAACGGCTTGCTGGAAGAACGAGGCATTTACCGGATGATGACGATTGAGGGCAAGAAATTGGGACTGGATGTCGTCGTCTTCACGCCGCAAGACGTCAATTACAATCAGAATCGCATTCATGCCCATGTCTACCAGCCCGGCAGAGGGAGCTGGCACAGAAGATGGATGGCGATGCCGGATGTAATCTTCGATCGCTGCCGTATCCAGCGTTCCCACAGATATGATGAGCTGCTGAAGTTCAGATCGCGCTTTGCGAAGCTCAACTTCCTGAACCGTCCGCTTCGCAACAAGTGGACGATTCACAATGTGCTGGCCAAGGACGATCGCTTCCGCCCTTACTTGCCGCACACCCGATTCTTCAATGGCGTGCAGGATGTACACGAGATGCTGCGAAGGCACGCTTTACTGTACTTGAAGCCGGTGAACGGCACCGGGGGCAGGGGCATCTTGCGCATTCAGAAGCTCCACGGCAGAGCCGTGCACATTCAGGGACGAGATGCTTCACGCCGTATTATCCAGCCTTGCAAGGTGAGTCAGACCGGTCTGGGAAGTTATCTGTCGCGCTGGAATATGAAGAGCGCCAAATATATTGTGCAGCAGGGCATTCAGTTGAAGCTGATGAACGGCCGCGTTCACGACTACAGGCTGCTGGTGCAGAAAGGGGCCGACGGCCGCTGGGAAATGACCGGCTGCGCCGGAAGAATCGGCGCCCCCGGCAGCATTACTGCCAATCTGCATGGCGGCGGTCGCGCGACCAAGATGGAGCAACTGCTGCGGCAATGGATTGACGATGATCAGCATATCGCCAGATTAAAACAAGAGGTAAGCTCGCTCGGCACGGCTATCGCGGCTTATCTGGAGCAATGCTATGATGCGTTATGTGAACTGGCCATCGATCTGGCGATCGACCGCAGCGGCCATATATGGCTGATCGAGGTGAACCCCAAGCCAGCTCGCGAAGTATTCCGCCAAGCCGGCGAGGAGGAAGCATATCGCAACGCTATCAAGCGTCCGCTGCAATATGCGCTATGGAAGATCCGGCACGTCGGACACCATAGAAGCGGTCTTGCACAATCCGTGGAGGGAGTTGCGCATGAGCTTGCGCCGTCCGACTCCTCCTCTTCCATGTGAATATACACCGGCCCCGAATTCTGCCTAGCCGCAGATGTCGGGGCCGTTACTTGTGCATGCTGCGCACTCTAGTGTGGGTTGCCTACACATTTCTCGCGCACGCCTTATTTCAGCCGCTCCAACCGATGCCACATGACCTGCAGCCGCAACATAGCAGTAAACATAAAGGGCTGTTCCACTTCCAGCTCACCAGAACCAGAAGCGGAACAACCCTTCACTTGCAATAGACAACCTATCGTTCATCTACTAATTGTCTGAAATCATGAATTAGTCTGTCCGCATCGCACAACTCTGAACCTTCGCCGTAACGAGCATATGCGCAGCCTATAGATACCAAGCCATTGCGCTTGCCCGCTTCCACATCGGAAGAGCGGTCGCCGACCATCCATACATGGCTTGATTGCAGCCCATGATCCTCCAGCAGGCGGGCTACCAAGTCGACCTTGCTGCGCGTACCGTACTCTCCGGCGCTATAGATGCCGTCGAACAGCGAAGCAATTCCTCTATGCTCAGCAATGCCCTTCACATAATGCTCCAAGCCATTGCTTGCGATGAACAGCTTGACCCCCCGCGCTTTCAACACGCGCAACGTCTGCTCCACATGGGGATACAAACTGCCTTCCCCAGCCGCGAGTCCTTCCAATTCATACTGAAGCAGCAATTCATCGGCCCGCTTCCTCGCCTCTTCCGTGCTGCTCGGCATCACTTGACGCCATATGTCTTCCAGAAGCATTCCCAAGCAGCCCAGCAAGATGTCCACAGATGGAGTCTCTTCGCTGTATAAGCCTTCTTCGCGCAACGTACGGAATACGCGTTCATGTACCGGTATTAATAAAGTGTCCGTCTCGAACAATGTTCCGTCCATGTCGAATATGGCAGCATCCGGCTGCAGCGGTTTATCTTGTTTCATGACTAGCCTCTCCTTCCAAGTCTGCTTCCATCATAATGGATGGGAGGAAGAGGAATCAAGCACGCGCCCTTCCTTTACAAATAATCTACACAATTACCGCTTTCTCTCTGCAGCATGGCGATTATGAACCAGAATCCGTCATGCAGGACTGGCGAAAAGAAGCAAAGCCCACAGCAAAATGTGTAATCGATGCAACTTATTCGAGCTCAGCTGCGTATGCTACGAAGACAGTGGCTATTGATTATGGCTGGCGAATGTGGCACACTGTTGCTTGGGCTTCTTGATACATATCCCATACCTTACAGAGAGGACGTGAGGCAATCACATGACCAAGTGGCTCTTGCGTGCCATGACCGAGCTTAGCTCGCGCAAATGGATTTCCAAACTAACGGGTAAATTCGCCGAATCAAGCGCCAGCCGAATGCTGATTCCCCGTTTCGCGAAAATATACGGTATCAACGTCAAAGAGGCGGAGAAAGAGCTCTCGCAGTATGCGACGTTAAATGAATTTTTCACTAGGCGATTAAAGCCTGACGCACGCCACGTACATGAGAGCGAATCGGCGCTAGTCAGCCCGGTAGACGCTCTGATTACAGGTGCCGGTGTCATCTCGAAAGGTGCTATCCTCAATGTGAAAGGGCAAAACTATACCATTGATGAACTGCTGAACGGTTCGCCGCGTACGACGAACTATATGGACGGCTATTACTACGTCCTCTACTTGAGTCCGACAGACTATCACCGCATCCACATGCCCGTCTCGGGGCAAATTGTGGAGAGGGAACTCATCCCGGGCAAAGTCTATCCCGTCAACAACTTCGGACTGCAGCATATGAAGCGAGTGCTTAGCCGGAATGAACGGCTTGTCACCTACGTCAAGCATCATGCCGGCGAAGCGGCAGTCGTAAAGGTCGGCGCCATGAATGTAAGCAGCATTCAATACGTGATGCCGTTGCGAGAGCGAATGGACAGAGGCGATGAGCTCGCTTACTTCCGGTTCGGATCCACGGTTGTGCTGCTGACGGAGGATGACAGTTTCATCCCTAGAGACGACCTGCATCCAGGAATGAAGGTTCGAATGGGCGAGCGGCTAGGAGATCTTGTGGAGCGTTAATACATGAACAGAACGGCCCCCGCGACGGCGAGTCATGCTCTAACCGTTAGGGGGCCGTTTTGTGCATACCATCCTCTATGTCATTTGTTTCATTATTTTCTGCTCCAGCTACCTCAATTCAGATGGACTTCTCCCTGTATATTGCTTGAACTGTCTGCTAAAGAAGAAAATATCGCGATAACCCAGCGCGTCAGCTACTTCCGTCACGTTCATTCCGGCGTGCATGAGAAGGTGCTGGGCGCGATCGATGCGCGTACGGATCATATAGCTCTGAACAGACATGCCGATGATCTCCTTGAACCTCATAGAGAAATACCTCGGCGAGAGCTGCGCTCTTGATGCCAGATCTTCCACTCGGTGCGGGATACCAGGGTGCTGGGCAATATAATTAGCGATTTCGTGAATCGCTTCCGTCAACTGGTTGCTGACCTTCCTCTCAACTGGTTCCTGAGTATCAGCGCGCAGAAGATGAATAAGCAGCTGCAGCAGAATAAGCCGGGCCTCCTCTTGCGCCGCAAAAGTTCTTACCAGGAACAACCGCACATATCTCGACAACAGATACTCCATATCAATCCTGTCCTCCAGCTTGCGGTATCGGTGAGGAATATGCTGGTAAGGTCCTTCAACTGCGAAGTGAATATAGGTCAGCACAAGCGGTCGCTGCGGATTATGTGTAGCGCTCGTATGATCGCCAGGTCGAAACAAAAAACAACTGCCCGGTCCTACATCGTAATACGTGTCGTTAACCTCCACCACTCCTTCGCCGCTCCATACGTAGAACAAGTCGAAATTGGCAAGCGGCTTCTCCCGTCGCGCCCAACGCCAGCTAGGCTCGCAAGATATTTTGGCAAAGGCGGGCATTAATATGAGCTTGTCAGGCGACAAATGCAGCATGTCCCCCCTCCCTTTCCGATAGGCTCTTTTTCTTATTATAAAATATATTCAGAGACGTTGAACAGCCTCTCGCAACCTCTCATAGATGGGAACGCATAAAAGTGTTATAATAGCGGGAATGAGTCAACAATGATTGATAAGACAGATTGATAAGTTGGAAGGATGAGTGCCCATTATGAACCCACTGGCAAAAGGATTAAACGATACGCTGCAGAAGGATGCAAGTCCGGTCTTCGAGATGCTCTCCAAGCTGGGACGGGACATCTACTTCCCCAAGGAAGGGATCTTGAGCCAATCTGCTGAAGCGAAAGCTAAGGCGAACAAGTTCAATGCGACGATCGGGATTGCTACAGAAGGCGGTCAGCCGATGCATCTGAAGCTAATTCAAGACACGCTCAGCGCCTACAATCCAAAAGATATTTATGAATACGCTCCTCCTGCCGGCAAGCCTCATCTTCGCAGCGCTTGGCGCTCGAAGATGATAAAGGAAAATCCGTCTCTGGAATCGAAATCATTCGGCAACCCTATCGTAACGAACGCTTTGACACACGGCCTAAGCATCGTTGCGGACTTGTTCGCGGACGCTGGCGACGCTGTGATCATACCGGACAAGAACTGGGAAAACTATGAGCTGACCTTCGGCATTCGCCGCGGTGCAACGATCGTAGAGTACCCGCTGTATAATAAGGAAATGCGATTCAACAGCGACGGACTTAGAGAGACACTGCTAGCGCAGAAGGATAAAGGAAAAGCCATTGTCGTCCTGAACTTCCCGAACAATCCCACTGGATACACGCCCGGTCCGGACGAAGGAGAAGAAATCATCGCCGCGATTCGCGATGCCGCGGAAGCAGGAGTGAACGTCGTAGCCGTTACGGATGACGCCTACTTCGGGCTGTTCTTCGAGGATTCCATGCAAGAATCTCTGTTCGGCAAGCTGGCTGACCTGCACCCGAGAGTGCTTGCAGTCAAGGTGGACGGTGCGACGAAGGAAGAATATGTGTGGGGCTTCCGGGTCGGCTTCATCACCTACGCCTCACCGTCGGAAGCAGCGCTAACCGCGCTGGAACAGAAGACACTCGGTATCATTCGCGCGACGATCTCCAGCGGTCCGCATCCGTCCCAGACGTTCGTGCTGCATGCTCTGGAGTCGCCGGAATTCGAGGAGCAGAAGGCGGAGAAATTCGCCATTATGAAAGGGCGAGCCGTCCGCGTGAAGTCACTGCTGGACAGCGGCCGCTATGGTGACGTGTGGAGCTATTATCCGTTCAATTCCGGATACTTCATGTGTCTCAAGCTTTCCGGCGTAACTGCGGAAGCCGTCCGTACTCATCTGCTGGAACAGTATGGCATCGGCACGATCGCATTGGGACAGCATGATCTTCGCGTTGCCTTCTCCTGCATCGAGGAGGAGCATCTGGAAGAGCTGTATGACACGATCTATCGCGCCGTTACGGAAGTAGCCGCGCAATAAATAGAAAGCTTTAGAACATCAGCTTAACACTGAAGAAGCTTCTAAACCCGCTTGTTATGCGGTTTAGAAGCTTCTTTGTGCGAGTTGTGTAACTGCTCTCTCAACTACTCCTCAATAAATTGCAAATCCCTTAATAAGCGTGTCAGCATTACAACCGCCTCGGCGCGCGTCGTATGAGCCTTCGGCTCAAAGAGATTCTCGTTTCGTCCTTGGACGATTCCGTCTTGGACGAGATTCGCTACGGCTTGCCTCGCCCAGTCCGAAATGCTGGCTTGATCTATGAACGCATCCAGAGTTTTGGCGACATCCGCTTGTGCCGATTGCTCGTTCGCTGCAAAATGCCTTGCCCGGTCAATCAGCGCCGCCAGCTCTTCCCGGCGGATCGGCAGATCGGGTCTGAACGTGTTGCCGGCATAGCCTTGAAGCAGTCCCGCATTCACGGCCGCCGTTACAGCAGGCGCATACCA
>NZ_JBHTJZ010000072.1:0-98225 GCF_042675905.1 Paenibacillus chungangensis | reverse complement strand
GGTGATGTTATTGTGCGAATCCCGTCACAAATGGAAGGTGATGCTGATGTGCGTATCGCTGTTGCTCAGAAGCGAATCGGTGTTGTCCTAACAGCGAAATAATCACCTCATTGCTTGTCTGATCAAACCAACGGACTTGGAACGAAGGAGCCCATGTTGCGGAAACGCAACGACTTCATGGGAGATTGTGCCTGAGAACGTCTCCAGCGCCCGCATCGTCGCTTCCAGGTTTTTCAGCCCAATGACAGGATCGACGTTGCAGTGCGTTCGAATATGCGTTGAACCGAAGCCGATCAGCAGGTCGAGCATCATTTCAGCTCTTTCTTGGGCGGTAGGCAGCAGCTTTGGCAGCAATTCTTGCTCTTCTGCGATACGTCCCAGCACGCCCGGTACTTCCCGCACAGCTTTCCAGGGACCGCCGTAATATGTTTTATCGATATGAATGTGCATTTCTTTGAACGATGGCAACATAAGAAGCCCGCGGACATCCTGGACTTGGACATCATCTGTCTGCGGTGGAGCGCCGGTCACCATTTTTGCGAATTTGCCATCCTCGATCAGGATATGGCATCGTTCCGTTTCCGTGCCTGTCACGATGTTGTTTTCGCGGCGAAATCCGCTTTCTGTGCATACATTAGTCAGCCAACAGGATAAGCTCATTTTGCACCTTCCTTTCTTCTTCTTGGGTTCCAAGTATAAAGCGGTGACTAATGTTCCATTTCTGAGGTCAAGCTTCCCGCGACTAGCTTGCCCTTATACATCACCGCTGGACGCTTCGCTCTTCTGGCGACCACTTCGGCCGAGCAGCTCGCTTCGGCGAAGACGATGCTGGCGTCGTCTCCCACTTTCGGCCACATACGCTGACCGTTCCGATCGAGTGGCGTCACGCCGCCTGTGATGAAACCAAGAGTCTGTGCCAATGAAGCTTCATCAAACCAGCGATACTTTCCCGCAAGCCGCCATGCTTTTTCCAAAACATCGCCGGACCCGAACGGAGCCCAGCAATCATAAAACCCATCGCAGCCAAGCGCAACCTGAACGCCCTTCTCTTGAAGCAGCGGAATGGGAGGGCTCCCGTTCGGAACGGTGGACATAATGGAAATTCCCAGCTCAACAAAGCGATCGGCTAATTCTTCGTTGCGCGTGTGCGGCAAATCGTACATGGCAAAAGCATGACTGACCGAAACCCTTCCTTGCCAGCCCGCCACCGATGTCATGTCGGCCAATTTCATCATCGTGTACCAACCAAGATGGCCGCCGTCATGCAGATGCATATCGACGTCCGCATCCGTTTCTACGGCAATGTTCATCATTTCCTGCAGCGAAGCTTCGATCCGCTTGTCGATGCCTCCGGGATCAAGCCCGCCGACCATCGTAGCCCCTTCGCGCATCGCCTGTCTCATTAACCCGGGTACTTGCTCGCGTAGCAAGCCGTGCTGGGGAAAAGCGACAATATCGTATGTAAGCTTATCTTGAAACGCTTCTAGCGCATGGCGCACGGCCTCCAGATTTTTAAGCCCGATATAGGGATCGACGTTGACATGCGTTCGGACATGATTTACTCCCGAATCGACGAACAGATCAAGCAGCAATTTAGCCCGTTTTTCCCTCTCCGGAAGCAGTGACGTCAGTTCTTGAGCTTCGATCTCCAGTCTTTCGGTCAATTTGTTGACGGGCACTGCCGATTTCCATGGGCCTCCCAGATAGGTCTTGTCCAAATGGTTGTGCATCTCACGGAATGGAGGAAGCGCCAGCAATCCATGTGCATCAAGCCTGGGTAGAGTATGGTCAACCGTTGTTGAGGCAGGTTCGATCCGGACGATACGGCCATCTTCTATAAGAAGGTGGCAGGTTTCACAATCGGTACCCACTACGAATCCGTTTTCATAACGATACGAGCTTTCCAGACGGACGTTCGTCAACCAACACGTACGGGATATCATATAGGGCAAACCTCCTTATTATCATACTGTCGTTGCCTATGAAGAAACATGCAGACAAGCTTGACTGCACCTTTATTCTATGACCGTATTATCGTTGTTGTCAAAGATCTTAAGCAGGGTTGACTTACGGGATGATTTTAGCTATATTATCAATATACTTTATACGGGTATGGGTATTGAAAGGGTGTGGGTGGTGAATGCGAACGATGAAGGAAGTATGCTATCCTTTTTTTTTGCCCTCCTAAATACCCCATAGGGTATTTAGTTTATGGTGAATAGGAGCAAAATAACGAGTGTTAAAAAATCCATTGAAAGGAGCCTGCTATGGATATTGCATGGATTTTAACTTTATTCGGAATTGGGTTTGTTGGTTCGTTGATCTCAGGAATGGTGGGGATAGGGGGCTCCATCATCAAGTATCCAATGCTCCTGTATATTCCTCCAGCGCTTGGATTCATCGCTTTTTCTGCCCAAGAAGTTTCAGCAATCAGCGCTGTGCAAGTTTTCTTCGCTACATTAGCCGGAATGTTCGCTTTTCGTAAAGGTGGGTACATTAATAAAGCTCTGGTTGTCTCGATGGGTATCGCGATTGTCATCGGTAGTTTTATTGGTGGCTACGGTTCAAAATATTTGCCGAACGATGCGATCAATTTGACTTATGCGATACTCGCTCTCATTGCAGAAGTGATGATGTTTCTACCCAAAAAAGGAGACGAGGCTGCTGATTTTACAAAGCTTCAATTTAATAAACCGCTCGCGGCAATCGTGGCTACGATTATCGGTGTTCTATCAGGGATTGTAGGTGCCGCTGGTGCGTTTATTACGGTTCCCGTGATGTTGGTTATTTTAAAAATTCCAACACGTGTTGCGATTGCATCATCATTAGCAATTACGTTCATCTCATCAATTGGCTCAACGGCAGGGAAACTCATGGGTGGACATATGTTGCTAATCCCATCGATTGTCATGGTTGTTGCCAGTACAATTGCTTCTCCAATCGGAGCCAAGATCAGTAAGAAATTAAACACAAAAGTTCTTCAATGGATTTTAGCTGCATTGATTATCGGTACTGTTATTAAAATATGGATGGATATCCTAATTTAAAGGAGGAATTATGAAATGACAACTATGCAAGTGGATCGAACTTTGGAATGCGAAGGCTTGGCTTGTCCTTTGCCGGTAGTTCGCACCAAAAAAGCAATCGAGGAGCTAAATACTGGTGAAGTATTAGAAGTGCGAGCGACGGATAAAGGTTCTGTTGCTGACCTGCAAAGTTGGGCGAAGCGCACAGGACATCAATATATTGGCATGAATGAACAGGAGGGAGTGTTCCGCCATTACATCCGGAAATCGAATCCATTAGAGACCAGGGAAGAAACCAAACATCCGCATACGATTACCAACGAAGATATTCAAAGAAAACTTTCCGCTGGGGAAAAGTTAAACATTATTGATGTACGGGAACCGGCTGAATATGCATTTGGACGAATTCCGGGGGCCAGGTCTATACCATTAAATGAGCTTGAAAACCATGTTCCTGATCTCGATCCGAACGAGATGTATACATTGGTTTGCCGTACAGGACACCGCAGCGATACAGCTTGCCAGACTTTAACAGAGAAGGGCTTTAAAAACGTGAAGAACGCTGTCCAAGGCATGAGCGAATGGACAGGTGAAGTGGAAAAAGACTAATTAATAAAAAATTGGAGGATTGAAAAATGGGATATAAACTCGCGATTATTGCAAGCAACGGTGGATTATTCGACGCATATAAAGTGTTTAACATTGCAACGGCAGCTGCCGCAACGGATGCAGAAGTATCGATCTTCTTCACGTTTGAGGGTCTGAATCTGATTCATAAGCAAATGTATCAGCAGCTTTCCATGCCTGCAGGTAAAGAACACTTCGCAGAAGGCTTTAAAGCGGCAAATGTTCCTTCGATTCCCGAACTTGTTGCTATGGCGCAAGAAATGGGTGTGAAAATCATTGCTTGTCAGATGACGATGGATGTCATGAGTTTAAAGAAGGAAGATTTCATCGATGGTATTGATGTTGGCGGTGCAGTAACTTTCCTTGACTTTGCGCAAGATGCAAATGTGACATTAACCTTTTAATATGATGAATGGAGAGGATTAAACAATGACGACTGCAACTATTCAAAAAATGACAGCAAAAGAAGTGACCAATAAGATTCTGAATAATGAGGATTTGTTCATACTTGATGTGCGCAACGAATCTGATTTTAACGATTGGAAAATCGAAGGTCAAAGTGTACATGTCATTAATATTCCCTACTTTGATTTATTGGATGACGTGAACCCGGCATTGGAGCAAATTCCGGAAGACACAGCAGTGTTGGTCGTCTGTGCAAAAGAAGGCTCATCAAAAATGGTCGCTGAACAACTCGCTGAATCAGGAAAAAGTAATGTATATTACCTTGAAAATGGCATGAAATCTTGGAGTGAGTATTTGGAGCCTGTGAAGGTGGCTAATCTGTCAAGCGGCGGCGAGTTGTACCAATTTGTACGTATTGGAAAAGGTTGCCTGTCCTATATGGTGCTATCCAATGGAGAAGCTGCCATTATAGATTCCAATCGGATGATCGATCAATATGAAGCTTTTATGAAGGAAAAAGGTGTAAAACTTACTCATACCATCGATACACATCTACATGCGGATCATATCTCCGGAGGGAGAGCGTTAGCTCAAAAATACGGAGCGAAGTACCATCTTCCGCCGAAAGATGCAACTGAAGTGACATTTGAATACGAAAAATTGGAAGAAGGCAAAGATATACTTGTAGGCAATGAAGCAATTGTTGTACATCCCATTTATTCACCGGGACATACGATTGGTTCGACATCGTTCCTCATTGATAATAAGTACCTGTTAACGGGAGATATTCTCTTTGTGGAATCGATTGGTCGACCGGATTTGGCCGGTCTTGCTGAAGATTGGGTTAGTGATCTTCGTGAAACGCTCTACAGCCGTTATAAAAACCTATCGGAGAATTTAATTGTACTTCCGGCCCACTTTGGCAAGATTACTGAACTAGGCAAGGGAGGACTTGTATCCGGTCGTCTAGGCGATCTGTACAGGGAAAATCCCGGACTCAACATTCATAGTGAAGATGAATTCCGTAAAACCGTTACAGAAAATTTGCCTCCGCAACCAAATGCGTACCAAGAAATTCGTCAAACCAATATGGGTAAAATGAATCCCAATGAAGAAGAGCAGCGAGAGATGGAAATTGGTCCGAACCGCTGTGCTGTTCATGATAAATAAGTTCCGGATTAAAAAAGCATAAGCAAACGAGAAGGAGTATGACAAAGATCATATGTCATTCTCCTTCTAAAATTAAGACATTTATGGAGACACCTCATTCAGTTTAAGGTATGTAGCTCAATCGACCACGTTGTGACCAGCTCTTCACCCGGATTCATGAACCGGATAGAATGATTGGCAACCGCGCCGGCAATTCCGTCATGGCCATTGGCCGTGCATGGAATCAGGGCGCTCACATATGGCGTTCCGGTCTCGTCGTGATCATGCCACACCCATACATAGTTCAGAAGCTCTTTGTCGAAACGTATACGAATACTTCTTGGAAGCCCGGAATTTCGCACTTCGATCATCCCCTCTTCCTCTACAGAATAGAATTCCAGTTTCTTCATCCTCTGTTGACGAGCGGGAAGCACCGCCACTGTTTTTCCCCCGATTATACAGCGCGTATTCTCATCCAGCAAAGGAGAAGAGTGATAGGGGTGGATGCCGTAAATATAAGGAATGGCGCCGGCAGCTTGATTCTGATGATCATAATAGAGCCGGTCGGTGAACGTAAGGCGAGTTCCTTCTTCCGCCAGATGAACCGTCCGTTCAATGCCGAGCGGCACATGCCTGGAGCTGGCCTTTAGCTCCAGCGTGCAGCCGTCAATTTCATAGTCCCAGGCAGCTTTGCGCAGGTCGCCATGATAGTCGTAATAGCGATTTTCATAGGTCTGATCGATGCCGGCGTTCGGGAACATCGTATAGCAGCCGCCGAAGAAATAATCGCCGAGCGGGGCAGCAACGCCTTGCTCTGCATCTTGGATGTATCGTTCGATCTCTTTCTGATACACATGCAGATAATCTAAAGCCCCTCGCTTGTCGCGGTACCGTATGATCTCGCTCCCTTTGCCCGGCAGCATGACAACCTCGATCTCTTCATTTTCCAGGACAACCGCTTTCAGCTTTCCCCAAATTTCTATTTCGCGAATCATATGGATGCCTCCTGCGCTTTTCACCGACTGTACCACTGCATTTCTTCCAGCGTCAATCCTCTATCATCGGCTTTAAGTCCGAATCTAAAAATATTAATACAAGATCATTAAATATTAAAAATATGGACTCAACATGGCGCTTATGATTAGCAGTATCTTCAGAAATTTGTCGGAAGGGAGCTGAGCTGCTTTCATGCTGCTGAAGGGAAGAAAAGCGGTCATTACTGGGGCAGCCGGACGGATAGGCTCGGCTATCGCCAGGCGATTCGCGGAAGAAGGCTGCTCGATGATGTTGCTGGATCTCAATCGGCAAGGGCTTGAAGCTTTAGCCCAACATCTCAAGGAGTATGGAGACTCGATTGCGTTCATGCCATTGGACGTATCGAATGAAGCGGAAGTAAAGCTTGCTTTTGCCGGAATGGATCGCATGGACATATTGGTGAACAACGCGGGCTATACGCGATTGGATTCCATCGAGCTGGGCTCGCTGGAACGATGGAATGAGGTGATGAGCCTGAACTTGACGTCGGTCTTCCTCTGCTGCAAATACGCAATGCCGCTGCTCAGACATTCCAAGACGCCCGCTATCGTGAATATGTCATCTGTCAACGCGTTCCGTGTGAATCCCGGATTGCCTGCCTATTCGGCAGCCAAGAGCGGCATCATCGCCTTAACGCAACAGCTGGCTATAGAGGGTGCGGCCAATCGCATTCGCGCGAACTGTATTTCTCCCGGAGGAACGATAAGCGCATCGGATCAGAACGAACGCGCGGAGGAGCCGGACTTCGCAATCGAAGTTGACTGCTATCCGCTAGGCCGTCTCGGGTATCCGGAGGATGTAGCCAATGCGGCCTTGTTTCTTTCCTCCGATTTATCCTCTTTCGTGAACGGCATCAACCTGATCGTCGACGGCGGAATGTCGTTGCAAGCGCCAAGCGCTTTGGTTCGTGCGGATTTGCGGCAACGCTGGAAGCAAGGGAAATATATGTTGGAGAGCAGGTGCGATCATGATCATTAACCGTGTCGAAGTGTACATTGTCAAGATCCCGCCAGAACAACCGGTTGACGCAAGCAGCAGGCGTTTTATCACCAAGGATTATTTCGTGAATGAAGGCGTGCGCTCCTGTGTCTATTCCACTCATTCGGAGACGGTATTCGTCAAGCTTACAACGGATGATGGCCTGATCGGATGGGGGGAGATATTGGCGCCTACTCATCCGGAAGTGGCCGCAACGATTATCAGATCCCTTCTTGCACCGCTGGTGCTTGGCGAGAATCCGCTGCAGAACCAATATTTGTGGGACAAAATGCTGGATACATGCCGCGAAAGGGGCTATAACGGAGGCTACCTGGTTGATGCGATGGCCGGGCTTGATATTGCGTTCTGGGATTTGAAAGGGAAGGCTCTCATGCAGCCGGTATATATGCTGTTAGGCGGTAAATATCGGGATAAGCTGCGCTGCTATTGCTCCAGTGTGCCGGGAAAAGATGTGCAAGAGCGAATGGAAAGCGTAGCCCGCATAAAAGAAGCGGGATTTGACGCTGTCAAAATTCATACGCTCGGCGGCAAAGGGAGCAGCAAGGAGCTGAAGCTGCTTGAAGCGATTCGGGCGGCTTATGACGCCGATCAATTGGATGTGATGTGCGACGCGCACGGGAAGCTGACTCATCAGGAAGCGTACATGCTGGGCAGAAGGTTAGGCGAGATGGACGCACTGTTCTTCGAAGCGCCTCTCATGTTCGAGGATATCGACGGTCACCGGAAGCTTGCCGAAGCGATTGATACGCCGATTGCTCTAGGCGAGCCGCTTCGTACGATGTATACCTTCAAAGAATGGATAGCTCGCGGCGCGGCAGAGGTAGTTCAACCTGATGTCGGGAGGAACGGCATTACGGAAATGATGAGAATCGCTCACTTGGCTGAAGCTTCGCATATTTCGCTGGCTCCGCATCTGAGCACGCATCAGGCTGTCGGGCATGCGGCTTCCATACATGTATCCGCGGCGCTTTCGAATTTTCTCATCTATGAATACCAGCCTGTAGCGCTAGGAGCAAGCGCTTCGTATTCGCACGCATCCTTTAAGCTGGAGAGAGGGCGTCTGCATGTGCCCAATGAGCCGGGGCTGGGCATAGAGATCGATGAGCAAGCGCTGCGCAAGCATGTGACGGAGTATTTCACAGTCAAGGGAGATGATTAAGGGATGACTAGTTCTGCACTGAAAGGGGTATATCCCATTCTCGCAACGCCGTTTACTTCGACTGGAGAGGTGGATGAACAAAGCTTGCGGGAACTGGTCCGCTTCCAATTGCAAGCAAAAGTGAACGGGATAGCGCTGTTCGGCAACGCCAGTGAAATGTATACGCTGCTGGATAAGGAACGGGAGCTGATTGCAGATATTGTGAAGGACGAGGTCAAGGGTGCGGTTCCTCTTGTATTTGGCAGCGGGCATACCGGCCTTGAAGGCGCGGTGCATCTAAGCCGGTGGGCTCAGAGCGCGGGAGCGGACGCATTGATGGTGCTTCCACCGTATATGGTGAAGCCGGACAGTGAGCGAATGGAAGAGTACTTTGGTGCCATCGCGAAGGCCGTGGACATTCCGATTATGCTGCAAGACGCTCCGATTGCAAGCGGGATAAGCATTCCTGTATCTATGATGATCAAGCTGTCCAAGAGCTATGACAATATTACGCATGTCAAAGTAGAGGCGCCTCCAACGACGGTCAAGATTACGCAGGTCATGGAGCAGTCGGAGGGGCGATTAAGCGTTTTTGGCGGGCTAAACGGCATTTATTATTACGAGGAACTGTGCAGAGGAGCGACGGGCACAATGCCGGCATGCGAATTCCCGGATATTTGTGTACGCATTTATGAATTATTTTGCGAGGGCAGACGAGACGAAGCAAGGGAACTATTCTACAGCTATCTGCCCTTTATCCGAATCGGGACGATTGCCGGTTATGCGACGGCCGTTCACAAAGAAGTGCTGCTTGCGGGCGGCGTCATCAAATCCGCTTATGTCAGAAATCCCAATGCCCCGGTTGATGCCATCTTGCGCAAGGAAATCTTCGATTCGTTGAGGGGGCTGAGTCCGTTAGTATTGAACAGGAAGGCGGGCAGCCATGAGAATTGACGCGCATATCCACCTGTATGATCCTTCAGCAGGGAATTTCGAGTGGCCGACTCCGGATACGCCGCTATACCGCAAAGTAACGCCCGCCGATTTTGTACAGACAGCAGCTTCAGCAGGCATTACGCAGGCGGTTGTCGTTGCCTGTACGACCCAGCCGGAGCAGACGAAGCTTATTCTGCAGACGATGCATGAAGATCCTGCCGTTGCGGCGGTTATCGGGTTCATCGATGCCGATTCACCGGATTTCAAGGCGTGTTACGATGAATTCTGCCGCTATGCCAAGTTCCGCGGATTTCGTTTTTTATGCGATAAGGAGCCGACTGCACAGACGAAGAGCAATGCGGCTTATGTTGCCGGGAAGCCTGCCAATGTGCTGGAATTTCTCGGAGAGTTCACCGGGATGGCCAAGTTTCGGGGACTCATTGAGGACAATCCGGATGTAACATTCATCATCGAGCATTTCGCCAGAATGCAGACGGATGCTCGAACTTTAACGCGCGAGTACAGGCAGTTTATCGATGATATGGCGGCTCACGGGAATGTATATATGAAGCTGTCGGCGTTGATCCCTCTAGCGGGAGCTGATCCGGCGCCAACGGATGCAGCATGCTACGAGACGCTGCTGGAGACGGTGTTCCATGCGTTCGGCGAGGATCGCTGCCTGTTCGGCTCGGATTGGCCACTGCTGGAGTTGAAGGGCGATTACGAGGATGCGGTTGAAATCACCGAGACATTCCTAAGGGCCCAATCCAATGCCGCATTGGAGAAAGTTATGTATCTCAATGCTCTGAATGTTTATCGTGTGCAGAGGAGGGGAGCAAATGAATAAAGGTTCGATGAATGCCTATGTGCTGCCGGGGACGGAGTTGACGGTATCCGGTATTGCCATTGGGGCTTCCTCTTTCGGAAGCGAAGTGGATATGGAGGGTTCATTCAGGCAACTGGACGAATATGTGGCGTATGGCGGCAATTTTCTGGACACGGCGCGCACCTATGGGCAACACTCGATCTCGGAGCGAACAATTGGCGACTGGATGTCTGTACGAGGCAACCGGAATGAGATTGTGTTGGCTACCAAGGGCGGTCAGGAGCTGGGACCGCCTTATGTCCGAACATTGCGTTATAAGCAATTGTCCCGGCAGATCGACGAAAGCTTGAACCACTTGCGAACCGATTATATCGATTTATATTACTTGCATGTGGATGATCGCAGCGTACCAGTCGAGGAGATCATAGACTTGCTGAATGACAAGGTGAAGGAAGGGAAGATTCGGTATGCGGGCTGCTCCAATTGGGGGGCTGACCGAACGGCTGAAGCGAATGCCTATGCTGCCCGCACAGGACAAGCGGGATTCGTCGTCAGCGAGATTGAATATAGTCTAGCCGCCGTCAATCATCCCAATGATCCCGGCACGAACAACATTTGGATGGACGGAGCCATGCGCGAGTTTCATCGTCGTACCGGGCTTTCCGTCTGCGCATATTCCTCCCAGGCGCGAGGTTTTTTCACTCAGCTTGCCGAGCTTGGTGAAGCGGGCATCATTAATTCTATGCATAAACAGTACTATTCGGCGCGCAATTTGATCATGCTGGAACGGCTGCAGAAGCTTTCTGCTGAATCGGGGTACTCTGTCCCCATGCTCGCCATTGCTTACATTTGTCATCAGAAGCGCGATTTCGTCACGATTCCAGTCATTAGCTGCCTGAATACAGAGCAACTGCAGGAGTGCTTGATGGCCGACTCCGTTGAACTGGATGCCGGTATGCTTGCTTACTTGGAGGAGGGGCGATATGAATAAGTCCATACGCGCCGATATACCGAAGATAAGCATGATGGAACCGGCAGCGACGATGCCGGAGTGGGCGATGCTGCAGCGGAGCCTGATGGCATTAATGAACGAATCTGTGCAACTGTTGCTGGACAATTACTTGACGCCGGAAGGCGAATACTTCTGGCCCGATATCGAGGACTTCCAGACGTATGCTTACAGCAATGTGGACAACGCATTCGAGAGCTTCCACAGCTGGCCGCTATTCTACTTGCTTGGCGGCAGCAGCCGGTTTCTGAGCCTGGCGCACAGACAGCATGATGTGCTCCTCAAGCAGTTCTCCAGATTGAAGAAGAAGGATTTGGGCATCGATGAGGCATACGCCGCCCGTACCGGGCGCGATACGCTGATCGTCAACGAATATTTGCCCGACATTGACTGGATGCATCAGGGCGAAGCGGCCCAGCTCTTCTATCTCCTCAACCTTGCCGATCCGGATCACGAATCGAACCGGGCCCGCTCTCTGAAGTTCGCGGCATTTTGCACGAATGAGGATGACAGCCTGCCGGAACCGAACTATGATCTCGTTAACCGCGTGTTTCGATCCAGTCTGATCGGGAGCAATGGCCCCGCTTTTTGTAAATTTGACAGGCCTTATGCTTACAGCAGCTGGATGGAGCCTTACGGGCTTGCGTTTCATGATGTGCCCGGTGTAGAGACGCCGCACGATTTGAAAGACCCGGATAAGGCGGCGCGATACGGAGAGGTGTACGGGCGACGCATGCGGAACGCGGATACGGTGACCAATCTGATGGCTACTTCCATGGTGTTGAATGCCTATCTGCACACGAGAGAGGAGAAATATCGGCGCTGGGTGCTGGACTATATTGAAGGCTGGCGCGAGCGATACGCCGTCTCAGGAGGTATCATGCCGGATAATGCGGGTCCCTCCGGCCTTGTAGGAGAGACGATGGACGGCAAATGGTATGGCGGGCATTACGGCTGGACCTTCCCGCACGGCTTTCCGTTTATCGGTGACGCTCTGAGCATTGCCGGAGAGAACGAGCGGATGCTGACAGGGAGCGAGGGGCGGCTCAATTGGGTGCGCGAACAGCTCAACATGCTGATCAGCCACGCTGTGAGGGATGCGGAGGGCCGCTTGTTGCTGCCGCAAAAGTACGGCGACTTCGGCTGGTTCGAGTTCAGAACGCAAAATCCGTCTCATGCCGCGCGCGTATACATGGATACGTTCTCTGACGCGGACAAGGAGCTGCTCTTCAAGCTGAGAGACGTCACAAACAACACATGGGAACGGATATCCGCGCAATTTGTCAACGGGAAGACGATGGGAGGGCAATATCATGCCTATATCCATTATTTGAATGGAGGTTATCCCGACTATCCGGCGTCTGCATTGCGCCACAGCATCAATCAGGTGTACAGCCAGCTGCGGAAGCTTCGCGAAGAGCTGCAAGGCGATGAACGTGAATGGGGGTACCCTCCGGACAATGAGGAGCAGTATGAGGAGCTTCGGGAAGTAACGGGGCAAATTAACCGGAAGTATAACAAGCAATTCAGCGAATCGACCGTTCACTCCTACTTCCAAACATTCCTGCTGTATCGCAGTACGGTCACGACCGAAGCGCTCGTCCATCTGACGATGGGAGGTCTGCCGCCGGTGTATAACGGCGGTCTGCTTCAAGTGTCAGTACGTTATTATGATGCGGATCGCGGACGCCCCGGGCTTCCCGACAGCGTCTCTGCGCTGGTCAGTTCCGTACAGCGGGAGGAGATAACGCTGACGTTGTGCAATCTCCATCCTTATGAATCACGCCGCCTGATCGCTCAGGCGGGCGCATTCGGCGAGCATCAATTCAAGAGCGTTCAATGGTTGCCAGAAGAGGAAGAACAACCAATGATGATAAACGGCCGCTGGTTCGAGGTGGAGCTTGGACCGGGCTGCACGGGCGAATTGCGTATCATGATGAACAGATGGACGAACCAGCCTTCCTACGCAACGCCTTTCCAATAAAACAACACATTTATAAAAATATTGAAAAATATTCGATAAAACAAAAAAATCAAAACGATGCCTTTCCGCTATGATGAAGGTAATCAACAAGAGAGGAGGGGAGCGGGTGGCACCGACTGCTGACAGGAAAGTAACATCAATAATCAAGCCGGGATTAGCGGCAAGGCTCATTCGAAACGTGCGCCGCTATAAGGTTTTGTATGTATTGCTGATGCCGGGGTTGCTATACTTTACTATTTTCAAGTATGTCCCCATGTTCGGATTGATTCTGGCTTTCAAAAAGTATAATGTCGTGCTTGGTTTTTGGGACAGCCCGTGGATTGGCTTCAACAACTTCAAGCATTTTGTGCAAGGTGTTTACTTCCGGGATATCATTGAAAATACGGTTCTTATTTCTTTATACAAGCTGTTGTTTGGCTTTTCTGCTCCGATTGTGCTGGCGTTGATGCTGAACGAGGTTGCCGCGCAATGGTTCAAGCGCACCATTCAGACAATTACGTATTTGCCTCACTTTCTGTCCTGGGTAATCGTGTACGGCTTGATGACGGCCTTGCTGGCGCCGGGAGAAGGTCTTGTCAATGTCATGATCAAGTCCTTCGGTTTCGAGAGCATTTCATTTCTAACCTCGCCAGAATGGGCGAGATTCCTGGTTGTGGCATCGGACATATGGAAGGGAGTCGGCTGGGGGGCCATCCTGTATTTAGCGGCATTGTCGGGGATTGACCCCAGTCTGTACGAAGCGGCCAGAATAGACGGCGCCTCGAAATGGAGGCAAATATGGCATGTGACGCTGCCGGGAATACGTGTTGTCATCATCGTCCTGCTGATCATTAATCTGAGTCACATTCTTGATGCGGGGTTTGACCAAATATTTATGATGGCCAATGTGTTCAACGCGGAGAAAATCGATATTATCGATACATGGGTATATCGGGAAGGCTTGCAGCGTTTGCAGATGGGAATCGCGACAGCCGTCGGATTTTTCAAGTCGGTTATCGGGCTTGTCCTTGTTCTGGGCGCCAATCGCTTGGCTAAGAGGTTCGACAGTCAAATCTGGTAAGTAGACGAAGCCGCATCAAGTATTCGCAGATTCCGACGATGGATCACAGGAGGTAAGGATGGAACATCTTACAGCAGGAGAAAGGGTCGCCAAGCACGTCAATATTTTGTTTCTGATCGTCATTGCTCTACTGTGTTTGTTTCCGTTTTATTATGTGGTTGTCATCTCTATATCTCCCGAATCGGAGGTCATTCGCAAAGGCATTATCTGGTTCCCAGAGAAGGTGGCATGGACGGCTTATGCGGAAATGATCAACGGCAAGCACGGGTTATTGCAGGCCTATCAAGTTACGCTTTTTCGAACCGTCATCGGCACGCTGCTCAACTTGCTGCTGACCTTTATGACGGCGTACCCGCTGTCCAAGCAAACATTGCCCGGCCGTTCGGGCTTCATTCTCTATATCGTATTCACCATGCTCTTTAACGGAGGCCTGATTCCGACTTATCTCGTCGTGCAAAGCATGGGGCTGCTGGATACGGTGTGGGCATTAATTATCCCTGGTCTGATCGGGACATTCTATGTCATTATTATGAAAAGCTTCTTCGAACAGCTTCCGACGGAAATTGGAGAATCCGCGATGATCGATGGCGCAGGAGAATGGCAGACGATGATCCGCATTGTTCTCCCGTTAACGATGCCGGTTATGGCGACTGTCGGCCTGTTCTATGCCGTGTATCACTGGAACAGCTATTTCGATGCTGTCATGTACTTGAATGACGTTAGCCTACATCCGCTTCAGGTGGTGTTGCGAAATATTTTGCTTAATGTACAAATGCAGAACACGGAAATATCGCAATTCAGCGATGGCAACAAAGTCAGCATGCATTCCGTGAAGATGGCGGCCGTCGTATTGACGACCGTACCTATACTGGTCGTGTATCCGTTTATCCAAAAGTATTTCACGAAGGGCGTCATGTTGGGATCGGTCAAAGGTTAAAGATGACATGGAAAAAGGAGCGGTCAAATATGAAAAAAACGAAGCTGAATAAAAATATGCTCATGATACTAATAAGCGTATTATTATTGCTTAGCGCATGCAGCAGCAACAACGTCAACCAATCGGACAGCAACAAAGAGACGCAATCGCCGGGAGCATCCGCTAACACAGGCTCCGACAAGCCGTCTGCGAGCGCAGACACGGACCCGTTCGCGGAGAAAATGACGCTTAACGTGTACCATGCCGGCAGCTGGGCGCCAGGAACGGCATTTCCTCCCAAGGAGGACGATGTCCAGAGGCAATTGCTTGAGAAGGCTGTCAACATCGATTTGCAGATGACGGTGCCGCAGCAAGGGGAAGACATGACGAAGCTGAATTCGTTGCTTGCGGCGGGCAATATACCCGATCTCATCTTCTTCAACGATCGTACGCAAGCTGTGAAGTATTATCAGGACGGCGTCATTGCAGAGCTGGATGGCTATATAGAGAAATTCGGGGCGTTGAAAAGCAGATTCACCGAGGACCAATGGAATGCGTTAACCTTTCAAGACAAGCTTATCGGCACACCGGGCTATGAAGCGGTGAGCGGCATTGTAGGCTGGTGGATACGGAAGGATTGGCTGGCAACGCTGGGCCTCGACATTCCGTCAACGACAGAAGAGCTATTCGACGTCATGAAAGCCTTTACATTCGACGATCCGGATCGCAACGGCAAGAATGATACTTACGGTATGGTTGTCGGTGTTCCCAAGGACGGCAACATATCGAGTCCGGCCGGCGCGGGTCTCGGTCTTAATGCGCTGATGTGGCTGTTCGGTGTAAATCCGCATAAAGTAGATATTTCGAAAGGTCAAATTATGAACCACAACACGGATCCAAAAATGAAGGAAGCCGTCACTTATATTAATCGAATGGTAACAGAGCAGGTGATTGATCCGGACTGGGTTACGATTTCCGAAGGCGCCAAAATCGTCGAAAAAATTCAAAAGGGCAGGCAGGGTATCGCTTTTGCGGATTGGAGAATGATGGACAACCCGACGCAGCTTTATGAGCTGAGCGGAGAAGAGGTGGAGTGGGTATCCATACCGCCGGTGAAGGGGCCGGACGGCAAGCAAATATTGGGCGAGAGCGCGTTCCAGGGCAATCTATGGGCCATATCGGCCCACGCGGCTGCCGACCCGGAGAAAGTGAAGCGAATTCTGGCATTGCTTGAATATTGGTACGCCGATGAAGAGGCTTACCCGTACTTCAGTTACGGTGACAAGGATGTATTCTGGAAGCTGGAGGGAGATACAGTCGTTCGGCTTATGCCTGAGCAGGCAACTGCCGATGACTATCGTTACAATAATCATTATAAGATGCCAAGACGCGCGGACGATCCGAAATATTATAATTTTAAAAATCCGGAAGTAACGGGCGCGGCGCATCAAACGAACATCTCCCACAGTATCTCGCCGAAGCCTAGCGTATATCTGGTTCCGGATGAATCGGATTCGCTCTATCAGGACCGCATGAAATATGTAAATGAAATGCTGCTTCGGTTCATCTACGGACGTGAACCGATTGCCAATTGGGATAGTTATATTCAAACATTGGAAGACACGTACAAGCTTGAAAGCTATGAGGAAAATATCGTGCAACAATTCAAAGAACAAGGTTTGATGCAATAAAGCAGACCGGCGGCAAGAATCCCTTCTTGCCGTCTTTTTCGCCGTTTGTTACCATAGCGTTAAAGTTGTCCATACCGCTGAACAGGGGAGTCGTCCTATGAAGAGACGTGCCGGCAGCATGACGTTCAAGTTGTTCCTAACCTGCCTTGTTTTCGTACTTTTATGCGTTGCTATTATCAGCCACTTGTCATCGCAATTCGTGCGGAACCACGTCGAGGAGCGGGATCAGGAATTTATCAATCAGATCTTGTTGAAGGTGAATGAATACTTGGCCTTGAATTTCGTGTCGATGCAATCCCTCTTATTTTCGGTAGATTCCTATTTGGATACAACGGATTTCGACGAAGATAAGCTGGGACAGTATCTCGATCAGCTTTACGGCGTGAATATTCAATATATTTCAAATATATATGTGATCAAAGAGGATTACAGCATCATTGGCGGACGCACGATTACACGGGTTATGAACGAGCCGCTTGCAGAGCTGGAGCCAGTCTATCGAATAGCAAGGCAGAGCGCCTTCAGAAGCACAATCAGCATGCCATACGATAATCGCTTCACAGGGAGAACCGTTACCTTGGCGCGGAAGTCCAAATATAATGACTCGCTAGTTGTCGCGGTAGACATTAATATTCGCGAATTGGAGACAAAGCTGTTGCAAATTCATGAAGAGGAGCAAATTCAACTGTATATTGCCGATTACGGCGGCAACATCGTGGCGAGCTCCAAGGATGACAGCGTTGCTGCCGGCATGGATCGCATTGGCGGCATGTCTATCGCGCAGCTCATAGAAGCCGACAAAACGGTCATGCGGTCTGAGAGCGGCAGTCGGACCGAGAGCCTGTTCGTAAAGCTTCATTCGCCTGTGTACAATTGGATGCTCGTTGCCGTAAGCGACGGTTCCAGGCTGTCTCGCATCTTGAACGACATTAATGGACATTTCATCAGGCTGATTCTGTTCGGGCTGTTATTGAGCTTGATAACGGCTATGACGATTACCCGGTATATCCGCAAGCCGGTATTCGAATTGGTTCATAAGATGAAGCAAGTGGAGCGGGGAAAACTAGAAGTTCGTTCAGGAAAAATCAGAAACGATGAATTCGGTTATTTGTCCCGTACATTCGATCGTATGCTGCGTCAAATCAATGATCTGTTTCAGAATGCGAAAGAACAAAAGGAGCTTCAGGCAAAGCTGGAAATGCAGGTGCTGCAAGCCCAGATCAATCCTCATTTCCTCTATAATACGTTAGGCGCGATCAGTCATGTGGTGCGATTAGGCAAATTGGACAAAGTGGATCCCGTCATTGCCTCCTTGATTTCCATACTGGAATACGGCATTAAGGATCCCTCTTACAAGATTTCATTGCAGGAAGAATTGAACAATGTAAGAGACTATATCACGATTCAGAATATCCGATATGATCGCGACTTTAAGTTGGTTGAAGCGATCGATCCCGAGCTTCAGGCGTTCAAGGTGTTTCGAATGTTTCTCCAGCCCATCGTGGAAAATAGCATTTTTCATGGCTACAGGGGCGGACGGGAAGAGGGGGCCATTCATATTGAGGTGTACAGAGGGGACAATAGGGTCGTCGTCGATGTGATCGATCATGGCATTGGCATTGACGAGGAGAAAATAGATCAATTGTTAATGCCCGGGCCGGAGGAGCGGGAGCGTGATTCGGAAGGAAGAGAGAGGATCGGTCTTGCCAATATACATGGCCGAATTAAGCTTCATTACGGCTTGAATTACGGACTTCGCATATTGCGTGCGCCAGGGAAGGGGACCTGCGTCAGAGCGGAGTTTCCCATTCCCGATGAGGAGGGCGATAAGGGTGACGAACATCAGATGTCTGATTGTGGACGATGAAGCGGTCATGATTCAGCGTTTGACGCTTTTTTTCGATGGTTTAAGCGGGCGTAATGAGTGCCGCTTCGAGCTGATAGGCAGCGCTTACTCCGGCGATGAAGGGCTCCAGGAGGCAGCGAGACTGCGACCGGATATTGTCATTACGGATATCAAAATGCCGGGCATGGACGGCATCACCATGATTGAGCGCATGAAGGAAAGCATGCCCGATACCGAGTTTATTATTTTAACGGCCTATCAGGATTTCAATTATGCCAAGCGGGCGATTCATATTCACGTTGCTGATTTTATTGTGAAGGTTCCATTGAATGAGGAAGTATTGCTGCAGGCGATGAATCATGCGACCGAGCGAATAATGACGTCCAAACGCGAGAAAGAGCGCTTGTTCAAGCTGAATATGTCAGTTATGAACAACAGGCATCGCGTGTTTAAACAGTTTTTTCTTGAACTGCTACGTGGAGAAATAAAGGTGGAACAAGCGGCGGACATCTCTCTCAGCTATGATTTGCGATTATTTCAGCACCATTATTGCTGTATGGTCATCGAACTGAACGGGTATTTCAGCTTTGTGAATCAATATCCGATATCGGATCAAAAAATATTGAAATACGGCATTTTGAATGTTATTGAAGAAACACTTCTGTCTTATGGCCCCGGCTTCGCTTGCGAGATGGAGCAAAACCGCTTTATCGCATTTGCCAGCTGGCCGCACTCGCCAAGCAAGAAGGAGAGTGAAGAGCAAAGCATGGAGCTTGCCCGGGCAATCATTCATCATATTCGAACGTATATGAAGCAATCGGCATCCCTTGGCATTAGCGGCCCGTTCAAGGGCTGGGATGGAATTATTGCTGCTTACAAGCAAGCGCTGGATGCCTGTGCCGAACATTACTACAACGGCGTGGAGACCATCGTTACGCCGATGAGAAGATTGCCGGCAGCGGGAGGCGATCCGCATGCTGTCCGTCAGCACATGCAGGAAAGCTTGCAGATGCTGTATCGGAATATGGAGAGCGCGGACGAAATCAAAGCGTCCTTGCTGCAGTTGAAGAAGATCACCGAAAGGGAAATGCTGCAGCGGGAAGCGATGACAAGTCTGCTGAAAGAGTTCATGCTGGCTGCAAGACACCGAATCTCTCAATGGAAGATTCAGCAGACGGAGGATGTCGCGGAGGGGGAGCTGCTTGGCTGCATGACATTATCCGAGCAGCTTGAATACGTCATCGGTTATATCGAGCAGCATCTCATATTGAGAGATAGCCCTGGAAGTCCGGCCATCTCGAAGGCATTGGAATATATCGACCGCAACTTAACGGAACGATTGACGCTTCAGATGATTGCCGCGCAGGCGAATCTGGCTCCGGCTTATTTCAGCAGCCTATTCAAGAAAGAGATGAAAGAAAGTCTGGTGGATTATATTAACCGCAAAAAAATAGAAAAAGCCGTCGAACTGCTGAAATGTGAAAACTATTCAAATTATGAGCTTTGCGAAGCGGTAGGGATTATGAACGAGTCTTATTTCTGCACGCTGTTCAAGCAAAAAACAGGCAGTACTCCCGGGAAGTTTCGCAAACAAACGACATAACCGATGCGACAATGTTGCAATATTAGAAACAATACGAAAAATTTTGAAAGAAATGATGAAATTTCCTCTTTATAATTAGCCATGAAAGCGAATTCATGGGAGGGGATTTCATGGACAAGAAAATGAGAACAAGCATCTCGATCGTACTCGCATTTCTGCTTATCGCACAGGCCATTTCGCTGAAAGCCCATGCGGAGCAAGGGATTGCGGAAGCGGCGACGATCATTATCGATTACGGAGCTTCGGCATACTCCGAAACAGGCGTATGGGCAGATTCGGGATTGCCTGGTCATGACGGGGCGCCGTCCCGTTATGCCTATACGGCAGGAGACACGGCGCGATGGACACCCGACTTGACAGAGGGGGTATACCGGGTGTCGGTCTATAAAATCGTAGACGCGGCAAGCGGCGATCCCGCCGCAGCAATCGAAGTGATTCATGCGGGAGGTACGGATTCGGTTACGATCGATCATACGATCGGCACTCCCGGCTGGCAGGAGCTAGGCACGTATTCATTCCTGGGAGGAACAGGCGGATATGTGGCGTATACACTCATAACGGACGGGCTGTATGGCCGGACGGATGCGGTGAAATTCGAAAGAATAAACATACCGATCATTGTCGATAACGGTGATCCCGGATACACGGAATTCGGCACATGGTCCGACAGCTCTCTGCCGGGCTATAACAACTCCGGCACGAGATATTCCGGAAGCCCGGACGCCTACGCGCAGTGGACACCGACTCTTGCGAATGCAGGAACGTACCGGGTAAGCATCTACAAGCCAGTTCACGCGAATAGCGACCCTGCGGCGCAAGTTGATGTCGTGGGCGCGTTCGGCACGACGACGTTCAACCTTGACTATACAAGCGAGCCTTCAGGTTGGGTTTCCCTTGGCGAACATTATTTTGCCGGCGGCAGTTCGGGATATGTGCGCAATACGTTGGCAAGCGCGGGAACAGCGGTGCGAGCGGACGCAGTCAAGTTCGAGCGGGTAGAAGCAGCGCCAACCGCGATGCTTGACGATTCGCTCAATCCGGACGAAGCGGCCGTGAATGCCCCCATTACAGTGAGCTTTTCTACCTATATGGACACCGGCACGTTAACCGCTCAGCATTTCGAGCTGAAGCGAGTTGACGACGAGAGCGCGGTCGAGCTTGCAGCCGAGGTGAAGGACGCCGGAAGGAAGGTTATGCTGCACCCTTACACTTCCTTGTCTTATGATACAGCCTACACGCTGACCATCGGTCCGGAAGTGAAGGATCTGGCGGGGACAAGCTTGACAGGCGTTACGGAATGGACGCTTCATACCGAGCAGCAGGATGTAACGCCGCCGTCAGTCTCGATCTCTGTTCCGTTAATGAATGTGCTGGAGACCGTCAGCTCGCCGTTGATTGTGTCGTTCAACGAACCGATGAATCTGGAGACATTGACTAGCGACAATATGATGCTGCAGGAGACAGCTACCGGCAATGCCGTCCCTTATGAAGGATCGGTCGGCAGCGACCATATGTCGTACAGGCTTCAACCTTCGGCTCATCTGAATTATGATACCGCATACAAGCTGACCATGAAGGCAGGCTTGACAGACAGAGCCGGCAATCCGCTGCCGGAGGCCATCTTCCATTTCACCACTGCTCCGGCAAGCAATGCCGTGAATGAGTTATATGTCTCGCCGAGTGGCGATGATGCGAATCCGGGAACATTGGCGGCTCCATTCGCCACGATCGACAGGGCCCGGCAAGAAGTGCGCCAATTGAACGGGAATATGCAGGACGATATAACCGTGCATATAGCGGACGGGACTTATCCCATCAGTGAGACATTGCAATTCGGAACGCCCGATTCGGGGTCGAATGGCTACGTTGTGACGTATAAGGCGGAAGAAGGAGCGGCGCCCGTCATTACCGGCGGCGTACCATTGACAGGATGGCAGCAGGCAGGCGCCGGACCGCTCTGGAAGGCGGATGCGGGCGACATGTCCTTCCGACAGCTCTATGTGAACGGCGAACGGGCGCAGCGCGCCGCATCTGCGGAGACCTATGACGCGATTCGCATGAATGACGAGGAGAACGGCTTCATCATCGACGATTCTGTTATCGGGCAGTGGGGGAACGCGGATTCCATTGAGTTCGTCTGGAATAAATCCTGGCGGCATCATCGCCTGATCGTTGACACCATTTCCGCTGGATCACAGCAAGGCGAATGGAATGTGATTTTCAAACAGCCTTACTTTGATTGGGCCAGAACGTCCGGCTTCCTTACATTCGGTCCTGACGCAACGGATTTCTACATCGAGAATGCACTCGAGCTTCTGGATACGCCGGGCGAATGGTATCTGGATGAGTCCAGCGGAGAAGTGTATTATTATCCCCTGCCGGATGAAGATATGTCAGCCGCGGAGGCGATAGCGCCGCAGCTTGAGACCTTGCTGGAATTTCGCGGGACGCTTGGTCAGCCTGTTCATCACCTTGCCTTTCACGGCTTGACATTCCGGCATGGCAGTTGGATGCGGCCGAGCGAACAAGGACTTTCTGCGATCCAGGGAGATATTATTGCCAGCGGAGTCAATCAGACCGGAGGCAGCCATCAGGGAGAAAAAGTGATCGGCAATGTCCTTGTTCACGCCGGGGAGAACATTACATTGGAACGCAATCGGTGGGAGCATATGGGGGCTGCAGGGCTTGTGCTCGAGAATGGCGCCACCGACAATCAGATTATCGGCAACATCTTCACGGATATCTCTGCTTCAGGGATCATTATCGGCGATATGAAAGATGCATATCCAGAAGATCCGAGACAAGTGAATAGCGGAAATAAAGTGGAAAATAACGTGATTTACGATATTGGTACGGAATACTGGAACAGTATCGGCATCTTCGCCCTGTACGTTGATCATACCGAAATTCTCCACAATGAGATGTACGACTTCCCTTACAGCGGAATCTCTCTCGGCTGGGGATGGGGGGCTCATCAGGAATCGGGAATTTTAAAAAACAACCGAGTAGAAGGGAATCATATTCATCATGGCATGTACGGGTTGAACGACGGAGGTGCGGTGTATTTACTCGGCAAACAGCCTGGAACGACCATCGCCCGCAATCTCGTTCACGATAATCACAACCTCTACGGCGGAATCTATTTGGATACCGGGTCTGAACAATTGACGGTGACCGAAAATATGACCTACAGCGTGCCGCTTGGCATCATCAGCCCGTATCTGCTTCATCACGACAGCGATCCGAATTTGGATCCTAACAATGCCTTTTCGAACAATTATTTTGGCGTGAGACCCGATGAAGCGGAATATCCTGCAGAGATTGCTGCCGAGGCGGGGCTTGAGCCGGCATATCACGACTTGCTGGTTGGATTGCCGGCACCTGAAGTGCCGTCTGTCACCATTCCAGACGATGATGAAATGTCGGTTATTGTTGCGATTGGCCAGTCCGGCTACACGGAGGAAGGCGAATGGGCAACGAGCGGTATTCTCGGCTATGACGAGCAAAGCTTGACGCGCTACTCGGTTTCACTGGACGCGAGTGTTACGTTCCGCCCGGAATTGCAGTCGGGAGTTTACCGTGTCTACTTGTATAAGCTGGTGCATCCAAGCAGCGATCCCAATGCGAAGGTTGAGGTGGTGAGCGCCGGCGGCACAACCGAATCGGCAGTCGATCAGACGACGGGAGAGGCAGGTTGGGTGGATCTCGGAGAGCATACCTTCAACGCAGGCACGGCCGGATATGTCAAGTTATCCCGAATGACTTCGCCTGAGGATAACAGCTTCGGATATTTGCGAGCAAGCGCGGTGAAATTTGAGAAAATATCGGATATCTCCCCTCCGACGGAGCCGGAACAGCCGACAAATCCGGAGCAGCCAACGGAGCCGGAACAACCGACATCGGAACAACCGACATCGGAACAGCCGGAGGCATCGGAGACAGAAGAGGACACCGATAACGGATCAGGGTTCGAAGCCGATTCCGAATCCGAGAGCTCTGGCGAGGATCATGCCATATGCGCCAGCCAAGCGGACGCTTGCGGCGGATGGGCGGAGCAGCATGTTGTCAAGCTGATGAAAGCCGGCTGGATGAAGGGGTTTCCCGACGGGACCGTCAAACCGGATAAGCGGATGACGCGAGCCGAAATGGCAACCTTACTGGTTAGAGCGCTTAACCTTTCACCGATGGAGGAGAGCCGATTCAGCGATGTGAATGATCATTGGGCGAAGGAGAGCATTGAAGCCGCAGCCGCTCATGACATCATGCATGGCGTTGCCGAGGACCAATTTCATCCGGATGAGATGCTGACCCGCGAGCAACTGGCTGTACTTGTCGTGCGCGCGTTCAAGTTGGTGAAGTACGCCGATGCACTCGACACGGCCACGGTCAGCTTCTTGGATAGCGATAACGTGTCCCCATGGGCAAGCGATGCCATTGCTTTGCTGTACAGGCTCGACATTGTGTCCGGTTATCCCGACGGCACCTTCAAGCCGAAGCGCGGAGCGTCGCGCGCAGAGGTTGCCTATCTATTGTCGAAGATCATAGAGCTGATACCTGGCGAGGAGAAGGGGACGTAGTGAATGGAGGATATTCGATTTGGCGTTCATACAAGAGAACGGCTGAAAGCTCTCGCGCAAGATGGTTTTGCGGTCGTTGTGCCATTGGCGGCTACGGAACAACACGGCCCGCATCTTCCCGTAAGAACGGATACGGTGATTTGCGAACATATATGTGAAGAAGCCATCCGAATCGTCGGCAACCGCGCGAAGCTGTTGATGGCGCCGGTCATCGGCATCGGATGCTCGGAGCATCATTTGGCGTTCGGAGGCACCATTTCCTTCTCGGCGGCAGTCTATTTGCAGATGCTCCTGGATATTGGACGAAGCTTGCACGAGAGCGGATTTCAACGGATTATATTCCTTAACGGCCATGGCGGCAATGAATGGCAGATGCAGCAAGCGACAGCCGATATCGCGTTGCAATATCCGGTGTGGACGGCCGCCGCCTCCTACTGGAACATCGCTCGGCAGGCTCTCCTGCGAGCTGGTGCGGAGGAGTGCGGTCCTGTGCCCGGCCATGCCGGCGTCTTCGAGACGTCGATGATTATGGCAATAGCGCCGGATGAAGTGAAGGAAGAGAAACGGATTGCGGGCCACAAAACGTTAACATCCCCATCGCAAGGCATGGCTAACGTCTCTATTGGACGAAGAGGGCTGCTGACAGGTTATGACGGCGTTACGGATGCATCCATAATGGCTGCGAGAGAGAGCGGTGAGCAGTATGTCCGCGTGATCTCCGAAGCTGTTGCGCAGTGGTTGATTGCGATGGCAACACATATGGATTCGAAGGAGGGATGATTCAATGACGAATAAAACAAGTCTGCCATTCTCCTTGTCCTCCCGGCTCGGCTCCGCCGTATACGTTTCCGGGCAAGTCGGATTGGATCCGGTGTCGGGAGCTGTCGTCGGACCCACGCTTGAAGAACAGACTGTCCAGACGATGCGCAATATCCAATCGATTTTAAAGGGAGAGGGTCTGGATTTCAGTGATGTGAAGAAAGTGAGTGTATATTTGATAAAACGGGAGTTTTTTGACGAATTTAATGAAATATATGTCCGCTATTTCGAGGAACCGTATCCGGCACGAACAACGATATATTGTGATCTCAACTATGATTTGCTCGTGGAGATTGATGTTGTGGCGGAATCCAATGAGCATGCTCAGCGCTGCTCCGCTTCCGGATAGTCGTAGGCCGGCGTTTTCATCGTCAGCTCGAACAGAATGAAATAGAAGAAGAGCCTTGACTCCATAGCTGGAGCAGGGCTCTTCTTCTGTGCGCAGATATCCGTTATTTGAACTCTGACATCCAGTTCGTCAGATTGATGATATCTTCTTCGCTGAGTTTGTCTTCGAACGCAGGCATTCCGCCTCCGCCGCCGGAAATTTTCTTGAAGATCTGCTCCTTGCTGGAGGTAGCTCCGACCTGATTCAACGCAGGACCCATTGCGCCCTGGTATTCGTCGCCATGACAGCCCAAACAATTGCTCTTGTAGATAGATTCCGCTGCAGCCGCATCGACCGCAGTGTCCGGCACCGTGAATCCGGTATCTTGGTTCTCCCCAGTTTCTTCTTTAGCTGGCATTTCGAATAACAACAGATAAGCTGCCATTACACCTGCCACACCAAGAAGGACCGCCATTATCCACTTATGCATACCAACCCTCCTTTTCTCTATGTCCTATTATAATGATAAATTGCCCGGTTTGTACACCATATACTCTCATTGCGTCAATAGGAATATGCGAAACGTCACAGCCATGTCATAAAAAAGACAAATTTAATTATTTCCATGTAACCATAAGAGATTCTCACCGTGCTAATAGACTATAACACAACCCCATTGCTGCAAAGCTAAACGGTTCCTCCTTTTCAGACGATGAATGGGCTCAGATTGTTGTTCAATAAGGTCGTCAACGCATGCTACAATATGAGGTAAATGATACATATTTCATGAAGGATGGAGAGGTTGAAGTTGAAGGGGAGCAATGGGTACAAATGGCTTATCATGATTTCGATTATCAGCTTATTGTCCGCATGTATGGCCAGTCCGGACGCCAGCGTCAGAGAACGGGGGGATGAACTGATCGTAGCCATCGGCTCCGAGCCGGATGCCGGATTCGATCCTACCCGAGGGTGGGGGCGTTACGGCTCTCCGCTATTCCAAAGCACACTGCTGAAGCGGGACGATCAGCTTCGTATTGTCCATGACCTTGCTACAGGATACAGCGTTAGCGAGGATGGGCTTCAGTGGGAGATAGAACTGCGGGAAGATGTACAATTCTCCGATGGACAGCCGTTGACGGCGATGGATGTGGTCTATACGTTCCAGACAGCGGCCGCAAGCGGCTCCAGCATTGATCTGACAAATATGGAAAATGTCGAGGAACGGGATGGTGCGGTAGTGTTTACGCTCAAGCAGCCGCAATCGACGTTCCTGTATCAGCTTGTGGCGACAGGAATCGTGCCGAAGCATGCGCATTCCGATAAGTATGCCAGCGAACCGATCGGTTCGGGCCCCTTCCTGCTTCGCCAATGGGATCGTGGACAGCAGCTGATCGTGGAAGCGAATCCGCTCTATTATGGGGAGCGGCCCATATTCAACAAGCTGACCTTCCTGTTCCTGAATGAGGATGCGGCATTCGCGGCAGCGAAAGCGGGTGAAGTGGACATGGCCTACATCCCATCCACATTCAGCAAGCAGCCGGTGGAAGGCATGCATCTGATAGCGCTGCAGACCGTGGACAATCGAGGCATCGCATTCCCGTATGTGCAATCGGGTGAGGTGACGGAAGAAGGCATCGCCGTCGGCAACGATGTGACAGCGGATTCATCCATTCGCAAGGCAATGAATGTCGTCATTGATCGCCATGCGCTCGTCGACGGCATATTGGAGGGGCACGGAACGCCCGCTTATTCCTCCGTCGATGGCTTGCCTTGGTGGAATCCCGATACTGTTATACAGGACGGAGATGCGGAGGAAGCCAAGCGCATACTGGTCGCAGGGGGATGGAGCGACAGCGACGGAGACGGCATCATGGAGAAGGATGGCCTAAAGGCGGAATTCTCGCTGCTCTATCCCGCCGGAGATGCTACAAGACAATCGCTTGCGCTTGCAGCGGCGGACATGGCGCTTCAGGCAGGCATCGAAATTCATGTCGACGGCAAAAGCTGGGACGAGCTGGAGTCAGCCATGCACGCCAATGCGGTGCTGTTCGGTTGGGGAAGTCACGACCCGTTGGAGCTGTACGCGCTTCATGCGAGCGAGAACAGCGGCGTGGCGTATTACAATACCGGTTATTACGGCAACCCCGCCGTTGACGACTGGATGACGAAAGCGCTGGAGGCAACGACGGAAGAGGAAGCGATGAGCTACTGGAAGAAGGCGCAATGGGATGGCGAGACCGGATTCAGCGCGCTTGGCGACGCGCCGTGGGCGTGGCTTGTGAACATCGAGCACCTCTATCTGGTGCGTGACGATCTAGATATCGGCAGCCCGCACATTCAGCCTCACGGTCACGGTTGGCCCGTCACCGACAACATTGTCCAGTGGAAGTGGACGGATTGACGTGATGGGAAGCATACTGTGGCTTTACCTTCGTTTTTTCGGCACCGGCGCATTGCGTTTTGTTCTGCTCCTTTTTGCGGTCAGCACCATCAGCTTCGCACTTGTGAGCATGTCCCCGATCGATCCCGTTCAGGCTTATATCGGTGCTGATGTCCTGTCGGTAGGTCCGGAGCAGCGAGCGCAGATTGAAGCGTACTGGGGGCTTGACCAGCCGTTCGTGCAGCGTTATCTGAACTGGGCGACGTCTCTTGTGAACGGTGAACTAGGCGTGTCTATGATCTATCGGGAGCCGGTAGCCGATGTCATAAGCGGGCGGTTCATGAACTCGTTCTGGCTGATGGCTGTCTCGTGGCTGCTCTCGGGAGTCGTTGGCTTCCTTGCGGGCGTAGCTGCAGCGCTGCGCAGAGAATCCTGGCTGGACAAGTTCATCCGCAATTATTGCTATACGCTTGCTTCGACGCCATCCTTCTGGCTCGCCTTGCTGTTAATGATCGTCTTCGCGGTGTGGCTTCGCTGGCTCCCCGTCGGCCTTGGCGTGCCCGCAGGCCAGCTTGCGGAGGAGGTCACGCTGCTTGACCATATACGCCACCTGCTGCTTCCCGCGCTGACGCTAAGCATGGCAGGCATCGCCCCGATCGCTCTCCATACGAGGGAGAAATTGATTGCTGTGCTGGATAGCGATTACGTATTGTTCGCCAGAGCTCGCGGAGTGAGGGGGCTGGAGCTGATACGCAGACACGGCTTGCGCAACATCGCATTGCCCGCTCTGACGCTGCAGTTCGCTTCCTTCGGAGAGCTGTTCGGAGGAGCGGTGCTGGCAGAAGCGGTATTCTCCTATCCGGGCCTGGGGCAAGCGACAGTGGAAGCCGGCTTAAGAGGAGATGTTCCGCTGTTGATGGGCATTGTACTGTTCACAACTATATTTGTATTCGCAGGCAACGCCATAGCGGATCTGCTCTATCGGCTGGTCGATCCCAGATTGCGAATGAGCAGGAAGGAGGCGCTATGAGACATACGGCAATAGGGTTGGAGAGACATCGGAATGAGCGGACGCGCGCGATATGCATAGCGGCAACTGCAGCTGCGCTGCTGATCGCCACCTTGCTTGTAGCCGGCTTGACCGGCAGATCGGGGATTGGCGTACAATTGGAGCTTCGCAATCTTCCACCATCCCTGCACCATCCCTTCGGCACGGATTGGCTGGGAAGAGATATGCTAGTCCGTACGTTCAAGGGCTTGGCGCTAAGTATCGGTATCGGAATGGCAGGAGCGCTGTTCAGCGTGATCATGGCTACGGCTGCGGGGCTTGCCGCGGCGACGCTGGGCAGAGTGGCTGACCGAATCATAACTTGGTTAATTGACATATTCATGAGCGTGCCGCATCTGGTGCTGCTCATTCTGATTGCATTTCTATGCGGCGGCGGCATGAAGGGCATCGCCATCGGCATTATGGCGACACACTGGCCCGCTCTGGCACGAGTCATCCGCGCCGAGGCGATGTCGCTTAACCATTCGCATTATGTGGCGGTCTCACGCAAGCTGGGAAGATCGCGGTACTGGATCATGTCCCGGCATCTGCTGCCCGGCGTGCTGCCTCAAGTGATGACGGGGCTGCTGCTATTGTTTCCGCATGCGGTGCTGCATGAATCGGCCATAACGTTTTTAGGACTCGGCTTGCCGCCCAGCCAGCCGGCTATCGGCATCATTTTGTCGGAATCGATGAGGTACCTGACTTCCGGCATGTGGTGGCTAGCTTTATTCCCCGGCTTGTGTCTGCTGGCGACTGTCCGCACTTTCGATGCGCTGGGCCAATCGTTGCGGCGTCTCATTGCTCCCGGTAGCGCGCAGCTGTAACGCATGGGGATAGATCAAGGGAGGGAGAAGCTGAATATGGTTGTGCTAGAGATTGAACATTTATCCATTTCGTTCCGTCGCTATACAGCCGGATTACGACAGGGATGGACGAAGGCGGTCGACGATATCTCTCTGCAAGTAAAGCAAGGTGAAGCGGTCGCGATCATCGGAGCGAGCGGGTCTGGCAAGAGCCTGCTGGCCCATGCCGTCATGGGACTGCTGCCGCGTAATGCCACCACGTCGGGGACGATTCGATACAACGGCAAGCCGCTGGACGAGGGGGCTCTGAGACAGCTGCGGGGACGTGACCTCCTGTTCGTGCCGCAGTCTGTCACCTTCCTGGATCCGCTCCTTACCGTCGGCTCCCAATTGTCCACCCGCAGCTCCGGTCAGGAAGCGCATGCGAAGCGGAGAGGCCTGCTAAGACGGCTAGGCCTCGGGGAGAAGGCGGAGTCATTATATCCATTCCAGCTGTCGGGCGGCATGGCGCGGAAGGTGCTTCTGGCGACGGCTTCCTCAGCCGAAGCGAAGCTTATCATCGCCGACGAGCCGACGCCGGGAATGGGCGCCGACGATGCCCGCGAGTCGCTGCAGCACTTAAGGGAATTAGCCGACGCAGGGGCGGCCGTCCTGTTCATTACGCATGACATTGAAGCGGCGCTCCAGGCTGCGGATCGTGTCGTGATGCTTTATGAAGGGATGGCTGTTGAGACGGCTCAGGCGAGCGATTTTCGAGGTGACGGAGAGTTGCTGCGCCATCCTTACAGCCGTGCGCTGTGGCGCGCGCTGCCGCAGAACGGCTTCCATCCGTTGCCCGAGAGACGAACAGCCGCTTCCGAGTACGGCTGCTTCTTCGCATCATGGTGTCATGAAGCAAGTGCCCGCTGTGTCAGCGGTATGCCGTCTCCTCGCATTGTGCGTGGAGGAATTGCGAGGTGTCATCATGCCACTTGAAGGCAAGGGGCTCGGTTGGCGGTACGGGAGCGGGGATTGGCTGTTCCAATCGCTTAACATCACCGTATTGCCCGGGGAAGTAGTAGGGTTATTCGGTCCCAGCGGCAGCGGCAAATCGACGCTCGGCCGTCTTCTCGCGGGATATATGCCGCCGATGCAAGGCGAGGTGCTTGTGGGCGGGAAGCGAAGGAGCGGACATGAGCATGATGCGGTCCAGCTTATCCATCAGCATCCGCAGCTGGCTGTGAATCCCGGCTGGCGCATGAAGCGGGTGCTGTGCGAAGGCTGGAGGCCGGACGATAGCACGCTCGCAGCGATGGGCGTTATTCCCGGCTGGTCCGATCGGTTCCCCGGCGAGCTGTCCGGGGGACAATTGCAGCGCTGCTGCATTGTACGTGCGCTTGGCCCGGATACGCGTTACTTGATCGCCGATGAGATAACCGCCATGCTCGACGCTGTATCGGCCGTCCAGATCTGGCACGGATTGCTTCGCATCGCGGAAGAGCGTCGCATAGGCTTGCTTGTCATCAGTCACGATCAGGCTTTGTTGGAGCGTATATGTGATAGAATAGTAGCAGAATTTCATTGACGGGATGGTAGACATGGCGAAGCGGAGCAAAGTAACGATACAACAAATTGCAGATGCGGCCGGGGTGTCGAAGTTCGCCGCATCCAGAGCACTGTCGGGCAAATCAGGCGTCAGTGACGAGACAAGGGAGATGATCGTCAAGACGGCGCTCCAGCTCGGATATTACAACAACACTCTTAGGCGAAAGATGCCGATTGCCGTGGAAGGGCGGGACGCTCCGGAGGAAGGCACAATCATTGTCCTCTTTCCCGATGTCCGTTATCAGAATGAGGAATCCGCTTATTGGGGGCCAATCTTCGAGGGGATAGCCGCCGGCATTGCCGAGCGCGGCCTCCACATGATTACGGTAACGGAGCCGACAGGCGAGGGGTTGTTCCATGTGCTGAATCCGGAAGCGATTATAGGCGTCATTACGATCGGGGAGGTGTCCGGCGGCGCCTTGCTGGAGATGAATCGCTTGGGCATGCCTGTCGTCATGGTCGACCATGTCGACCCTGTACACAGGACGGATCTCATCAGCGCGGATAATTACGGAAGCATGCACGATCTGATGACTCAATTGATTGGCAAAGGGTACAGGACGTTTCAATTTGTCGGTCATATAGCTTATGCGCACAGCTTCCGAGAGCGGTGGACAGCTTACGAGCAAGCGCTGCTTGGATTCGGGCTGCAGGCGCAGCAGGACAGCCGACTTATCGGGGAGGAAGCGGAGCGATTGGAGCAGTGGCTGCCTGCAGCGCTGGGGGAGATGCAGCTGCCGGACGTATTCGTCTGCGCCAACGATCACTTGGCCGTGCAGCTATTGGAGGCGTGCCAGGCGCTAGGCATTCGCGTGCCGGAGCAATGCGCCGTAACGGGCTTCGACGACACGTTCCCCCAAGCTTGTCCTGCGCTTACGACCGTGCGCGTGCATACGGAGTGGATGGGGCGCCGCGCGACGGACAAGCTAATGTGGCGGATTGCCAACCGATCGGCTCTGCCGGAGAAGGTTATGATCTACGGCGAGCCTCTGCTGCGGGCTTCGACCCGGTAATCGCAGCTCCCAAGCTGTTATATTCACAGTGGACTATAACGGATGACAAGTCATATCGTCTCTTTCCTCTTTGGGGAAATTAGCCTATGATAATAAGGAATGAAGCCTGAAGAAGGAGTTCCTGCAATGGAACGGACGATAGGAGTGTGTTGATCATGTTAAGAGGTCTTACCGGCGCAGGAATGGGCGCCCTCTCGGGAGGAGAGGAACTGATCCGGCTTGCGGGGAAATACGGTTTTCAGTCTGTCGATGTGGATGCGCTTCCGTTAATCGAGAAGCTGGGAGAGGAAGGAGCGGCCGGACTGCTGGACGAGCACGGCGTATCCATCGGCTCAATCGGTTTATCCGTGCAGTGGAGAGCCGGGGAAGCGGAATTTCTGGAGGGACTGCAGCGGCTGCCCGACCAAGCCGCCGCGGCCAGGTCGCTCGGCTGCACGCGCTGCTGCACCTACATATTGCCGTCGATCGATAGCGCGCCTGCGCACTTCATGGCCATCGCGACGAGACGCCTTCGCCAGTGCGCGACGGTGCTTGGCGCTTACGGCATATCGCTGGGGCTGGAATTTGTGGGTCCGCATCATCTGCGCACGCATTGGCGCCATCCGTTCATATGGACGATGGAAGAGACGCTGGACTGGGTCGCTGCAATCGGCGAGAGCAATGTCGGGCTGCTCCTTGACGCGTATCATTGGTATACGACCGGACTTGGGACTGACGCCATCCGGTCGCTCCGGGCGGAGCGGATTGTGCATGTCCATATTAACGATGCGCCGGATGTGCCGGTAGAGCAAGCGCTGGACAACGGAAGACTTTATCCGGGAGAAGGAATCATCGATCTGTCAGGCTTTCTGAATGCGTTACATGATATCGGCTACCGCGGTCCCGTCGCGCAAGAGATTTTGACGGCCGAGCAGCCGGCAGAATCGCCAGATCAGTTGGCGCAGCGTTCCAAGGCGGGTTTTGACAACGTATTTGCGCTTGCCGGACTGCCCTACTAGACTCGAACGACGGAGATGTGTGCGGATAAGAAAGGCGACAATGACAAATAATGAACGGGAAGGAAGGTCGATCATTTGCATGAAGGAGGAAGTCAACTTTGGCATCCAATGGATCAACCCCGAACCGTTACAAAAAAATGACGATGTCGCCGAAGGAGTATCAATCCTTTGCCAAATCAAAGGAGCCGCCGCGCTCCATATTGGGCAACTGCCTGAAGGCTTTCCTGATCGGCGGCAGCATCTGCTGTGTGGGACAAGCCATTAACGAGCTGTTCGTTCATCTGATGGATATGACGCCTGAGGAAGCGAGCAATCCCACAGTCGCCGTCCTTATCCTGCTGTCCGTTATTCTGACCAGCCTTGGGGTGTACGACAAGCTGGCCCAGTTCGCAGGCGCAGGCTCGGCCGTTCCGGTTACCGGCTTTGCCAATTCCATGTGCTCGGCGGCGCTGGAGCATCGCAGCGAGGGTCTGGTGCTCGGCGTAGGCGGCAATATGTTCAAGCTGGCGGGAGCCGTAATCGTCTTCGGTACGGTGGCCGCCTTCTTCGTAGGCATCGTCCATCTCATATTGGGCACCGGAGGACAATGATATGCTGCGCGGCAAACAAACGTGGTGGTTTCACAATCGTCCCGTCATCATCGGGGCGGCAACCGTTGTCGGTCCAGACGAAGGCGACGGGCCGCTAGCAGACGAATTTGATTTTGTTCATCCGGAGCTGGACATGCAGCAGAAGAGCTGGGAGAAAGCGGAGCGGCTGCTGCTGGAGCAAGCTTCGGAATTTGCCATTCAGAAGGCGGGTCTCGTACGCACCCAGGTGCAATTTTTTGTCGGCGGCGATCTGATGAATCAGATTATAAGCAACAGCTTCACCGCCAGGGCCCTCGGCATCCCGTATATCGGCGTGTTCGGCGCCTGCTCCACTTCCATGGAGACGCTGGCGCTTGCCTCCTTGCTGGTGGAGAGCGGAGCAGCGGAATACGCGCTGGCAGGCACCTGCAGCCATAATTGCACGGCGGAGAAGCAATTCCGCTATCCGACGGAGTACGGCTCGCAGAAGCCGCCGACGGCGCAATATACCGTTACCGGGGCAGGTGCGGCGGTCATTGCCAAGTCAGGGGCAGGTCCGGTCGTGGAATGCGCGACGGTGGGCAAGATTGTCGATCTGGGCGTGAAGGACCCCTTCAATATGGGAGCTGCGATGGCGCCTGCTGCCGTAGATACGATTCAGACGCATCTGGAGGATACAGGCCGCACGCCTGGCGATTACGATCTGATCGTCACGGGCGATCTGGCTGGCGTCGGCCATCCCATCGCACGCGAGCTCCTGTTGAAGGACGGCGTGCAGATCGACCATACCACATTCCAGGACTGCGGTCTGATGGTGTACGACGTCCAGAAGCAGAAGGTGCAGGCGGGCGGCAGCGGCTGTGCGTGCTCGGCCGTCGTCACATACGGTCATCTGCTTAAGAAGCTGCAGGAGGGCAAGTTGAAACGGATACTAGTCGTCGCGACGGGCGCACTGCTATCCCCGCTATCCTTTCAACAGGGGGAGAGCATCCCTTGTATTGCCCATGCGGTGGCGATTTCGTCGGAAGGGAGCGTGCAGCGATGATCTTCTTATGGGCGTTTGTTATAGGAGGAGCAATCTGCGTGCTAGGTCAGCTGATGTTCGATGTGCTCAAGCTGACGCCGGCGCATACGATGGCTACACTCGTTGTGCTCGGAGCGATTGCCGACGGTCTGAACTTGTACGAGCCGCTGATCAAGTTCGCGGGCGCCGGAGCGACTGTTCCCATTACCAGCTTCGGCAATGCGCTCGTTCACGGCGCGCTGACGGAGCTTCACAATTCAGGCTGGATCGGGGTAATCGCGGGTATATTCAAGGTGACGAGCGCCGGCATATCCGCAGCGATTATTTTCTCCTTTCTCGCCGCTCTCGTCATTCGGCCCAAGGGCTGATTGCCAGAGGAAGACAGCTGGATGATTGAAGAGATGGGGAGTCCTGTGGGATTCTCCAATTTTTTTTGTAGCGACCAGCATTTGTGTACCCCTGCGAAAATACTGTAAAATGATAATATTCACTTAATTTTATGGCATATTATCATTTTCATTTTTCCGGGAGGTAGTGAAATGGCAATTATCCAATCATCTGACATGGCGTTATGCTCCAGAATCGTTGAAAATTTGGAAGCTTGTATCCTGGGAAAACGAATGGAAATCGAGAGGCTGCTAATCGCTGTCATGGCCGGTGGACATGTGCTTCTTGAAGATGTGCCCGGCACGGGAAAGACGCAGCTTGTACGAGCATTGGCCAAAGCGATCGGCGGTCAGTTCAGACGCATTCAATGCAATCCCGACCTGCTGCCTACCGATATAACAGGCGTATCGATTTATCATCCGAAGCAAGAGAAGTTTTTGTTCCGACCAGGTCCTGTTATGACCAATATATTGCTGGCCGACGAGATTAACCGGGCGACGACGAAGACGCAATCGGCCTTGCTGGAAGCTATGGAGGAAGGGCATGTGACGGTGGACGGCGAATCCTACGAGCTGCCTGACCCCTTTATCTTGCTCGCCACTCAGAATCCGATCGAATTCGAGGGCACCTACACGTTGCCGGAAGCGCAGCTTGACCGATTCATGATGAAGCTGTCGCTGGGCTACCCCTCCGAAGAGCACGAGCATGAAATGGTGACGACGGGGATCAGGCATCCTTCGGAGTCGGTGCAGCCCGTCATCGAAGTGTCTGACATGGTCGGCATTCAGCAGCAGGTGCTGGCCGTCCATCTGGATGAAGCGGTAGGCGATTATCTGATCAAACTGGTGAGGTCCACGCGCGAGCATGCGCACGTGCTGCTGGGAGCGAGTCCGCGTGCAGCCATATCGCTTTCCCGGGCCGCTCGTGCAAGCGCATACCTGCAGCAGCGCGATTATGTGACGCCGGACGATGTGAAGGAGCTGGCGCCATACGTATTGTCGCACAGGCTGCTGTTGGCGACGGAAGCAAGAATGAACGGACAGCGGGCTGAGGATATCGTAGCGGAAGTTATCCAGGCTGCGAAAGTGCCGGTCCGGCTAGAGCGATAATATGCGTGCGCACAAGGAGAAGCAGCGCCGCACGTTACTGATCGCATCGCTCTATTTGTGCAGTCTGTTTTATTTTTTGTTCCAAGGCGGCAAGACTGCACTGATGTTGTTCGTCATATTGAATTTGTTGCTTATTTATCTATTCCTTGGTCGCTGGAGCGGCATTACGAGGGTATCGGGCAGCAGAACGTTCCTGAACCGCGGTTCCCACGTTCATGAAGGCTCAATTACGGCGGGCAGCTCACTTGAGATCGGATTGCAGGTGAAGGTGCCGGGCATCTACCCGCTGCCTTATATAATCGTAAAGGATACACTTGTCCGGCATGATGGAGGGAGCAGCGTATTCGAGACTTCCTTCATTCCAGGCTGGAAGCGCATCGGTTCCGTGCGTTATACGACACCGCCTCTGCGAAGAGGGGAGTACCGATTCCGCGAGACGGAATGCGAGGCGTCGGATATATTCGGCCTGCTGAAGCATACGGGCAGCTTTCAGTCGGAGTCCGTATTCAGCGTGCTGCCTCAGACGGTGCACCTGCGGAATTGGAGCGGTTTCCAGCGCGGCATCCGCGGACCTTATTCCCATGCGGCGGCGTCTCGCGCGGCGAAGGAGACGACGCAGCTGGACGGCATCCGCGAATATTTGCATGGCGATAAGCTGTCGCGTATCCACTGGAATGCGACAGCGAGGACGGGGCATTGGAAGTCCAAAGCATTCGAGAGGGAATCACTGCCTCGCACGATACTGATACTGGACCGTTGCCAGGCTTCATACGGGAAAGAGGCAAGCAATACATTCGAGCTGGCCGTATCGGTTGCAGCCTCGCTGCTGGAGCATGGCTTGAAGCGTGATACGGCGATGGGCTTGCTGTCGATAGGCGATCGCTTGACCAGCATGCCGCCCCGCTCCGGTCTGGAACAACGCAACGCTATGATGAAGCATTTGACCTTCGTCCATGCAGATGCGCAGCAGGCGTTGTCCCTTGCTTTGCCGCTTGCGGAGTCTTCCCTGTTGCCCGGCTGCTTCGCGCTTGTCGTGTCGGGGGAGACGGGGGGCGGGATGCTTCAGACGATGGAATGGATCTCGCGCAGAGGCATAACGCCTTGTCTGCTTCATGTCGGAGACGATGCAGAGCAAGATACGGCGTGGAAAGCGATGATCAGGAGCCGCGGTTGGCTGCTGTATGATATTCGTCACTTGCATGAACTTCCTGAAGTGTTGGAAGGGAGCGGGATCGCATGAGCGGAACTGTAAAGAAGCGCAAGTTGAAGTTCAATTATTGGTACGAAAGGCTGACGGGATTGTTTGTCGCCGCGATCATGGCAAGCTCGTTAGCGGTGTTCGAAGGCTACTGGTGGCCGGAGTCCTTCAATATCGCCTATTTCAGTCTAATTTGCGGAGCGATCATTCATCTGTTCATACCTGTCGGGCGCTCAACGATCAAGCTGGCGCTGGCCTTTATGTCGGCATTGCTGATAACAATTAGATTCGCCAGATTCGACAGTTCGATCGCATTGTCCGATAACAATCCCACGGAGGAATGGCTGCTCCGTCTGCTGGACTTCGCTGTGCAGCTCCATCCTTTCATATGGATTGGCATGGCTCTCCTGTTCGGTCAGCTTGTATTCAGCGCTTGGGCGGTTACACGCCCGAGAGTGTTCGGGCTTATCGGGATGGCGTTGATTATGTTGACGGTTACGGACTCATTCACGCCGATCTGGCTCTGGGACAACGTCGCTCTCGTCGTATGCTTCGCTCTGCTCTGGCTTGTGGCGGATCACTTATCGCAGCTGCAGCGGAGGCATCCCGACAGCTGGAGTCATCTGATGGAGTATCCGTTTCAATTAATCGCTCCCACTGTCATCGTGCTGTCCGCGCTAATGATTGCAGGCATGAATATGCCTTCGCTTGCGCCGATGCTGCAGGACCCGTACACTCTGTGGAAGAATGCCCGCGGCGAAAGTGTAGAAGTGTTCTTAGGCGAGAAGGCGGTGTTCAACGATCCCGCGCCGTCACCTAGCGGCAATGCAAGCTCGGGATACAGTCGCGACGATAGTGTGCTCGGCGGCGGATTCGACTTCGATCACTCGACGATGATGACAGTGACGACGACGCACAGAAGCTACTGGCGAGGCGAGACGAAAGGCCTGTATACCGGTCAGGGCTGGGACTACTATGAGGAGAAGTACATTAACAGCATCTCTGCCGAGGAAGTAGCGTACGGAGGAGAGCTTGAGGAGAATGTCGACCGCTCCCTAGCCGAGACGATTATGGTGGATCAGATGGTGACGATGGTGCGCGAGGACCGTTACCCGGTATTGTTCAGTGCAGCGCCTGTCTCTATCGTTCATCAGGTCGGAACGGAGGAACAGCAATTTCCGTCGAGATTGCTGGATTGGCTGCCCGACACATGGGAAGTGAGGCTGCCGCTGGGCGATGACCGGGCGTACCCTCAGACCTATTCCGTCACATCGGAGGTAACAGTTTTGGATGAGGAAGGGTTGCGGCAGACCAATGCGAAGGTGGCTGGGGGCTCGCTTCACGAGCAATATGTGCAGCTACCGGAGTCGCTGCCTCAGCGGGTTCGCGATCTGGCCGCCGAGATTACGGCGGAGGCCGCTACCGATTATGACAAGGCGAAGCTGCTGGAATCTCACCTGCGGTTGAACTATTCCTACAATAATAAGCCGGATTTGTCCAAGCTGCCTGAGGACAGCGGGGATTTCGTCGATGGCTTTCTGTTCGAGCTGCAAGAGGGGTATTGCGATTACTTCTCTACCGCTATGGCTGTCATGGCGCGAAGTGTAGGATTGCCCACGCGCTGGGTGAAGGGATTCACACCTGGTGTGCTGCCGATGGATGCTTATTTGCCTGAGCTGAGTCAAGGTCTTCCGGAAGATGAAGTGATGAACCCCGACGGCGCAGGCACGTACACGGTTCGTAACTCCGATGCGCATTCCTGGGTGGAAATCTACTTTGAAGGCTACGGCTGGATACCGTTCGAGGCGACTGCGGGCTTCTCCTTTCCTTACTCCACTCCGGAAGGAGCTGCTCCTCTGGAGCCGTCCGTACCTGATCAGACGGAGGAGAACGGACAGACAACGGCTGAAGAAGAGACACAGACGTCGTCTACAGGTTCCCTGATCGGGACGATCGCCGGCTTCGCCGTTCTTCTGTTGGCACTGGCTGTATGGGCATATATGAAGCGAGAGAAGCTGCGAATGTACTTGAAGCGGTTGGAACGCCGTACGCATTCGGCGAATGAACGCGTCGTACTGGACATGAACCGGCTGCTCCGCAAGTGCGTCAAGCACGGGATGGCTCGCGAGGAACATGAGACGTTGCGTGAAGCAATCTTCCGATGGTCCGGCAGCTACAAATGGCTCAAGGATGATCTATCCGCAGCGCTGCTTGACTTCGAACGCGCGAAGTATAGCGGTTCTCAGCTGACGCATGACGAGGCCGACCAATTCTCGACCCGCATCAGACAGATTATGCTGCAATTAAAGTAAGCGCAGAGTACCGTTCGCCACCAGTCGGCGGGCGGTATTATTTTGCAACAAATTGAATTTATATGGTATAGTTTCGTAAGATAGCAGAGAGGTAGAAGGAAGAGGGATTGCAGGTATGCTTGAGAAGTTACTGCCGAATATGCGCGTCAATTCGGTATACGATATCGATCTGGAGGAACTGGCGGCGCGCGGCGTGAAGGGCATTATTACCGATCTGGACAATACGCTGGTCGGTGCCAAGGAACCGCTCGCTACGCCGGAACTGGTGAAGTGGCTGGACAAGTTGAAGGCAGCCGGCTTCCGCGTCGTTATTCTCTCCAACAATAACAGTTTGCGGGTAAGCAGCTTCGCTGCACCGCTGCAGGTACCGTTCCTGCACAAGGCGAGGAAGCCGATCGCGAAGTCGTTCCGCAGAGCGCTGAACATGCTCGGACTGAAGCCGGAGGAGACGGTGATGATCGGCGACCAGATGCTGACAGATGTGCTGGGCGGCAACCGGATGGGACTCTACACGATACTTGTGACCCCCATCGCTCCGCTGGATGAAGGATTCACGACTTTAATTAATCGAAGAATTGAACGAATAGCGCTGTCGAGACTTCGCAAGCGCGGTTTATGGTATGAGGAGGAGACACACAGATGAAAGAAGAACAATCCAATTCCTCCCTATCCTGCGGAGGTTGCGGCGTAAGCTTGCAGACAGAAAGCCCGGAATTGCCGGGGTATGTGCCCCAAGCGGCGCTGGAGCGGGAGCCGATTATTTGCCAGCGCTGCTTCCGGATCAAGCATTATAATGAAGCGGCGTCTGTTGCCGTCGATCAGGATGATTTCCTTCGATTGCTGGGAGCGATCGGCGGAACAAGCAGTCTCGTCGTCCATATCGTCGATCTGTACGACTTCGAGGGCAGCTTAATCTCGGGCTTGAGCCGCTTCGTCGGCAATAATCCCGTCCTGCTCGTCGTGAACAAGATCGATCTGCTTCCGAAATCGTTGAATACGAACAGGGTTCGCAATTGGGTGCAGCAGCAAGCGAAGGCGCTGGGACTGCGGCCGGTCGATGTCGTCTTGTGCAGCGCGAAGCGCAATATAGGCTTCGAACGGGTCATCGAGGCGCTGGACTATCATCGCAAGGGACGTGACGTATACGTTGTAGGTGCGACCAACGTAGGCAAATCGACGCTGATTAACCGTCTTATCTCGGATTACAGCGATATGGAGCAGGAGCTCACGACTTCCCGCTATCCTGGAACGACGCTGGATGCAATCCGCATCCCGCTTGACGACGGAAAGGCGATTATCGATACGCCGGGCATTGTATACACGAGCAGGCTGACAGAGGTCGTTCCGCGCAGCTTTCTTGGCGCCTTGCTGCCGGACAAGCCGATCAAGCCGCTCGTCTATCAGCTGAATGACGGCCAGACGCTGTTCATCGGCAGCATCGTTCGCTTCGACTTCGTGAAGGGAAAACGTCAGTCGTTCACGCTCTATCTCTCCAACGCGCTCAATATCCATCGGACGAAGCTGGAACGCGCCGACGAGCTTTACCAGGAGCATAAGGGGGAGCTGCTCGGTGCGCCGAGCGAGGAAGAACTTGCTTCCGTTCCGGAATGGACGAGACACAGTCTGCAGGTAGCCAAGGGGAGCAAGCAAGATGTGTTCGTGTCCGGACTTGGCTGGATAAGCGTCAATAGCACGCAAGGGGCGCAACTGGACGTATATGCGCCGAAAGGCGTCAAGGTCATGCTGCGTCCTTCATTGGTATAACGCTGCAACGTCTATAAGGGCTTGACGACGGGGCAAGCTGGACACAATGGGAGTAAGGGGGAGAGATGCTGTGACGTTAGGAGCATCTGGTTTGTCGATTGACAGCCATACGATTTTATACGGGGTTATCGGAGACCCCGTACGCCATTCCCGATCGCCGCTTATGCTGAATCGGGCGTTTCAAGAGAAGGACATTAACGGCATCTATGCCGCATTCCATGTAACGGCGGAAGGTCTGGGCGATTTCGTCAGGGGTGTCAGGGCGATGGGCGTAGGCGGCGTCAATGTCACGATTCCGCACAAGCTGGGCGTTATGGAATGGCTGGACGAGATTGATCCGGCAGCACGAGCAATTGGTGCGGTGAATACGATTGTGAACAGGGGCGGCCGGCTTGTCGGTTACAATACGGACGGCATCGGCTATGTCCGCTCGCTGAAGGAGGAAGCCGAGCCGGAGCTGTCGGGCAAGCGAATCGTCGTCATCGGAGCCGGCGGAGCCGCAAGAGGAATTGTATATGCGCTGATCGGCGAGGGTCCGGCAAGCATCGCAATCGTCAATCGGACCGCTGATCGCGCGCACAGTCTCGCGGATGACTTCCGGGAGAAATTCCCTGCGCTGCAAGCCGACAGCTACGATGCGCTGCCCGGTCTGTGCAGCGAAGCGGATATTGTCATCAATACGACTTCCGTGGGCATGTATCCGAATACGGAGCAGTCGCCTGTCGATGCGGCATGGCTGAAGTCGGGAGCCGTAGCCAGCGATCTGATCTACAACCCGATGAAGACGTTGTTCCTAACAGAAGCGGAAGCGCGCGGCTGTCGAATCCATGGCGGACTGGGCATGTTTATTTATCAAGGGGCATATGCGTTCGAATATTGGACGGGCGAGGACGCTCCCGTAGCTGCCATGCGGGAGACGGTGCTGACATCGTTGCAGTCTTAAGTTGTGACAAAGAAGGAGCTTATACAATGCTAACAGGTAAACAAAAACGATTCCTGCGCTCAGAGGCGCATCATCTTCAGCCTATATTCCAAGTGGGCAAAGGAGGCACGAACGATCACCTCGTTCGTCACATTGAAGAAGCGCTGGAGGTACGGGAACTGATTAAAGTATCCGTCTTGAATAATTGTCTGGACGATCCCAAGGAGATCGGTGCAGAGGTGGCGGAGGCTGCTGGGGCCGAGCTGGTGCAGGTCATCGGCAAAACGATCGTTCTATACAAGGAGTCCAAGGATCACAAGACGATCGAATTGCCATAGCAAGGATAGCGAGGGGGCGACGCGAAATGCGGCATATCGGCATTATGGGAGGAGCTTTCGATCCCATTCATACCGGACATCTGCTGGCGGCGGAAGCGGCAAGGGATGCCGCCGGATTAGACGAGGTGTGGTTCATCCCCTCCGCAGTATCCCCGTTAAAGTCGAATGAGCCGGGTGTAAGCGGGGAGCAGCGCTACGAGATGGTCTGTAAGGCGATCGAAGGAAATGAAACGTTCCGTGCGCTCGATCTGGAGCTGCATCGGGGAGGCGTCAGCTATTCCATCGATACGATAATCGAGCTGCAGTCGCGCTATCCCGATTGCAGCTTCGCTTACATTATCGGCTCGGATCGGATACACGATCTTCATCAATGGCACAGAATCAACGAGCTTGCGGAGCGAATTGCGTTCATCGGTCTGGAACGACCTTCAGAAGCGCTTCGCATCGAAGCGCTTCCGAATTGGCTGAAGCAGCGGCTGACAATGGTGGACATGCCCGCAATCGGCATCTCTTCCACCGCGATTCGCCGACGGCTTGCAGAGGGGCGTTCCGTTCGCTATGCTGTGCCGGAGCCGGTGTATCAATATATAAGGAGACGCGGATTATATGAAGCGAGACCAATTGATTGAGCGCGTGAAAGCGGAGATGCCGGAGCGCCGGTGGCTTCATACTGAAGGCGTGATGGCTGCTGCGGTGGTGCTAGCCGAGCGGTTCGGCGAGGATGCGGAGCGGGCGGAATTGGCCGCTATCCTGCACGATGTCGCCAAGTATTGGCCGGTAGACCGAATGGAGCTCATCATATCCGAGCAGCATCTTCCGGGCGATCTTCTGGCTTATGACAAAGAGCTGTGGCATGCGCCTGTCGGGGCGTGGGTTGCGCAGCATGAATTCGGCGTGACGGACAACGAAGTGCTTGATGCGATACGTTATCATACGTCGGGACGAAGCGGAATGTCGAAGCTGGAGAAGATTGTATGGCTTGCGGACTATATAGAGCCCGGAAGGGATTTCCCGGGCGTGGATAGGATTCGGGAACTAAGCGCGAAGAATTTGGAAGAGAGCATGCTTGCAGCTTTCGACAATACCATTGCCTTTCTCATTGCGAAGGGCAAGCGAATCTATCCGCTAACGATTGATGCGCGCAATGATTTGATCCAACACATTAAGGGAGGATAAGGCATGGCCATACATTCAGACGAGCTGTTGAAGTTGGCGGTAGCCGCAGCGGAAGAGAAGAAAGCGGTAGATATCGTTGCTTTAAATTTAAAAGAAGTGTCTCTCGTTGCCGATTACTTCTTAATCTGCAGCGGGAACTCCGATACGCAAGTGCAAGCGATCACGACAGAGATCAAAAAACAGGCGGACAAACGCGGCGCTAGAGTTCGCGGCATTGAAGGAGCGGATTCCGCGCGATGGGTGCTGATCGATCTGGGCGACGTTATCGTGCACGTATTCCATCGCGAGGAACGGGAGTACTACAATATTGAACGCTTGTGGTCCGATGCGAAGGTTGTGGAGTTCGCATGAGCCTGAACGCAGGCACGACTAGCGTGTTCAACGTAGCCAGGGAAGTGTCGCCATACGGCTTCTTCTTGGCCAATGATGAAGGAGAAGTGCTGCTGCCCTATACTGAGCTGACGGGGTCCAAGCCCAAGGTCGGCCAGCAAATCGAGGCGTTCCTCTTCTATGATTCGGAGGACCGTATTGCTGCGACGATGAAGCGTCCGTTTCTGCAGCTGGATGAGCTAGCTCGGCTGAAGGTCGCCGACGTTCACCCGAGGCTCGGCTGCTTCCTGGAGATGGGACTCGGCCGCCAGCTGCTGCTGCCGCTGTCCGAGCTTCCGGAACATATCGCCTATCGTCCACTGCCGGACGATGAGGTGTTCGTGATTATGAAGCAAGACAAGATGGGACGACCGATCGCCAAGCTCGCTTTGGAAGAGGACTTGGCACCGCTCGTATTCGCCGCTCCGCAGAGCTGGAATAACACCTGGGTGGAGGGATGGGTGACCAAGTCGTTGCAGATGGGCTCCTTCGTACTTATCGACGGGGGCGTCGTCGGGTTCGGCGCATACGGTCTCATTCCTGCCGCTGAGAGAATCAAGCCGCTTCGGCTGGGCGAGCGCGTTCGCGTTCGCGTCACTTATGTACGCGAGGACGGGCGCGTTAATCTGTCCATGGCTCAGCGCAAGGAAGTCGGCAGGCTGGAGGATGCGGATCGTCTGCTGGCTTTCCTGAAGGAACGTCCGGGCGGTGGTATGCCTTATTCCGATGAGACGGAAGCGGAGCTGATTAAGCAGCGCTTCGGCATTAGCAAGGGGGCGTTCAAGCGGGCGCTCGGCAAGCTGATGCGCGACGGTCTGGTTGAACAGAAGGGAAGCTGGACGTACTTGAAGGAGCTTAAGGACGGGGGAGGGACGGATCGGTAATGGCTCAATCCTATGGACGATTCGCCCTCGTATACGATCAGCTCATGGAGGACATGCCTTATGCGGATTGGCTCGGCTTCGCCCGTGCGGCATGGGGGCGTTACGGCATGCCGGCCTCTGTGGCGGATCTGGGCTGCGGTACCGGCAGTCTTGCGATTCCGCTTGCCCGTTCCGGCTTTCAAGTATACGGTATCGATTACTCCTCGGACATGCTGGCGGTAGCTCGCAGCAAGTGGGAGGAAGCGCCCCAGCAGGCGCTCAGGACGCGTACAGGCTCTGTGAGATGGCTTCAGCAGGATATGCGTGCCTGGCAGCTCCATGAGCCTGTGGACGCCGTAATATCGTTCTGCGATTGTCTCAATTACTTGACGGAGGAAGAGGATGTGGAGGCGGCGTTCCGTTCTACATGCCAAGGTTTGGCTAACGATGGCGTTTTCTTGTTCGACGTGCATCCGCCGAAGCAGTTCCGGCGTTACGCCGAGGAGCAGCCGTTCGTGCTTGACGAACGGGATATTGCTTACATATGGCTGTGCGAGCTCGACGAAGAACGTTGTCAGATCGAGCATCAACTCACGATATTCAAGCAAGAAGCGGACAACCGCTTCTCCCGCTTTCAGGAGACGCATATGCAGCGGGCGTATGATCCCGATTGGCTACAGGCAGCTTTGCTGCGAGCCGGCTTCAGCGAGGTCCACCGCTATGCGGATTTCGAGCTCAAGCCGCCCCATGCAGGCTCGGAGCGGTTGTTTTTCGCCGCGATCAAGTAACGAACAACAGGCCTATGTGCAATGCGCATAGGCCTGTTGTTCGCTGCGCGGATGAGCACATAGGAGGCGGGAAGGGCAGGATCATGTGATCCATCGCCCCAAATGCTCACATCCGTCTCCGCTATTCACGCAGCGCATCCTTCAAGCGGCTGTTCATGGCATCCCCCGCAGCCCGACGTATCGATGTAGTGTGCTTGAGTTGACGTACTTCTTCACGAAGTCGATTGCGCTCGAATTCAAGCGAATCTACGTAGTCCAATAGATCTTGAGACTTTCGTCCCGATTCGGCGAACAGTCTATGAAGCTCCCGAACCGCTTCTTCCCGGGTTATGATTTCTTTCATGTCAACCTCCACGGCTAGCTATAAAATGTCACTATCCCATCATAGCTATATCTGATAGAATAGTCGAGTACGCTTTAAAACGGAGAAAAAAGAAAAACCATATTTTTGATTGACGGAACCTATATATTGATGTAGAATCAAAATCATCAACTACATATTGATGTATGTAGTGTTTTAAAAGGATAGCCATTAAGCGAATCGTTACCTAGCGCATCTGCCACATTCAGGGACAGAAGCGCATTTTTATTGCTATCATTCGGTAGAGGAGCGGGCGTTGATGCTAGTTGTCTATGACTCAAAAACAGGCAATGTGAAGCGTTTCGTCAACAAGCTAGACATGCGAACAATGTCGATTGACGAGTGTCGCGACATTGACGAGCCTTATGTATTAATTACATACACGACAGGCTTCGGACAAGTTCCGGAGAAGGTTGCAAGCTTTCTGGAGGCGAAGCATGGACTGCTGCGCGGCGTCGCCGCCAGCGGCAACCGGAATTGGGGAGCGGGCTTCGCCAAGAGTGCGGATACCATTTCCCAGAAGTATGACGTCCCCGTCATTGCGAAGTTTGAGTTGTCAGGTACGACACAGGATAGGTTACATTTTGTTGAGAGGGTGCAAACCATTGAAGCATATTGAATTGAACAACGAATTGATGCAGCGCGGCGAGGACGGTTTCTATCAGCTGGAGAAGGACAAGGAAGCCGTGCTGGCATTCATGGCGGAAGTAGACGAGAAGAGCATGAAGTTCGACTCGCTGCGGGAGAAATTGGATTACCTTATCGATAACGACTATTACGATAATGTATATGACAAATATACATACGAACAAATAGAGGCCGTGTACAATCTGACGGCAAGCAGCAACTTTCAGTTCCAGTCCTATATGGCGGCATCCAAGTTCTATAAAGACTATGCCCTGAAATCCAACGACAAAAAGATGTATCTGGAGCAATATGCAGATCGGGTAGCCATCGTAGCTCTGCATCTTGGGGAAGGAAATATCGATAAGGCGCTCAGCATTGCAGAGGCTATGATCCAGCAGCGCTTGCAGCCTGCGACTCCGACATTCCTGAATGCGGGCAAGAGCCGCCGCGGCGAGATGGTATCATGCTTCCTGCTGGAAATGGACGACTCCTTGAACTCCATCAACTATGTGCTGGGCACGTGCATGCAGCTGTCGAAGATCGGCGGCGGCGTTGCGGTCAACCTGTCCAAGCTGAGAGGAAGAGGCGAGCCGATCAAAGGCGTGGCGGGAGCGGCCAAAGGCATTATGCCGGTGCTGAAGCTGATGGAGGATGCGTTCTCCTATGCGGATCAGATGGGTCAGCGCAAGGGATCGGGAGCGGGTTATTATAATATTTTCGGCTGGGACGTTCTGGAGTTCCTGGATTGCAAAAAAATTAATGCGGACGAGAAATCGCGCATCAAGACGCTGTCTATCGGCTTGATTATTCCGAATAAATTCTATGAGCTGGCCGCGGAGAACAAGCCGCTGGTCGTCTTCGGTCCTCATTCCGTTCACAAGGCATATGGCGTGCATCTGGACGACATGGATATGGACACAATGTACGAGGAGCTGTTGGCTAACGAGGCCGTCACGAAGAAGACGGTAATGAATGCGCGCGAGATGCTGACGAAGATTGCCTCTATCCAGCTGGAATCCGGTTATCCTTACATCATGAACAAGTCCAATGCGAACGAAGTGCATGCGCTCAAAGACATCGGCAATGTGAAAATGTCCAATCTGTGCACGGAGATCTTCCAGCTGCAAGAGACGACGGAAATTAATGATTACGGCTATGATGACATCATTCGCCGCGACATCAGCTGCAACCTGGCATCGCTCAACATCGTGAACGTCATGGAACTTGGCAAGGTGAAGGATTCCGTCCATGTCGGCATTGACGCTCTTACAACGGTAACTGATCTGTCGAAGATCGACAACGCTCCTGGCGTTCGCAAGGCGAACGAGGAGCTGCACTCCGTCGGTCTCGGCGCGATGAATCTGAACGGCTATCTGGCGAAGAATCGAATCGCCTATGAGAGCGAGGAGGCCAGAGATTTCGCCAGCGTCTTCTTCATGATGATGAACTTCTACTCATTGGAGAAGAGCATGGAGATTGCTAAGGAACGCGGCGTCACATTCAAGGACTTCGAGCGTTCGGAGTATGCCAAGGGTACTTACTTTACGCGTTATATGGAGACGGATTTCCGTCCGAAGACGGATCGCGTCAAGGAATTGTTCCAGGGGATGGACGTTCCTTCACCGGAGGATTGGACTCAATTAAAGGCGAAGGTGCAGAAGCATGGTCTGTACCATGCGTATCGGCTGGCGATCGCACCGACGCAGAGCATTTCTTATATCCAGAATGCGACGTCCAGCGTTATGCCGATCGTAGAGCATATCGAGACGCGCACTTACGCGAATTCGACCACTTATTATCCGATGCCTTACTTGTCGCAGGAGAACTTCTTCTATTACAAGTCGGCTTACAATATCGATCAGTTCAAGCTGATTGATCTCGTCGCCGAGATTAGTCAGCATGTAGACCAAGGTATTTCGACCGTTCTTCATGTGAACAGCAACGTCACGACGAGAGAGTTGGCCAGATTCTACATTTATGCCGCGAAGAAGGGACTCAAGTCACTATATTATACGAGAACGAAGCGCCTGTCCGTAGAGGAATGCACGAGCTGCGCTGTCTAACGGATCAGTCAATTCACGAATGAACAAGTAGCGATGAAGGAGTATGCCTATTATGAAAGCAGTTAACTGGAACCGCCCGGACGACGATTTCACGCACACGTTCTGGCAGCAGAATGTGATGCAGTTTTGGACGGATGAAGAGATTCCTCTCTCGGACGACAAGATGGATTGGATGAACATGACGGAAGAAGAGAAGACGCTGTATAAAAATGTGCTCGGCGGTCTGACCTTGCTGGATACGATACAAGGTGGCATCGGCATGCCGAAAATTCTGGAGCATGTAGACGGATTGCAACGGAAAGCTGTTCTTGGCTTTATGGCAATGATGGAGCAGATTCATGCCAAATCCTACAGCAGTATCTTCACGACGCTAGCATCCAATGAAGAGATCGATGCGATCTTCAAATGGGTGGAGGAGAACGAGCAACTGCAGCGTAAAGCGGAGCTAATCTCTGCTTGGTACAAAAATATTACAGGTGAGAAGGAACTGTATAAAGCAATGGCCGCCTCCGTCTTCCTGGAGAGCTACCTGTTCTATAGTGGCTTCTTCTATCCGCTCTACTTGGCAGGTCAAGGCAAAATGACGAGTAGCGGCGAGATCATCGACCTGATATTGCGAGACGAGAGCATTCATGGCTTGTACGTAGGCGTGCTGGCGCAAGAACTGTTCGAGACGTTCAGCGCAGAAGAGCAAGAAGCGCTGCGCGGTGAAGTATTCGATTTGCTGCTGACCTTGTATGACAATGAAGTGAAATATACGGACGATCTGTATACGTCGGTTGGCTTGCAGGAGGAAGTGAAAACTTACGTCCGCTACAATGCCAATAAAGCGCTGATGAACCTTGGATTGGAGCCGCACTTCCCGGAGGAGCCGGTCAACCCGATCGTATTTAATGGGATCAGCACCCATACGAAGCAGCATGACTTCTTCTCCAAGAAAGGCAACGGTTATGTACGTACGTTGAATGTCGAGCCTTTGAAGGACGAAGACTTCGTTTTCAATTTTTAACCGCAACCACTTACTAATCCAATAGACGCACCAGCTATTAATCGTCCTCCATTTACCGCTCCGGCTGTACTGGAGGGCGATTTTTTTAACATGCTAGAATTGAGAAGTTCCGGGGTCACTGCAAAGTACCCCCGTAAGCTTCAAAGTGGAGCCTCACTTTGTGGGGGATGATAGCAGGACGGAGAGGAAGGAGTTCCATGAAATCGATACAGGTAAAAGAACTGCAGGCGAGATTCGCATTGGAAGTGCTTGCAGGAGCGGACAGGCTGGACCGGAGAATTGAGAAGGCGAGAGCATATCGGCCGGGACTGGAATTCACAGGTTACTTCGACTTCTTTCCGCAAGAGCATGTGCAGGTGCTGGGCAAAAAAGAAATTACCTACTTGCATAGGCTAACGGATGAGGAGCGCAATCATCATATCGGCAATATAGTGAAATATCATCCGCCGTGCTTCGTCGTCACCTCAGGCCAGAGCGGTCTGAAGTATTTGACGAAGTATTGTGAGCAGGAAGGCATTCCACTGCTTCGAACGAAGGAGCCGACGTCTGCATTCCTCAGCATGCTGGATGCATTTTTGCTGAAAGCGCTAGCTCAGGAAATCGCCATTCATGGTGTCTGCATGAACGTGTCAGGGATCGGCGTGCTGCTTCGCGGCAAGTCGGGCGTCGGGAAGAGCGAGACGGCACATACGCTCATCCGCAAAGGGCACAGGCTGGTAGCCGATGATATCGTCGTTCTGAAGAAGCTGAGCGCACAGACGCTGCTGGGCAGCCACAATGAGAAGACGAAGGAATTTTTGGCGCTTCGCAGCGTTGGTCTCGTTAATGTCGTCAGACTATACGGTAGAGGGGCGTTCCAGGATGAGACGAGAATTACGCTGGATATCGAGCTGACGAAGTGGCGGGATAATGAGCTGAACAACGAACTGGAGCTGGAGGAGAAGACGGTCGAATATATGGGCGTTCGTATTCCGCATATTGAGATTCAGCTGCAGCCGGGGCGGGACGTTGCAGGATTAATTGAAGCGGCAGCCAACAGCTGGTATTTGAAGCAGCAGGGCTATAGCGCAGCGGAAGAATTTATGAAGCGCCTGGAGCAATAAAAACTACCATTTTAATGGCAATTTGTGTTACACTAGCAAGGGAGAAAGCTCATCCTACAGGTTCTGTCCATCAAAAGGAGGAAGCTAGCGTGGAAAACTGCTCGATCGTATCAAGACCGTCTCTGCATCTAGTCGGCATCAGTTATTGCGGTCCTTACGCATCCTTCCCGGATGAAGCCATTCGATTGCAAACAGAGTTTATGGCGAGGAAGCATGAATTGAACGAAGCGGCGAAGTCAACTGTGCTTTACTGCCCCTATCATGGGAACGAATCTTTCGCCACGTTCTGGTCCTGCTTCAAGGTGGACTATAAGATGGAGGAAACACCGCCGGGAATGGTTCAGATCAGTATTCCCCCGCATCGATACGCGATGGCCGCATGTTCCAATAAGCGAATCGGAGAAGGCTACGAACAGCTTCATGCTTGGATGAACGAGCAAGGTCTTGTGAAGCGGGAGAATGCGGTATCGCTTGAGCTATTCTATATGGATGAACAGCATTTCGAAGAAGAGCCGGTAGAGCTTCTTATTCCCATCATAGATTAATGTAACCATTATACAAGAAGGGACTTCAGCGCGATGCGCGAAGTCCCTTGCTGCTGTAAGGAGAGATTGGTATCATGTCGTAGCCGCTTTGGCGGATGCCGGCATGGAGCGATAGGCGGTTACCCGATTTTTTCCATTGGTCTTGGAGTAATACATTGCCGCATCAGATTGCTTGATCAGCTCGTGTAACTCCTTGCTGTCCTTGGATGTACTATAACCGACGCTCACTGTGACAATCGTCTCTTCTTCGATCCGGCGGCGTATCGATTCCGCTACGATGTCGGGCTTGACGCGATCGGTGCTTATGCAGGCCAGTAGCTCCTCGCCCCCGTAGCGGCCTGCATGTCCGATGCCGCTCGATTCCTCCCGTATAATCTCAGCCACTTGCTTCAATACACCGTCGGCCTTGTGATGTCCTTGTGTATCATTCAGTCGCTTGAAGTTGTCGATATCGCAGAAGATGACTGCCACGGGCTTCCTCGCCTTCAATTGCTCCGACTTGGCACTGAAGTGGCGCCGGTTGTATAAGCCGGTCAGCCCGTCCATGATAGAGGTCTGATAGGTGGAGATGAGCCGCTCAATGACCCACTCGAACAGCAGCATGAACAGAATACCCGTATACACGATTGGCAGCAGCAATACTAACAGCAGCAGCCACGCCTGGGAGCTGTGGAACACATAATGATCTGCGGCTCTGGCAAGCTCCAGACAGAAGTAGACGAGCAGGCTCGCATAATACTTCGGGCTCATGTAGGCGCTTCGCGTACTGAGCATTATCATCACCGTAATGACAATGCTGTAGAAGTCCAGTAGGGGGAAGACGTAATGTCCGGCATCGGTCGGCTTCATATCGGACAGCGGCGTGATGGCTTGCTGTACGACTGTCAGCACCAGCGCGGCTGTTACCATCAGGATGAACGGTGTCGTCTTCAACTGCAGGGAACGAATCGTATATAGCTTCATGAACACGAAGTTGATGACGATGAATATAAGGATAGCCATTAATGTAGACGCGATATGCACCCATGGAAGCAGCGACCAACCGGGGAACGCAAGCAGCAGCAGAAGCGCTTGTCTTGCCATCATAAGCAGAATGCCGGCAATCAGCAAGCGGTATGTACCTTTGCTGCGGTAGCTTACATATAATTTAATAGACATGAAGAGCATGAGCGCGAGCACGACGATTACCGATGAAGAAGAAAACAGCTGGGCGTGAGGCCCGGTCAACCATTGCATGAAAGTCATTATTCAACCACCATCAAGTCAGATTTGGAGATGTGTCTTTACAGAAACATACGTTCTATTATATTATAACGGAGTAGAAGAGAAAGGGAAAGCACTTTACTATTCTTTCATCGGCTTAATGCGTGCATATTTTTAAGAGCAACAGTATGTAATTATGTACAGTTGCCTGGATTAAGGTTTTTCATGAACAGGAGTTGGAATAGATGAACGTATTGCAAGCCATGTTTTTTCCTCCGGAGCAGCCGGGCGGCGTCTCGTCTATGGTGCCCTATATACAGGAACGATTCATGAAGCTGGGCTGGGAGATGGAGCTGTTCTCGTTGCCGAAGCGTGTGCGCGGCAAGGGCCAAGGCGAGGTTATGTTCCACACTTTCGATCATACAAAGTTTGCGGGCAACCGCATCGTGGACAAATATATGCAGACTTATCGGGATTATGCCTGGTGGACGGCGCTTCGGATAAAGAAGAAGTACGATATTATTCATGCGCACCACCCCATTGCAGCGCTGGTGATGAAGCAGCTGTTCCCGGAGACGCCGCTTATTGTCACCATTCATTCCAGCTACGAGCGGGAGCTTGTGCTGAATGGGAAAATAATGGAGGGCGGACCGGAACACCGGTTCTTGGCGGCGATTTACCGCGAGCTGGAACAGAGGGCCGACCGATTGCTGACCGTGTCGGAATCCTTTCGTTCCTACCTGGGTCAATATGTGGAGCGACCGCAGGATATCGGCGTCATTCCCAACGGATTCGACGAGAAGCGCTTTAAGCCAATCGCTCATGACAACGCTGTGCCACAGCTGATTACCGTATGCCGGCTTGTTCCGGCTAAGGGACTGGACATTTTGCTGCACGCCTGCGCGGATCTGAAGAGGCGGGGCCATGCCTTCGTACTTCATATTATCGGAGACGGTCCTATACGGGAAGAACTGGAGACACTCGCCAAGGAGCTAGGCTTGTACGATGACATCATATTTTACGGCTATATGCTTCATCCGGAGGAATTCATGCCGTTTTTCGATATTTTTGTGCTGCCATCTCGCGCGGAGGCGTTCGGCTCAGTATTTGCGGAAGCGGCTTTATGCTGGCTTGCGCTTGTCGGCAGCAATGTAGGCGGCATAGCAGAGCAGATTGATGACGGCGTCAATGGACTGCTCGTGCCGCCGGAGGATCCTGTCGAGCTGGCGACGGCGCTGGAGAAGGTCGTGAGCGATCCGCAATATCGCTATAATCTGGCACGTGACGCCTGGAACAAGGCGAAGAAGGATTATTCGCTTCGTCGCGTCATTACGCAGCTGAAGAAGGAATATTGCGCGTACAAGCCTGTAGAATCGGAGGAGCCGACAACGTGAACGTTCCGTTCCGATTTCTACACGCCGCAGATATTCACCTGGACAGTCCCTTCCGAGGATTGTCCAAGGCTCCTGCTGCCGTTCGCGAGGCGCTTCAGGAATCCACCTTCGCAGCGCTTCGGGCATTGACGGAGCTAGCTATTCGGGAAGAGGTCGATTTCGTGGTCGTGGCGGGCGACCTGTACGACGAGGCCGACAGCTCACTTAGGGCGCAGCTTGCGCTGGCGAGGGAATGGAGTAAGCTGCATGAACATGGCATTGCCGTATATGCCATCCATGGCAATCATGATCATATGAGCGGTCAGCGAGCGAAGCTGAAGTTGCCGGAATCGGTACACATATTTGGCCCTGAAGCTATGAGCAGCAAGCCGGCTTACCGCCGAAGCGGTGAGCTGGCTGCTTACATATATGGACAATCTTACGGAAAGCGGACGGTTACGGACAATATCGCTTCTTCCTATCGACCTTCTGCGGAGGCGCCGTTCCACATTGCGTTGCTCCATGCGAATGTGGGCGGCGATCCGTCTCATGACGCCTACGCGCCATGCACGCTGCGGGAATTGACAGCGGCCGGCTTCCATTATTGGGCACTGGGCCATATTCATACGCGGGCCATTCTGCATCAATATCCGCATGTCGTATACCCCGGCAATGTGCAAGGACGTCATCCCCGTGAGACAGGTGCGAGAGGCTGTTATATTGTAGATGTATGCCGAACGGACGACGTACAGTTAAGTTTCCGCCCACTGGATGCAGTCCGTTGGATCCAGGGGACGGTATCGATTGCAGGTATTCCCAGTGAGAGCGAGCTGCTGGAGAAGCTGCTCGAAGTATCGTACGAGCTGGCTTCACGGGAAGAAGGTCGACCCGTGATGATGAGATTGAAGCTGACGGGAGAAGGACCGCTCCACAGCAAGCTTGCTGATGTCGCCGTCGTCGCCGACATGCTTGAAGCACTGCAAGCGGAGCTTGCGACGGAAGATATGACTTCTTGGATCTTCGTGTATGAGCTGGAGCAGCATACCTGCGAGTCCCTGGATTGGCCGGCGTTAGAAGAAGAAGAGAGCTTCGTGGGGGAGTTGCTTCGCTTAGCCGGAAGACTACAGAGTGACGAAGCCGCATGGCAGTCGTTCACAAGCCAAGCACTGGGCGGAATCGCCGCACATCCCAAGCTTGGTCATCTGCAGCGCGGCAAGTGGAACAATCCTTCCAGGGAATGGCTGGAGCAGGCAATCAGACTTGCGGTGGGACATATCGTGCGCAATACGGGAGCCGGGCGTGAATGAAGCGGAATCCGAAGAAGAGAGGTTGCAGCTGCGGATGAGACGGGAGGATACGGATGAGGATAGTGTCAGTTGATGTAGACGGGTTCGGATCGATTAACGGACAATCGTTGGCTATGGATGGCGCTGTCGTCGTTGTGTACGGGCCTAATGAAGCCGGGAAGAGCACGTTATACCACTTTATTCAGACGATGCTGTACGGATTCCCGCGTCGCTCGCGCCCGGACTGGCATGAGCCGCTGCTTGGCGGACGACACGGCGGCAGGCTGCGGTTCCGTGATGCGGACGGAGCCGAATTCGTCGTGGAGCGGTATAGTGACAAGAGAAGCGGATTGCCATACGTCCGATGCGTCAGCAGTCCGAAGGAGGGAGTAGCAGCTACTCAAAGAAACTGGACAGGCAACCAGCAGGAATGGGAACGAATGTATCTTGGCGGTGTGAATGAGCGGCTCTACCGACACTTATTCGCAATTACGCTGACTGAGCTGCAAAATGTGCATGCATTGTCCGGTAAGGAGCTTGGCCAATACCTGTATCAAGCCGGTTGGGGCGGCGGCAACGAGATCGAAGCGGGGCTAAAACGACTGCAAGGGGAACGTGAGCAGCTGTTCAAGCCCCGCGGTACGACGCAGCGAATGACTGCCGAGGTGCGTCAGCTGGAGCAGCTTCGCGCAGAGATACGTACCGGCGGCAACGCCATAGACCGTTATAACGAGCTGACAAGCGAGAGGCTGCGTGTGCTTACGAGACTGGAGGAGCTCAAAACCGCAATACCATCTGCCGAACGCGAGCATAAGCTGACTGTCAGCGCATGCGGCGGCCATTCGTTATGGCTGGCATGTCGGCGGCTGGAGGAGGAGCGGGAACGGTTGGCAGAGGCTGAACGATTGCCCGAGGGCGCGGCAGGCAGCTGGAAGGAGCTGCAGAATGCGTGGAATGATCTCAGTGAAGCGGCATTCCGTCTGGAGCGCGAAGCGGAGTGGCTGCAGCATAAGCGCAGCGGCTTAACCATTGACGAGAGGCTGATTGCGGTTGAAGAAGAAGCTGCTGCTCTGCTGTTGGGCGCGGAACGAATGTCGATGCTGCGCATCCACAGGGCGGAATGGCAGGCGGAGTTGCAGGGGCTGGACGAGACGATTGGATCGCTCATGCTGGGCATCTCGCCAGAGTGGACGGAACGCCAGCTTCGCGAGCTGCACGTATCCATCGGCGATCGGGATAACGTGCGTACGCATAGAGAGTGGCAGCACAGCATGCAGTTGGAGGAAGAACGACTTGGCGCTGAAGCAAGGTCGCTTAGCGGACAAGCTATTGAAGCAGAACAAGGGCTGGAGCAGGCAACCCGTCTATTGAACCGAGCGAAGGAGCGATGCGAAGCGACGATTGAAGGCGAGGCACATCTGCTGCCGTTGAACGAAGAGCAGCTTCGCCGCGCTTGGCAGAGGTTGGAAGAGGCACTGCGGGAATACGAACTGGATGAAGTAAGGAGCGGGAGTCTGAAGAGCGATGCTGGGGAGCATGGACAAGGTGTTCCCGGGAAGCTGTCGCTGCCGATGTGGACAGCGACTACAGCGTCTGCAGCGGCGGTCGGGGCGGCGGTGTCATCCGCAGCCGGCTTGGGAGGGCAATGGATGACGCTCGCCGCAATCATTGCCGGCGTGATTGCCCTGGTCTTGTTGGTGCGACAAGTTCGACCGTCGGGACGCGGAAGAAGACGTTCTTCTGCCCCTTCCGTCTCCTCCGGCCGGGAGGGGAGTCGCAGCGGAAGACGATCCGCTGCGCGAGACAGACTTGATCTCGCGCTAGAGGCTATCGTTCGTGACTCCGAGACTTTATCCGCCGGGCTGGAGTGGTCGTCTGGTCGTCTCGACGCGATCTCTCGCATGCGGACTGTGCTGCAGAACGCGGTTCAGGTGCGCCTGGAGGCGCTTCAGGAGCATCAATTGCAGCAAGGGCGCTGTGAAGAACTGGAAGCGCGCCTGACACGCATCCGAAGAGCGCTGTCCGGACGTCAGGAGGAGCTCCAGGCGCTGCAGACGAAGAGAGAGAGGGTCGGCACGGAGTGGCAGCGCTGGCTCGCCGATCACAGCCTGCCGACGTCACTTACCCCGTCAGCTGCGCTGGAAGCTTTCGAACTGGCAGAACGTGCCATGCAGCAGCTGCGTCAATATGACCGATTGGAAGCGAAGCTGGCCCAGGCTGACGAGGAAATGAGCGTATTCAGGGAAGAGGCGGAACGGTTATGCTCGATGTCGAGGGAAGCTATGAAGCTGCTCGATACGGATTGGATTGTGGCGCTTCGCATGTTGGAGAGCGAGATTGGAGCGCATAGAGAGGCCTGGAAGCAAGCGGAAGTCTGGCAAGGGGAGGAGCAACGGTTGCGTATGGAGTTGTTGGCTCTGGATGCGCGCAAAGACGAACTTCGTGCCGCGAAGGAAGTGATATTGACTCGTTCGGCTGTAGACAGCGAAGAGGCTTATGCCGTTCTTCTGGAGCAGCAGCAGCGCTTGCGGCAGCTTGATGAGGAGTATCGCGCTCTTAAGCTGGAGCTGACTGCCGGCATGTCCGAGCAGCGCTACGAGGAGCTTCACCAGCTATGGCTTCAGCATGATGAGGAATCGTTAGCGGAGCTGCGAGAGGCTGCGCGCCTAAGATTGGTAGCACTCCAGATGGAGGAGAAGGCGCAGCATGAAGCAAGCGGGCGGTTGCAGCAAGAGATTCATGGGCTCGGATTGGCAGATCGCAGAGAACTGCAGGCTCGCCTTAGCATGTCGCAAGCGAGGTTGGACGCGGATGCGGAACGATACGCCGTATTGTCGCTCGGCATTGCTCTCATTGAAGGAACCAAGTCTATCTACGAGCAAGAGCGGCAGCCGTCCGTTCTCAGGCGCGCCTCCCGCTATATAGCAGAGCTGACGGAAGGAAGATATGACACGGTTGCGCTTCCTCCGGATGGCAGCGGGTTAATACTCGTCGGCGAAGACCTGAGAGAGACGCCGAGCGATGCACTCAGCAGAGGAACGGCTGAGCAGCTCTATCTGGCGATGAGGCTGGCGCTGCTTCAGGAGAGTGCGAAGCATGGTCCCTTGCCGCTGCTGCTGGACGATCCCTTCGTCAACTTCGATCGTGACAGGTTAAGGGCGGCGGCGAAGCTTCTGGGCGGCATGTCGGCGGACAGGCAGATTATATTGTTCACATGCCATGAGCATGTGCGGGAGGAGTGGCTGAGCGTGTGTAAGGGAGCGCGGTTAGTGGAGCGGCAGGCGATCAGGAGCGGAGATGCGTTATTCGCTTGCGAATGATAAGGATAAGCCATCCCATACTGATAAGACCGAACAAGGGATACAAGGTGGACAGCAGCGGCCCGAATCCGATCTGGCTGGCGCAGTAGCAGATAACGAGAATGCTGAATGTAATCCATTGCCGTGACAGCTTCAATCTCTCCTGCAGCTGCAGCGTTAAGCCGTATATATCGGCAAGCAGCGTCGTGAAGATTTCCGAGAAGATCAGGAAGACATAGATGAACTGAATAGAGTAGCCCAATTGCTTTGCAATGCCGCCCATCGGAATAGAATATTGCTGAATGCCGGGCATATGGAGAGATAACGCAATATGACCGGCCAGCAGCATGAATCCGATCCCTATTCCTCCGACCCAGGAACCTAGCGCAATCGTTTTACGATCTTTTATTTTCGCCCCTAGCGGTACCAATACCGCCTGTGCCAGCGATAAGTTGAAGGCAGTATAAAGGAATGGCGACGCCCATGCGGCCCACGGGGAATGGTCTGTGGCCAATGTAAGAAATCTGCCCGAGCCTGGTCGCTGGTAGGTGTCAATCATGACGATGACGGTGAACAGGAGCATCACGGGAACGACAATTGCATTGACGGCAAGAATTGCCTTCATTCCTTTTCGCAGCAGCAGGAAGCTGGCCGCAATGGTAAGCAATAACCCGATCTGGTAAGGGATATCCCAATGCTCATAAAATATTGTGCCGGCTCCGGCCAGCATGACCGCCGTGACGCCAAGCAGGATGACAAGCATGAAATAGCTGATGATCGTACCGTAACGGACGCCGAACAGGGCAATGTTCAAATCTTCATAGGATTTTGCCCTTATTTCGCTGGCAATGATCATCATTTTGCTGCCTAGCCATATGAATAGGAAGGTGGACAGCGTGATTGTCAAGGAGGCCCAATAACCGAATCGCGTGAAAAACTGTAAAATTTCTTGTCCCGTTGCAAAGCCTGCGCCAACGATCGTCCCCATATACGTCGAGGCTATCTGCAATACTTTCCATGTCCGCTTCTCCATAGCTTGCTTCCTCCGTTCGAACTGGGCTTCTATATAGAAGGTATGTACAAGCATATGGAGGCATGACTAAAAAACACAAATCGAAGCTAACAATTCCGACATAAGAGTACTTTCAAAACAAGAAAAAGACAGTCTGCAGAGAAAAAATTCTCGACAGACTGCCTGGCAGCCAGTAAAATATGGCATGGATTAATTAGCTTATCCTGAACAGTTTCATGGATACGACTTCATTGTTTTTGGGGTCAATGTCCAGCTTAAGCATGGCACCCCTACCCTCATAAGCAAGCTGATAGTCGGTATGCTTGTCTGGTTGGCCTAGCTGTTCCAGCACCTTCTCCGATTTATCCCCCACCTTCACGTCCATAAGTCCCGGTTGGATGCTGCTGTCGTATACTTCTACGAATTGCACGAACTGTTTATCGTCGAAGCCGACAGAGAAGCCATCGTATTCCAGTATATGAAGGCTCCCTGATTTCTCCTCCAGCTTATAGCTGTCCTTCTCCTGTCCGTACTGATCGACGATCGTTTCACTACTGTCTCCGATGGAGATGCCATGCAGCCTGGGCAGCTCCGAGCTCCAACTGTCTTGCTTTTCATCCTCTCTGGATTCCTCCAGACTGGCACTGCCGTTCTTGGCGGAAGAGGCTTCCAGGGCACTCTTCGGTTCAATGGCTTGCTCCTTATTATTTCCCGCATTCGCGACGAAGGTGGAATCATTCAAATATGTATTTTGGGGGCCATTTTTTGTTGTGTCCCGCTGCTCGTCCTTGACATTGGCATTATTATTATGATTGTTAATGTTCGCTTGTTCCGTCATTTGACAGCCCGACAACAGTATGGCCAGAGTGGACGCGGCAACCCATTGCGTCATGCGGGTGCTTCTGTTTCCCTTTATTCTCTTCATCCTATTGCCTCCATTATGATGTTCTATACAATTAAACGCAACAAGAGCGGATAAGGTTGCTTTTTTTCAGAAAGAGATGTTGAAATATATGATGGTTTTCATTAATATGTAACGAAAAGGCATTTTGGCGGAGGTCATGTAGGATGGAAAAATTAAAGCAGCGTATAATGGAACAATCGTCCGTGCTTTCAAATGATGTATTGCGTATGGATGCGATTATTAACCAACAGGTTGATCCAGCGCTTACGATGGAAATGGGTCATGAGTTCGCCAATAGATATGCGGAAGACGGAATTACCAAAGTTGTCACCGTAGAATCGTCGGGCATACCGGCAGCGTTCACGACTGCATACGTGCTGGGAGTGCCACTCGTATTCGCCAGACGCAAAAAAACACTCATCGCGGATCCTGATGTTTATTGTGAAAGGGTTCCTTCTTTCACGAAGGGTATAGTAACCGATATTATGATATCCAAGCCGTTTTTATCAAAAGAAGATCGTATTCTGTTCATAGACGATATTATCGCCAATGGCGACGCTGCGCGCGGATTAATTCGAATTATCGAGCGTTCAGGCGCAACGCTGGCGGGAATAGGTATCGTCGTGGAGAAGGCGTTCCAGGCAGGGGGCAAGCTATTGCGCGAACAGGGCATAAGAGTGGAGTCTCTTGTGCAAATCGCTTCTCTGGATAATGGGGAAATTACGTTCAAGTAAGAAGTACCAGAGTAACTTCCCTTTCCCGAAGGAGCAATATCGCATATAATGGTAATGAAGTGATTGAGGGGAGGCAGGAACAATGGGAACGATGTCTGCGGATTTTTTGATTGGAAAACTTGCCGATGCCAAAACTCATTTCGAGCGAGCGCTGGACTGCAAGCATACGGAATTTGATGATTTGTATCCCTATATGGTGGAGCATCCTCAGTTTTTTTGGTACAAAAGATACGTAGCTTGGTCTGAGCTGCTTACCATTGTGAAGCTTTGCGATGAGCTATCCGTTGAATGGAAGAAGCAGTTCACCGACAAGCAAAGCCATTATATTGCAAAGCGTGTCATGTCTTCGCGTGTATTGGACGAGTGGTTCGAGAAGAATGATTCCAGAGAACATGTCGGCTAACATGCGCCAATGAGCAATACAAGGGGTCTCAATGAACAGCATATTCTTCATTGAGACCCCTCTTCATAAAGGTTGTACATATTGGAGGTAGGGAAGATGGCAGTATCCGAGCAGCAACTGGATGCTTACCGACAGAGCGGCGAGAAAATTAGAGTCGTACGAGACGATATAGAGGCTAACGATGTCTTCGGTATTGTCGTAGCATGGGACAATGCCACAGTTATACTACGCAAACCGAGCCGCAGAGTCGTCAAGCTGAGCCGTTCTTATTATTATATGTCTGCAGCACAGGATAGAGTGCTTCCTGACGGATTGTTCCCGTCGTCATGATGCATCAATATGAAGGAGTGAGTAGGAATGAAGTGTCCGGTATGTAACGATGTGCGGATGAGAGAAGTGGAGAAGGATAACGTGCTGATTGATGTATGTCCCGATTGCAAGGGCGTGTGGCTGGATCGCGGCGAGCTGGAGAAGCTGCTGCAAGGTGTTCATGAAGTGCGGCAGGAATATGAACGTATGGAGCAGCAAATGCATGAAGGCCCAACTGGCGGTATGGGCGACCAGTCTTCTCGACCGGCACCGCCTGCCGGTGCGCCGCAACCGCCGGCAGCTGGCCATTATCCGTCTTCCGGCGGATATGGCGGACAGTACAATCAGCAGCCGCAGGGCGGCTTCGGAGGAGCTGCGGGAGCGCCTGGTTATCAGAATTCTCCTCCGTCTCAAAGCGGTTACCCGAGCTCGGGACAATATGGCCAACAACAAGGCTACGGATATGGACATGGACATAGCAAGTATGGTTACGATAAATATGGCCGTCCGTATAAGAAGAAGAAAACGGTGCTCGACGTTTTTGGCGATTTGTTCGACTAGAAGAAAAAAACGTTCTCATGAGATGACATTTCTCCTGAGAACGTTTTTTCTGTTTTCTGTTGAAATCATATAATATCGCTCGTCTCGTTCCGTTCTTGCCGAGATCGACAAATAAAAAAACCTTCATTCTGAAGGGTTAATTGAAAAGTATGGTGCGGTCGAGAGGACTCGAACCTCCACGTCATTGCTGACACTAGAACCTGAATCTAGCGCGTCTGCCAATTCCGCCACGACCGCATGTTAATTTATCGTACGAGAAATAATATACCACATTATTATTAAGGGAGTCAAGCTTATTGTTATGATTACCAAGCAATTGGTCGATTGCCGTATTGGAACCATTATTGATATACTAGACACTGGAAGCAAATAATGGGAGAGAAGGTGACCGTATTGTTTAAAAAAATCGCATCCGATGCGCTTGGCTTGAGCGACATTGGCAAAGTAATCGACCGAAAGGATTTCGACAAAGTCGATTCAGACGATTATGTGCTGCACGAGGAAGGCGAACGCATTTACTTCATTATTAAATCCAAAAAAGACGAATATTGCTTCACGAATCTGGCTCTCATTCATCTTGACGGCGAGAGCGCAGTCAGCAGCAAGCGTGTGCTGAAGCGTTATAGCTACGGTAGGAACGATATCTCCAACGTCTACTTGGAGACGGCAGGACGCGTCGATCTGGATGTGGAAATCAAATTCGTTATTGGCAGTACAAGCTTCTCAATCGACGTAGACAAAAATCAGATAGAGCAAGTGAAGGATCTGTACAAGGCGCTTCTGAAAATATCGGATATCAAATCACATAACGCAGAGATGCATCACTTCTCCAAAGTAAGTCTGGAGATGGCAAAAGGGATTGTAGAAAATCAATCATCCGTCGGCGGAAGCGTAAATCTCGCCGAGCAGTTCAATATAATCAATGCCTCCAGCTATGAATGGATGAAATCGAAGTATGCGGAATATCATGTGAAGGATTTCGGCGACGTGTTCGAGAAGTTTATTAATCAATAGGTATTCTGCCCTTTATAGAAATGAACGAAGCCACTTCCGAGGGAAGTGGCTTCTCTATGCATGAAAAAAGCTCCAGAGCTGCCTTAAGGCAAATCTGGAGCCGATCGTTCTGTAAGTTGGTGCGGTCGAGAGGACTCGAACCTCCACGTCATTGCTGACACTAGAACCTGAATCTAGCGCGTCTGCCAATTCCGCCACGACCGCATATTGAAGTGACGAATTTTATATTAGCACGGCCCATAGGATAGCGTCAATCACTTCTTTAAAGTTTAAATTTTCCGCCAATTTGACGAAGATAGAGCCAAAATGAAATCAACTTCATAAATAGGTAAGCGGCGGGAATGATAAACGATGTGGCACGATTCTGGATGTGTTGCTAGAAATAATGAATGGCGGGATGTGATGATCATATTATGAATATGTGGATAGGAAAGAAGAAGAGGTACATCATAGTCGTATTGGCGCTACAGATGGTAATCGCATGTCTGTTCGCAGGAACAACGAATGCTGGCCCTATGCTGGCGGAGAAGGATGAGCGTCCTCGAACAGTCGCCGTTGTCATTGACGACTTCGGGAATGGCATGAACGGAACAGAGGAGATGCTGAAGCTGCCTGTCCATATCACCGTAGCAGTTATGCCTTTCATGCCTACGACGAAGCAGGATGCCGAAGAGGCGCACAGGCTGGGACACGATGTCATCGTACATATGCCTATGGAGCCCAATAAGGGGAAGAAGAGCTGGCTCGGTCCCGGAGCATTGACGACAGATCTGAGCGACGAAGAAGTCCGCAAGCGGGTGGAGGAGGCAATAGCGAATGTGCCTCATGCCACCGGGATGAATAATCATATGGGTTCCAAAGTAACGGCGGACGAGCGGATGATGCGGATCATATTGACGGTATGCAAAGAGCGAGGCTTATTCTTCCTGGATAGCAGAACGACTTCCAAGACAGTCGTGCCGAAAATAGCGGAGGAGCTCGGTGTGCCTCTGCTGTCCAATGACCTCTTCCTGGACGATGTCTACACGGAGCAGCATATCGCGAAGCAAGTATCGCAATTGAGTAAGCTTCTGCATACGAAGCCCAATTGCATATCCATCGGACATGTAGGGCCACCCGGGAAAAAAACGGCAGTCGTGCTGAAACAGTCGATTCCCCGCTTCGATGCGCAATTCGTCAAGCTTTCCGATATGGTGCAGACGTTATTGGGCAACCCATTGATACTGTCTGATTCCTGAGACGATCGCCTTGGCTATCTGGAGTTGACCGGCGGAACTTGTGAGCATATTGACGTCGACAGGATTGCTTATGAAGCCCATCTCAACAATGACGGCGGGTTGCTCGACCTTATTCAACAAGTAGAATGTACCTCCTGTTATAGGAAGCTTGTTCGCATTCTGCTGCCTGTTGAGCGCATTCTGCAGACAGAAGGCTAGCAGCGCGCTCTCTCCCGTAGGCTGATGAAGTACGACGGGACCGCGAACAGAGCGGTTCCGTCCCCAGTTGACATGCAAGCTGATGAACAGTCGGCTGTCCATCTCCTCCGACAGCTGCCGCCGTTGCGTTAAGTCTTTAAAATGTCTTGAACGGCTATGATGCCAACGATTGTCATCGCTTAGAGCATAGTCTCCGGTTCGATTCATGGCGGCCGGAATGCCTTCGCTGCGCAGGAGGACATACAGCTTTCGTGCGATTGCAAGATTAATGTCCTTCTCCCGTATATCGCCTTGCGAAGTGCCGCCATCTATTCCGCCGTGACCGACGTCGATCAGGATGACCGGATGAGGCAGCGTCCATTGCTGCTCTGCGGCTACCTTCGGTTCCTCTTTCACCGCGACCGTACCGGAATATGTGCTAGCCGATGCCGTGTACATGTTCATGATGAGTAAACCGGCTGTCGTGAAACCGATCAACAGTCTGTTTATGAATTGAATTGACATTATAGATGCCTCCGAACGTTGAATTAAATTGGAGAAGCTGTAATCTTTAGCGTGGCTTATTTGACAGCTGCTCATACATGATTAATTGACGTCCGAAGAGGGAATGATAGTGGTAAAGCGTCGAAGGCGAAGGAGGAGGAGCGCGATGGGAGACCTGGTGAAATATTTGACGGAACAATTCGTGCAATTCATAGAGACTCCCCATGAACAGCGCAAGCAAGCCAAAGCGTCAGCCAAGGCGACGAAAGAGCCTTGGCTGACGAGATGGTTCGGCTGGGGACCGGTCGGTATGCTGTTATGGTGGAAGAGCAAAAATCATGATGAAGAATAAAATTGCCCGATTTTAGAAAGGGAATAGAAGGGTATAATTCTGACCAATTCCACTTCCTGATCGGAGTAAAGCTTGATATAGAGCACTTGATCTTCCCATAAATCATATCCGATAACAGACCAAACGTATTGAACCGATTCACTATACAGTTCGGCTGTGTATCTGACTTCCAGTTTTTTGTTTTGCAAGGCTTGAAGGAGAGAGCTGCCATCGGATTCCAATGGAATAGGCGCTTCGGTCAGCCATGGCATCCGATCATAAGGCTGGAAAGAAGGCAAATCCAACTGAGATGCCAATGAGGCATGAGGGTTTGTTACCCCATGTCTTATTGGCATGTCTAATTCCAGCTCGGTTGCCTTCTTTACATCTTTCTTCGTTATGGGCAGAAGACCGCCATGCACAGGATCGGCATACAATGGTTCCTTGTCTAGCTTCCATTGCCATAAGGCAAGGAACGGATGAATGTATAAGGGTTGGACTATGTCGTTGGGCAGAGACTGCCCTGTATATTGCTCTATAAGCAGCAAGGAAGCGGCATGGAAGGGATGATAGGGGCCATACCCGTACTCGCCCAGTTCATATCCTCCTTCCGGAACGGCATGAATGATCATGTAGCCGACAGTTTCTTCATCCTTCGTAAGCACGACAAGCCAGCTATGCGTTCCAGGGCCAAGCGGCGTTATTTGCATTGAAGACTCACGCCAATTCTCATATGCTGTGCCGCTATCCGCAAGCCTATCCACCCATGTCCTCGCGCGCTCTTCCAGAGAAGTAACATCTTGTCCGCTTCTCGAGCCGAATGTGGATGCAGGCTGCTGGAAGGCCAATAACAGCATAGCAGCCAGCATCCCTGCCGCTGTCAATCTTATCCATGGCTTGGCCATTTCAATCACCTCCCCATTAGTGTAATGCAGCACGCGGAAGAAGGTTGTTGCAACGTGTCGCGGAAATGCCGACAAAGAGCGGCCTTTTTTTGGCGCAATCCGTCTAATGGGCTTAATGAATGCCCGGCAGATGAAATATGCCGCAGTTAATGGCAGATGCCGTCACCCGGGGCTCGAATTGCCATCTGATCTCTGCCTCTCTTTGTCGGTATTGATTGCGAATAGCTTCTTTATTCTCCTCTGTCGCATGCTCTACTAACGGTTCATAATAATCGCTGATGCGCTGCAGCTCGTCTTTCAGTCGGGTAGTGGCATCTTCCGCCCAGCTGTAATCATAGGAGCGAAGCTTCCGTTCCAGCGTCTGCTCTACAATCGCCAATGCCCGATTATACGAAATACCGTTTTTGGCAATATGAATGTTGGATGGCAGCTTCATCGTTAGCTTACACGCTTGCAGGCGGTCATGGAAGCCTTCGACGCAATGTCCCGTCACAAGAGATACGCCGAAGCTGTGTATCTCCTCGCGCTTCCGGTCGCAAGCGAACTCTACCCGTATATTGACCCCTAGCCATGCTGTGTAGGGTGTGGACTGGAGGGGATGTCCGCTTCGCTTGTCGGGTTCCTGGAATAAGTAAACGTAGCTGCCTCCGGAGCGTGCTGCCTGGAACAACTGCTCCAGCCTCCTCGATCCGAAGTAGAGATCCTCCCTCGGCATTCTTGCCTGCCCTGCAATACTGGTATTGAGAAAGCCAAAGGAACGTCCCAATGCGGCATCCGCGGCCGCCGTCCGTGCATCGGGCGGAGGTTCCCCGCCCGCTTCGGCTCCCTTCTCCTGTGCGTCGAACTTGCTTCTGTCAGTGACGAACAGATAGGACATTGTCTCCGGCTCTGCTCCTACTCGATCGACGAAGCTCCAGTAATAAGGCCTGTTCGTCAGTTCCCGATCGGCATCAGGAGACAGCTTGACCGCAATGTGATGAGGCGACTTCTCCAGAATAGAGCAGCCGGTCGCCTCCAGATAACGTTGAACGTATTTATGCACCTGCTTCTCATTCATGTTTTCACCTCCACCGATACACCAAGCTTGTCCATCTTGATCATTGGATCAGGGCTTGGTGCATAGGGATTGCGCCGCGTGCTCACATCGTTGCGGATTTGACTGAGGGAGCTGCCGATCTGATTCAGTTCCCGGTTCAGCTCCTTATCAGTCTGTGCTTGAAGCAAGGCTTTCGCCAGCCGTTGTTCCACAGTTGCTTCTCCGCTCTCGAATCTCTCCAATATATGGTCCAACTCGCCGATCACCAGCTCGAACAGATTGATTTTCTCATGGAGCAGGTTGACGATATGCTCTTCGATCGTGCCCAGCGTGCACAAATTATAGATGCGCACGTCTTCGGTCTGTCCCAGCCGGTGCACTCGCCCGATACGCTGCTCTACCCGCATCGGATTCCACGGCAGATCGAAATTGATCATATGGTGACAGAATTGCAGATTGATGCCCTCGCCGCCGGCTTCCGTCGCAATGAGTACTTGAGCCCGCCCGCGGAACAGATCCATCATCCAATCCTTCTTTCCCCGGTTCATGCCGCCCCGGTAAGGCACGGCGATCATATCATGTGAACGGAAAAATTGTAGTAAATATTCCTGCGTAGCACGATACTCTGTGAAAACAATGACCTTTTCATTCATTTCCTTTACAAGCTGGAGCGCTTTCTCGGCTTTCGTATTGGCAGTTATACTTCGAATTTTCTCCACCAGTTCCCATATTTTGGGGCGAATCGGAGAATCTTCAGCAGATTTCTTGAACAGATTAACAAGCGTCAGGAAGACCGCATCCCGGCTGCTGCATACTTCTCTCTGCAGCGTTACGAGCGACAGCATGCTGCTGAGATCTCCACTGCTCTCGTCATAGCGTTCCTTGACGAAGCCGGTGACGGCATCGTACAGCGCTTTCTCTTCATGGGACAATACTAGCGGGATGTTCTTCACATACCGTTTTGTGAAGTGAATGCCTCCATCGCCTCGCCGATTGCGGATCATGACGCCTGAGAGTGCCTCCTGCAGCTGATCCTCGTTTTTGGGCAGCCGCTTGTCCACGACGAAGTTGGCAGCGAAGTCGCTCTGTCCGCCAAGCTGTCCCGGCTTCAGCAGCGTAATGAGATTGAATAACTCGTCGAGATCGTTCTGTATCGGCGTTGCTGTCAGCAGCAAGCAGTATTTCTTTCTGAGCAGATTGGCGAATTGGTAGTTGGTCGTCTTCTTGTTCTTCAGCTTATGCGCTTCATCGATAATGATCAAATCGTAGTCCGTGCCGAGCACCAGCTCCCGATGAGGCTCCCGCTTCGCGGTGTCTATCGAAGCGACGACGATGTCGTAACCCCAGGTATGCGACTTTTTTTGAGCGACAGCCGAAATGCCGAACTTGCTGTTCAGCTCGCGCACCCACTGTAGCACCAGCGAAGCCGGAACGAGAATGAGGGCGCGCTTGACGAGACCGCGCACCATATATTCCTTGAGCACGAGGCCCGCTTCTATCGTTTTGCCTAGCCCCACCTCATCTGCGAGAATGGCTCTACCTCCCATTTCATGCAGCACCTTGCTCGCGGTGCTGATCTGATGGGGCATCGGTTCGAATTCAGGCAGGGTGCGTAAGCATTGCAGCTCTTCGAAGTTTTCAACCCGCTTCGCTTCCTCGGCCTCCATCGCAAGTTGATAGAGCGTCCAATCATCCCATGGCCCGTTGCGGGATATCCGGTTCTGCAGCTCCTGGAACCATGTCTGGTCGCATTGAAGCTCGACTAACGGGTGGAGCTTGCGCACGGCTTTGGAAGAGGCGCTTCCCGTTGACTCCTGCCCCGTCGATTGATTGATCGTCATATGTGAACGCTCCTTTGTGGACAATAGAGAATTAATTAGTCATTAGTATGGCCTTCGTTGTAAATAATAATAAGAGAGCAATGAAAAAAGAGGGTAACAGAACAAAAATGATAACGTCGAAATACAGCCACGAAGGTTTCTGAATTTTGCCGCAATTCATTGATCTAATCAATATATAGTGTGGTATACTCTTAAGTATCTCTACATATTGTTGTTAATTTGTCGATCTTGTTGTATCCACTCCAGTACAATCATTAATTGAGGAGCGTGTGGTCATGGGAGCGCTTGAGGGATTAAGTGAAAAAATATTTTTGGATCGCTATGCAAGAAAAGCCATTGATGCCGCAAACGTAAAGCCTGGCGATACAGTGCTAGCATTAGTGAAGGACGATCCCAAATTTCCTGTTAAGGAAGTGGGAGAGGTGTTAGCACGAGAAGGCGAAAGCTTGACTCTGCGGCTGAGAAGCGGAGAAGAAGTGAAATCGTCATTGGACCGCGTGACATTGCCTCTCGAGAATACACCCGCCGAGATGTGGGACCGACTCGCCGCGTCGCTGGCATCCTGCGAAGGAGAGCGTAAGGAACAAGAGCTATGGAGAGAACGATTCCGTTACTTGCTGGATGACTGGAAGCTGGTGCCCGGCGGTCGAATTGCAGCAGGAGCCGGCGCGAACGGCGAATTGACGCTCTTCAACTGCTATGTGCTTCCTTCGCCGGTCGACAGCCGTGGCGGCATTATGAAGACGTTGACCGATATGACCGAGATTATGGCGCGAGGCGGCGGAGTTGGCATCAATCTGTCTTCGTTGAGGCCGGCCAGAGCGCCTGTCGCGGGTGTGAATGGTTCCTCCAGCGGCTCGGTGTCCTGGGGTGGCTTGTTCAGTTATACGACAGGACTGATCGAGCAGGGGGGAAGCCGTCGAGGAGCACTTATGCTTATGATGCACGATTGGCATCCCGATGTACTAAGCTTTATCGCAGTGAAAGAGACGATGGGGTTGATTACGAATGCGAATTTGTCCGTATGTCTGAGCAATGCTTTTATGAATGCGGTGAAGCATGACTTGGAATGGGAGCTTATCTTTCCCGACACGAAGGAAGAGGGATACGATGAGCTGTGGAGCGGCGATATCAGTGCGTGGCGCAAGCTGGGGAAGCGTGTCGTCACTTATCGGAAACTGCGTGCCCGTGAGATTTGGGACCGGATCATTGCCTCCGCCTGGAAGTCGGCAGAGCCCGGCGTCGTGTTCATGGATCGCTACAATGATATGTCCAACAGCTGGTATTTCAATCCCATTGTAAGTACAAATCCTTGCGGCGAACAGGGCTTGCCGGGCTGGGGCGTCTGCAATTTGTCCGCAATCAATTTGTCAAAGTTCTACGACGCCGAGCGGCACGATGTCGATTGGGAGGAGCTGGCGAAGGTTACCCGCTGGTCGGTGCGCTTTCTGGATAATGTCATTGACTGTACGCCGTATCACTTTCCGGAGAATGAGGCGAACCAGAAGCGGGAGAGGAGGATCGGACTGGGTACGATGGGGCTGGCTGAGCTCATGATCAAGCTTCGGATTCGCTACGGCAGTCCGGAATCGCTCGCGTTCCTAGATCGGCTGTACGGCTTCATGACGAAGGAAGCGTATTTGGGGTCCGCTGAGCTTGCTGAGGAGAAGGGGGCGTTCCCGGCCTTCCAAGTGGAGGAATACTTGCAGAGCGGCTTCATGAAGGAGCTGGTCGCCGCCTATCCGGAAGTCGGCGAGGCGATCAGGAGGAGAGGGATGCGCAACGTAACGGTCATTACGCAAGCCCCCACAGGCAGCACCGGCACGATGGTTGGCACGTCAACCGGTATCGAGCCGTACTTCGCCTTCCAATATTACAGACAGAGCCGACTGGGATACGACAGACAATACGTTCCGATCGCAGCAGAGTGGAAGGAGGCGCACCCCGGAGAGAAGCTTCCGGATTACTTCGTGACGGCGATGGGGCTGTCGGCGGAGGATCATATTCGGACGCAAGCGGCCATTCAGCGATGGGTAGACAGCTCCATCTCCAAGACCGCCAATTGTCCGTCTGACTTCACAATTGAAGAGACGAAGCGGCTGTATGAGCTCGCTTTCGAGCTGGGCTGCAAGGGAGTGACCATCTATCGCGACGGGAGCAGGGATGTGCAAGTGCTGTCGACTGGCGAAGAGAAGGGCGGAGCTGCGGAGTCTGCTGCGCAGCCACGAGCGCCTGAGGCTGAACTTCCACAATTGGACAGGATGGAAGAAGAGCGGATTGCGATTCTGCCTTCGCTCGTCCGGGGAGAAGAAGAGACGGTCGTTGACGATAAGCCATACAAGAAGAGGCCACAGGTGATGCGAGGGGCCACATACAAGCTCAATACGCCGTTCGGCAAGGCATATATTACGATCAACGATTTAGATGGTACGCCTGCCGAAATATTTCTTAATGTAGGTAAAGCGGGCTCCGATGTGTTCGCCATGGCGGAAGCGCTGGGTCGCGTATGCTCGTTGTTCCTCCGCTATGGCGATCATGGTCATAAAGTGGAGTTGCTTATCAAGCATTTGAAGGGAATCGGCGGTACGGGCGCCATCGGCTTCGGAGCCAATCGGGTAGAGTCGATCGCGGACGCCGTCGCCAAGGCGTTGGAGCAGCATATGGAGCAGCTGTCAGAAGCGCCGGCATTCGAGGGAATGGCTGCTCCTCAGGTCGAAGGTGCGTCATGGCGGTACGGCTCCTCCGAACTTGCGACAGCCAGCGAAGCGGAAGGACGCGATCTCTGTCCTTCATGCGGATCGGCGGCGCTTCTTAATACTGAGGGCTGCAAGCATTGCGCCAGCTGCGGGTACAGCAGGTGCTAGACTTGCCAGAAGCATAATTAGCACATCGCATAGGTATGACGGAATAGTGTCTTCAGCTCGAGATGCTGCAGCTGCTCCAGCATCTCTCTCGTCTCCGGAAGCCCGCCGCCGGATTCCTGCAGCTTCACGATATCGGTGAAGGCTTCGCTCGTCCAGCCCGATTCATCCCGGAAGCGAATCAGTTCCTTGGTCACTTTGTTCGCGGGCAGCGCATCAAGGCCAACTATACCAGTCAAGTAGTCCGCCGCCGCCTGCTGTACCAGCGCTTTGACAGGATGGTTGCCGGCGCGCATGAACCAGTAGTTCCCATTGCCGTAATCCCGCTCCATCCGGTGCATTAATCCGTGCCAATAGCCGCCGGTGGGATCAACTTCGATCTGTTGGGCATACGAGTGCGACACGTCCAGGCTGTCATTCCATAGATGCAGAGCGGCCTTCAAGGCGATGGCCGCTTTCGAGCCGCCAAGGGCGGACGTATCCAGTGCGGCGATCTCTTCATCCAGCTTGGCGTCCCACACGCTTTTTGGCGTCAGAGCGGGCAGGGGAGATCGGTTTTTCAGCTGCTCCACAATGCTTTCAATACGTTGTTTCATTTCGAGAGCCTCCTTCAATCCAGTTGTATCCATATGGTTCATTGTAGCATAGAAGAAGCAAGAGGTGCGATGTGTTGCCGTTCGCAGGCGTGGCGAGAAGCGCAATGATAACATGCGGCTGGAGCAGCTGTTGGATATTGTGAAAGAGGATATAGACGCGAAGCGGTAAGACAAATCATGGCAAAAGCGACGGCAGAGCGGAAGGAAGGAAGAACCGCCCACCGCCCTGTCATCGCAGTCATGCGTTTAGAATATGCGTCGTTCCCAGCCGTTCAGCTTGGCGAACGCTTCTGCGAAGTAGTAGTCGCCATATATGAGCGACACGTTAATGTGGGAGTTCGCGGGCTTATGTGCCGTCGCTTCCAGCAGAATGCCTTGATGGTCAGGCTTATCCCACGTGGCATAGTTCTCGCTCAGCGAGTAGAGAATTCGTTCCGCGGCTGCCATATACATGCGCTGCTCATCCGCAGGCACGCCTTGCGCCAGTTCGATCAGACCGGAGGCGGCGCATGCCGCCGCGGAGCTGTCGCGCGGCTCGCCATCCAGTGACGGCAAGCGGAAGTCCCAATACGGCACATGGTCATCCGGCAATGCGGCTATGAAATAATGGGCGATGCGCTTGGCGGCATCCAGATAACGCTGCTCGCCTGTATAGCGGTAAGCAACGGCCAGTCCGTGCAGCGCCCAGGAATTGCCGCGGCTCCAAGCGGAGGTGCCGGAATAACCTTGCCCGCCGATCTGCTCCACGAACTCGCCTGTATCCGGATTGAAGGCCAGAATGTGGCAGACAGAGCCATCGTCGCGAATGGCATATTCAAGTACGGAATCTGTATGCTTCATAGCGATATGCTTGTAGCGGGGATCGCCTGTGACGTCGCTGGCCCAGTAGAGGAGAGGCGTGTTCATGAGACAATCGATAATCGCCCAGCCAGAGTTGTCTTTCTCGCCCCACTGATTCCAGGCGCGAATGAAGTTGCCGACAGGGTTGAAGCGTCCGGCCAGGAAGTTCGCCGCTTCAAGTCCGATACGCAGCCCATCCTCATCGCCAGTAATGGCATGCTTGATAACTGACGTTGGAAGGAATTGGAATCCGACATCGTGATGCATCGGATTCGGATATTGGCTAAAGCCGACAGCCAGCTTCTTGTCCCAGTCCCACGCGGCATCCTTGAAGCTGTCCTTGCCCGTCACATCATGCATAAGCCATAACAGTCCCGGCCAGAAGCCGGACGTCCACCAGCTGTGCGGCATATTATCATATTTGCCGTCCTTGCCTGCGGCATGTGGCGAGTTATCTCCGATTTGCGCCATCATGCGCTCTACTTTCTCGTCAAGGCGATTCATGATTTCTTGTTTATAGGCTTTATTCATCATTACTGCAATCCTCCTTGGAATGAATTAATTTCATTATAAAGCCCCTAAGGAGATAAAAGTTGCTGTACAATGATTAAAAATGTTGTTCTGTTGACTTATGTAGGAGGACAGTCGATGAATTTGTACTATGAGCAGTTGAACTATCATAACTCTCCTTTTCAATGGGTATATCGCAATCGGACGACCGAACCGTTTCAAGGCTACTATCATTTGCACCAGGGTTACGAACTGTTGGTCATTCATCAAGGACGGGGCAATGTGGTCGTTAACCAGCAAACCTATCCGATAAGCGGCGGCAAAGTGTTTTTCTTCAAGCCCCTTCAGTTGCATCGTGTTCATGTCGATATCGATGACGATCATCCTTATGAGCGAAGCGTATTCCATTTTAACGCTGTCCATATGGAGAGTTATCTAGCTGTCTTTCCAAGTGTAAGAGATTTTTTTATGCGGCTTAGCAAAGGGCTTGTTAAGGAGCAAACGTTCGATATGAGTGATCGGATCGTAGCGTTGGAACAAGCGTGCCAGGAATTTTCAGCGCAAATTGCGGGAGCATCCGCAGTCGCGAAGGGGGATCAATCGGCGATATATTTACTACGGCTGTTGTCGCTTATTCAAGGCAAAATCGGACCTAAAGTCGACGACGAAGAGAGAGGCGGGGAGAAACTGCGTTATTCAGAGCGGGTGATGGAGTGGTTGGAGGAAAACTACAGTACAGCTTTCAAGCTCGAAGTGCTGGCGGACGAGCTGCATATGTCGAAAAGCTACCTGTCGCGCATGTTCCGCAAAGAGACGGGTAGCAGTATGACGGAATATTTGAGCGCTCGGCGTATCCAGGAAGCTTGTAGCCTGTTGCAGTCCAGCGACTACTCCATCGAGCGTATAGGTGAGATGGTTGGGTTGTCCAATGCGTCCTATTTCATTCAGCTGTTCAAGAAAATGATGGGCATATCGCCACATCAATACAGATTAAAGCTGTAGAGCAAGCAAATGCGTGAAATCAGATTGGAATTAACGTTTTAGTTTAAAATGTACGGCAGCGCTGAAATGCATTTTTTCCGTTCGGTGATGGAACGCGGTTTGATACTGAACTGCATGAACATCCAGCATAAGGGCTTTGTTGTTGTCGATCGCATATCGGATTTTGTCTTCCAGCGTTTTCAGTGTTTCCGCTTCATAGAATTCAATTTTGGTGTCCAGTAAGTCCAGATGGAGTTCCATAATCGTGTCACCTCTTCAATGTAGTGGTCAATTGTCTCAATTTGTTTATAAATACACAGCATGCATACCTGCTTATTCATGTAGAATAATACGTAAAGGAAAGGAGGGGCGACTATGGGCAATGTTCCTGTATCTGTATGGATTTTCTCAGTATTGATTATTGTGATCGTTACGTGGATGACACTGTGGGTTACGAAGAAGGCATATTCTAAAAAATGGGATCAACATGAGGATTAGTTCCTATCGTTCCTTCAAACGAAGTCCTGACATGCGATTTGAACGCAATTATGTTCGTTGTTCATGCATGGAAGGACTTATTTTTCTATCGATATGTAAAGTGCCATGCCTCCGCGCAAAAAAACTCCCGCTGAAAGTCAACATCAGCAGAGAGCAGTCTGTTCCTCAAATATGAAGGTGGTGCCGGCGAGAGGACTTGAACCCCCAACCTACTGATTACAAGTCAGTTGCTCTACCAATTGAGCTACACCGGCGCGTTTTCATGTATTCCTGAAGACAAGAGTTATTATGCCACAGCTTATTCACCTTGGCAAGCATTTTAGTGAAGTTTAAATTTTCTAAAAACAATAGGTGAAAAAGAAGCCTTCAGCGCTGCGGACAAGCAGTCTGAAAGCTTCTTATGTCGTTATGCTGCCGGTTGATTAAGCGGTCTCGCCTTCAAGCTCAGGCTGCAAAATTTGCATTTCAATTTTTCGGATGCGGTTTTTGCTCGTTTCCCGAATAATGAACTTCAAGTGCTGGAATTGAAACTCCCTGCCTTTCTTCGGTTCAAGCAGCTTGCTATACAGCCAACCGCCAACTGTGTCCACATCCTCCTCTTGAATGGAGATGCTGGTCAACTCGCTCAACTCGTCGAGTGACACCTTTCCGTCAAGCAGGTAGCAATTGTGATCCAATTGTTCGATTTCCTTGCGTTCGTCGGTATCGAATTCGTCCCGAATCTCGCCGACGATCTCCTCCAGAATGTCCTCGATCGTAATCAGGCCGGAGGTGCCGCCGTATTCATCCACAAGTATCGCGATGTGAACGCGTTCTTGCTGCATACGCTTGAGTAATGTCTTGACAGGAGTAACCTCCGAGACGCTAAGAACAGGGTGAATCAGGTTCTTGAAATCGAAGGGCTTGCCAGCTTCATATTCCAGGAACAATTGCTTCGTATTGATCATACCGACAATATTATCCTTGCCATCAGAAGCAACTGGAAATCGGGTATACTGCTCCTCGCGAATAATCGCCAGATTTTCTTGCACTGAATTATTTGTATATAAACAAATCATGTCTGTTCGTGGAACCATGATTTCTTTGGCCAACATTTCGTCGAATGCGAAGATACGACTCACATAACCGTATTCTGTATTGTTGATTTTGCCGCTTTGGTAGCTTTCGTTCAAGATGATTTGAATTTCTTCCTCAGAATGCGCATCCTCATGCTCTTGGACCGGTTTCAGGCCGAACATCCGTACCAGACCGTTCGCGGAACCGTTAAGCAGCCAGATGAACGGGTACAACAGGGCGTGGAAGAAAATAATCGGCTTGGCCGTCAAGAAGGAAATGTATTCCGCTTTCTGTATGGCCCATGTTTTGGGAGCCAGCTCTCCGATGACGACGTGCAAAAATGTAATGACGATGAATGCAATACCGATGGAAAGAGCATGACTAACCGTGCTGCTCAGTCCAAATTCATCAAAAACGGGAGACAGCAGCACTTCTACTGTCGGTTCTCCGAGAAAACCAAGGCCGAGCGCCGTGATGGTTATTCCCAACTGACAAGCCGACAAGTATGCATCCAGATTGCTAGTAACCTTCTGAACGGCGAGCGCGTTCTTGCGACCTTCCAACACCAATTGGTCAATACGACTCGCACGAAGCCGAACGATCGCAAATTCCGTTGCGACGAAGAAAGCTGTTAACAGAATAAGCAGAGCAATCATGAATAGCTTTAAAAATATGGGACCAATGTCCATTTCTGTTTCTCACTACCCCTTGTAATAAAGATTTAGTTTTATTTTAATCTACTATATCTGACGTTGACAGCATATGACAACCGCGATTAGGGACGGTTAATGTTTATGCGGCACCTTCAGCAGCCTTTACAAAGGCAAAAGAAGATATTCTCGCTCGATTCCTTCCCTTTACACCTTATTCAGATCCATTAGCACCCTAGCTGCTATCATGATGCCGATAAAGAAGAGACTGGTCTGCAAGGAAAAAAAGATGTACAATGAATAGCGGAAAAAGCTGATGAAGGATCACGGCTCGCTCGAAGAAGTGATGCGAGGGCGCACCGTTGATCTTTTTCTATTCATAATAAAAATATTAGGAAAGGAGGCGTCGTGGGGAAAATGTATTATTTCGATCACTGCGCATCATCTCCGCCTCGCGAGGAAGTTATCGAGACAATGGCGGATGTGATGCGAAAGGCTTATGCCAATCCCTCCTCGCTGCATGCTGCCGGGGTAGAGGCATCTAAGCTTATTGAACGATCGCGAGCGCTCGTCGCCGCTCAGACGGGCACAAAAAATGGCAATTGGCTATTCACATCCGGGGGAACGGAATCCAATAATTTGGCACTAAAAGGCGCCGCAAGAAGTTACCGCAGCAGAGGGAATCATATTATTACAACGAGTATTGAGCATCCATCCGTCATTGAGCCGCTCAAGCAGCTTGAAAGCGAAGGCTTCCAAATTACTTACTTACCGGTGAACCAGACCGGTCATGTATGCTCGGATGCCGTGAAGCAAGCCATCACAGATCAGACGATTCTAGTCAGTGTCATGCATGTGAACAATGAAATTGGCACAGTACAGCCTGTTCATGAGATCGCAAAGCTGTTGAAGCCATATCCCAAAATACTGCTTCATGTCGATGCCGTACAGAGTCTAGGCAAGATGGCTCTTCCGCTGGAGGAGTGGGGAGTGGATCTTCTGAGCGGATCTGCACACAAGCTGCGTGGCCCTCGCGGTGTCGGCTACTTGTATGTGCGCAAAGGCGTGGCGCTTCAGCCGCAAATATCGGGCGGTACTCACGAGCTTGGAATGAGGGCAGGTACGGAGAATGTGCCTGGTATCGTTGCCTCTGCCAAGGCGCTAAGGCTGGCCTGCGAAGGCATGCCAAAACGATCAGCCGAATTCAGCCGATTGTCTGCAAAGCTCAGAGAGGAGATCGCTTCTATTCCGGAGCTGAAGCTTACCGGCGGTGCGCCATATGCTCCGCATATCGTTCATTTCACTTATCCTGGCATGAAGCCGGAGGTCGTCGTCCATATGCTGGAGCAGAGGAGCATCATCGCCTCAACGCGATCTGCATGTTCCTCCAAGTCGGACAAGCCGAGTCGGGTGCTTGAGGCGATCGGCGCTTCGCACGCGGAAGCGTCGGGCGGCATTCGCATCAGCTTCGGAGAAGAGCATGGAGAAGAGGACATCGATATGTTGGCGAGAGCGCTGCGCAGCATTGTGACCCAATTGAAACCGCTGGAGAGGAGCAGACAACATTGATATATGATCAGGTCGTATTGCGGTATGGCGATTTGACGATGAAAGGCCGGAATCGCAATCAATTCGAAAATAAGATGGTGAAAGCGGTCAAGCAAGCGCTTATTCCATTTCCAAATACTAGTTATTGGAAAACATACGGACGGATGTACGTGAAACTAAACGGCCATCCGCACGGGCCGGTCATCGAACGACTCAAGGAATTGTTCGGTATCGTGTCCGTCAGTCCGGTGGTCAGCACGGAGCCTGAGCTGGAAGCTATTCGCAACACGGCGATGAAGCTGATGCAAAGTCTGGACCATGTGCCGAAGACGTTCAAAATGAATGTGCGCAGAGCCTGGAAAAAGTTCGCCTATAATTCCCAGGAGATGAATCATCTGGTCGCACAGCATGTGCTGCCCGCCTTCCCCGAAATGTCCGTTGACGTAAGACATCCTGAACTGGAGCTGCGCGTCGACATTCAAGAAGAAGCGGCTTATATTTATTGGGAAGTCGTACCGGCTGCTGGAGGATTCCCTTTCGGTTCCAACGGCAAAGGGCTGTTGCTTCTGTCTGGCGGAATCGATTCTCCTGTTGCAGGGTGGATGGCCATGCGGAAAGGATTGGAGCTGGAAGCCATTCACTTCCATAGCTATCCCTTCACGAGTGAGCAAGCAAAGGACAAAGTAGTCTCGCTGGCCAAACGACTTACCTTCTTCAGCGCTACGCGCATGAGGCTGCATATTATATCGTTCACGGACATTCAGACGACGATAGCAGGATGCAATCAAGAGCATCTGACCATTACGCTTATGCGCCGTGCCATGCTTCGCATTGCGCAAGGCGTTGCCGAAGACATCAATGCGGGAGGATTGGTTACGGGCGAAAGCTTGGGGCAGGTGGCCAGCCAGACGTTAGCCAGCATGAACGTCATTGGACGAGCGACGGAGCTTCCGCTGCTCAAGCCTCTTATTATGATGGATAAGAACGAGATTATCCGCTTAGCAGAACGGATCGGCACTTACGAGACGTCGATTCTTCCTTATGAGGATTGCTGCACGTTGTTCCTGCCGAAGTCGCCCAGCACTAATCCAAACTTGAAAGTGGTGGAGAGGGTTGAAGGGAACCTGGCCAGCATGGAGGAAATGATCATGATCGCCATCAGGGATAGAGAAGTGATTCATGTATATCCAACTGAATCGCCGAATGAGGTGCAGGCGGGAGAAGAAGATTGGTTCTGATCATGTAGAAAGCAAAAAGCGCCGGTCCCTTACTGGGAGCCGACGCTTTGTTGGGTTGCCCGTTGCTTCGAACGGTTGACCAAGTAGCCCGCCAATACCGTTAATACCGTGATCACGATGACGAAGCTCCAATAGTACAGCTTGTTGGTTATAAAGAAGCTTTCGTATGCCTTCTCATGCGTGAGCATCTTGGCAGCCGTAAAAGCAAGCACGGCTGAACCGATATAGATGATCCACTTGTATCTATTGATCAGCTTAATGAACAAAGTGCTTCCCCATACGACTACAGGAACGCTGATGATAAGACCCAGTACAACGAGCAGCATATCACCGTGTGCAGCCCCGGCAACGGCGATGACATTATCTATGCCCATTGCGGCGTCAGCGATAATAATCGTCCGGATGGATTGTCCGAGCGTATTGCCTGCCTTGATATCGCCATGATCCTTGTCTTCAACAAGCAGCTTAAATGCGATCCATAGAAGCAACAAACCTCCTGCGAGATGCAGCCATGGTACATTCAGCAGTTGTACCACGAGCAGCGTCGCAACGACGCGAATCGCGACGGCTCCCACGGTGCCCCAGATGACGGCTTGTTTCTGCTGTTGCTTCGGCAGGTTGCGGGCGGCCAGTGCAATTACAATTGCGTTATCCCCGGCCAATACCAAATCGATCACGACAATTGTAGCGAGTGCTGTAAAAAACTCGACCGAGAAAAAATCCATCTGCTGTTTCCTCCTTTCCAAAGTCTGCTTATTGATGTCTGCATGAAATAGTGGCTTTCGTGGAGATAGGGCTATATTTTTGGACATATATCCCTTGGAATAGACATACCTCTGATACAGGGGGGATTGTCCATGGACAGTACACTTATTTTCTTCGAAATCGTCTTAATTAATGTATTGCTAAGCGGCGATAATGCGATCGTGATCGCCATGGCCAGTAGCCGGCTGCCTTCCCGCCAGCGACAGAAGGCTATATGGTGGGGAGCGTTCGTCGCGATCGCTTTAAGATGCGCATTGACGGTCGTAGCCTTACAGCTGCTCCAAATTCCATATTTGCAGGCGGCGGGTTCGATCCTGTTGCTCATCATCGCCTATAAGCTGCTTTCAGAAGCAGGCGGAAGGGGAGAGGAGCATTCCATTAAAAGCGGCTCCACGATCAGAAGCGCCATCTGGACGATTGTTACGGCGGATTTCATTATGAGCCTGGACAATGTGCTCGCCATAGCGGCCGTTGCAGAAGGAGATCTTGTGCTGATCCTGATGGGTATTGCGCTAAGCATACCTATGATCGTATGGGGGAGTCAGCTGCTAGGTGCGCTGCTGCTCCGCTTCCCCGCATTGTCCTATGCGGGATCTGCTCTGCTTGCCTACGCTGCCGGCGAAATGCTGGTTGCTGACCCCGGAATGAATCAGCTTTTTTTTCAGCAATCGCAGGATTTGTCAGAGCTGATTCCACTTCTATGCATTCCGTTCATTATTGCGCTTGCCATCGCATCGCAAAAACGAAAATGAAAATTAAACGACGTACTGGTATTTTTGCCGCAGTTCCTATAAACTAAAAAGGATAAAAATTGTCGTCTTTCGTCATTCAGCGCGGAGGATGGGTAAGGAGCGGAATTATGCCAAATAATAAATATTCCGCCGGGATTATTTTGCTACTGGCCGGGATTATTATCCTGCTCGGCAAGTTAGGACTGTTCAGCTTTCTAGGCAGCATCTTCTGGCCGCTGCTCGTGCTGATACCCGGCGTGCTATTGCATGTGCTGTATTTCGGCAGGGTTGTGCCGGCTGTTGCACTGGTTCCAGGCGGTATGTTGGTTGTATATGCTTTGTTGTTTATTTCTTTCAACATTTTCGGCTGGGATGTCTTGCAGGTACTATGGCCATTATTCCTGTTCGGCATAGCCGTAGGACTTTACGAGTATTATATTTTCGGCTCTTCCAAGCAGAAAGCTATTCTGCTGATAGCTATTGCGCTTAGCGTATTCACGCTGTTATTCCTTATCCTGGCACTGATGTGGGGCTGGGGTATCTATGTGATTGCGTTGCTCCTTATCGCTGCAGGGGCATGGCTAATGTACGGCCCAAGGAATCGCTGGTTCTTCAGGTTCCGCAAATAAGCGAGTGATATAAAAATTTAATAGTGGAGTGGATTATTTCAAATGCAAGCAAGAGAAAACTTACGCAACATCGCTATCATCGCGCACGTCGATCACGGCAAGACGACCCTGGTGGACAAACTGCTTCAACAATCAGGCACATATCGCGACAATGAAGCGATTCAGGAGCGTGTGATGGACTCCAATGACCTGGAGAGAGAACGCGGCATCACAATACTGGCCAAAAATACGGCCATTAACTACAAAGATTATCTGATCAACATTGTAGATACGCCTGGACATGCCGACTTCGGCGGCGAAGTGGAACGGATCATGAAAATGGTGGATGGCGTCCTGCTAGTGGTGGACGCCTTCGAAGGGTGTATGCCGCAGACAAAATTCGTCCTTCGAAAAGCGCTTGACTATCAACTGACCCCGATCGTCGTCGTGAATAAAATCGACCGGCCGAACGCTAGGCCCGTTGAAGTAATCGATGAAGTGCTTGACTTGTTCATCGAGCTTGGCGCGAATGACGATCAATTGGACTTCCCGGTTATCTATGCCTCCGCTCTAATGGGCACCTCAAGCCAAGACCCCGATAAGCAGGATGAGAATATGCAGGCGCTCTATGACACAATCGTTGAGCATATACCTTCCCCGACCGAGAAGATCGACGAGCCGCTGCAATTCCTGGTTACATTGCTTGACTACAACGAATACCTGGGACGGATCGCAATCGGTCGCGTGAACAGAGGAGTGATCAAGCAAGGTCAGCCTGTCGCCGTCATTAATCGTGAAGGAGTCAAGAAGTCGGCGAGAATCGAGAAGCTGTTCGGCTTCCAAGGATTGAAACGGATCGAGGTGGCCGAGGCCGGAGCGGGCGACATTGTTGCCATTGCTGGTATCAGGGAGATCAATATTGGCGAGACGCTAGCTGACCCTGCGCACCCAGAAGCTCTGCCAGTGCTCAAAATCGACGAGCCAACGCTGCAAATGACGTTTCTTGTCAACAACAGTCCGTTCGCGGGACGCGAAGGAAAGTGGGTGACGTCGCGCAAGCTGCGTGAGCGTCTGTTCAAGGAGCTGGAGACAGACGTCGCTCTGCGGGTTGAAGACACAGACAGCCCCGATGCATTCATCGTATCCGGACGAGGCGAGCTCCACTTGGGCATTCTTATCGAGAATATGCGGCGTGAAGGCTACGAGCTACAAGTGTCCAAGCCGGAAGTAATCGTGAAGGAAGTCGACGGTATGAAGCAGGAGCCGTATGAGCGCTTGCTAATCGATGTCCCAGAGGAAAGCATGGGTGCGGTAATGGAAAGCCTTGGCACACGTAAAGCCGAGATGGTCAACATGATCAACAACGGCAATGGGCAAGTTCGTCTGGAATTCATTATTCCAGCTCGCGGCTTGATCGGTTACAGCACCTCGTTCCTGACGTTAACCCGCGGTTACGGCATTATGAACCACGCCTTCGACAAGTACGGACCGCTCGCGGGATCCTCTGTCGGCGGCCGCCATCAGGGCGTGCTGGTAAGCAGCGAGAACGGGACATCCACATTCTACGGCATGCTTGGCGTTGAAGATCGCGGTATTCTGTTCATGGAGCCGGGGACAGAAGTGTATGAAGGCATGATTGTCGGTGAACACAACCGAGACAACGACATTATCGTGAATATTTGCAAGGAGAAGCAGTTGACTAACGTACGTTCCGCCGGCAAGGACGACACGGTCAAGCTGAAGACTCCACGATTGTTCTCCCTTGAGCAGGCGCTGGAATATTTGAACGATGATGAATACTGCGAGATTACGCCGAAGACGATACGTCTGCGCAAGAAGCTATTGAACAAGGGCGATCGCGAGCGTGCGGAGAAGCAACGTAAAATGGCGCAAGCAGGCGTGTAGCTTAGCGACATGACAGGAGGAATCAATCATGCAGGAATGGCTGAGCGAGCATAAGCTTGTATCTTACTTGCTTATATTGGCGTTCACCATCTATATTTTCAACAGTGTATTCCGTCCACAGGCCAAGCTGCCTCTGCTGAAGGAAATACTTGTCTACATGATCATGGCAATCGGAAGCTTCGTGCTTATGATCCTTCAAATAGACAAGCTGCCTATCATTCAATGCATGGGTATTGCTGTATTGATGATGCTGATGCTGCGTGGACGTCAACTTTATGACAAGTATCGGAAGAAGAGCGGTTAGCGGCATTTACAATCGCAGATTCGGAGGTGCGGCTCGTGAGAGAGGAAGACGCATTGTTCAACTGGTTGCAAATGAGGGTAGTTGCAGATGCGCGCCCGCAGGACGAAGCAGCCCGCAAGACGCTAGAGTTTTTCCTGGACGTACTAGGCGAAGATCATGCCATCACTTCCCCTCAGATCTCGCATACCGATGATACGATGATTCATGTGAAGTACGAGAAGAACGGCAAGTCCAAGACGCAGCTTATTCCCCGCGAAGCGGGGGAGCAGCTGCTCGCGGACATAATCGCCAATCCGAAATTCAACTAAAGGGGCTTCCAGGTTTATGAGTCAAGGTCAATCTTCGGTTATGCCATCTCGTTCGACGCTAAGGGGTTCGAAGCCGCCCAAGCGTCCAAAGTCAAAAAAACGAAAAAGCAAGCTAAAGGTGTTTTTTATAACGCTTTTTTTTCTATTGCTGGGACTATTGCTGGCGATCGCAGGCTGGCTCAGTTATTTGCTGTTACAGACGGATGAAGCCTTCGATACCATCTCTATCGTAGATGAAACGGTTGCCACACCGGTGCCGGTGAAGGAATCCGTCAAGAAGAAGCCCGTATCTATGGTTATCATGGGCATCGACTCCCGCTCCGGAGGCGGGGGGTTGAATACTGACGTGTTGATGGTGGCGTCCTTCGATCCGGAATCCAAATCGGCTTCCATCGTCTCCATTCCGCGGGATACGCTGATCCAAGTGGAGGGCTATCGCGGCAGGAAAGCGAACCGGTTCTATGCGGACTTCTTCATGGCGGCCCGCAATGAAGGAAGGAGCAAGGAAGAAGCGGCAATTGAGGCGAAGGAAGAATTCCGCAGTGTGCTGGGCAAGCTGTTCGGCATCGATATCAAATACGCGACAGTGGTCAACTTCAAGGGCTTCGAGGATACGGTAGATCTGCTTGGGGGCATTGACGTGTATGTCGATATGCGTATGAAATATACGGATTCCCATGACGGCACCAATATCGACTTGCAAAAAGGTCAACAGCAGTTGAACGGCAAGCAGACGCTTGATTTCGTACGATACCGTCAATCCAACGACGGGACCAACATGTCAAGCGATTTCGATCGGAACCGCCGGCAGAGCGAGGTTGTCGGAGCACTTGTCGATAAGCTAATGACCATAGGCGGAGTCTCCAAGATCGGCAGTATCATCGAGAAGATGAGCGAGAATGTGCAGACTGATATGCCCGAGAAAGAGATTAGCCGGATGATTAATACATACCTGGGAATCAAGAGCAGCAATCTGACATTCATGCCGCTGGAAGGCAGCTGGAAGAGTCCATATGTCTATATTAATGAAGAAAGTCTTCAGAAGACGAGGAATGAGCTGCAGGCAAAAATGGGAATGCCCGTAGACGCTGCAGAATAAAATAGCTATAATAAAGCTAGAACAGCTCTACCTAATCCATTCTGGGGAGGTCCTCGTATATGATGGATATGAACATGACTGGCTGGCGCAGCGACAAGGATCGTGAAATGAAGCTGTTTCAACTCTTCCCGTGCAAATCGAATCGAGCATGCCAAGAGGACAAGTTACGTCCTTTGCGTGTCATATGGAAAGCCTAGTGATTATTCACTAGGCTTTCTTGTGTCTCTAGGTGAGGTTCATCGTATCGTATAATAATCGGAATGATTATTGCAACTATCATCGATGCCGGGAGGTTTCTTATATGAAAAAAACATTCGTGCTCGATACTAATGTGCTGCTTCATGATCCACAGGCCATATTCGCCTTCGAAGACAATGAAGTGATCATTCCCGCTATCGTACTGGAGGAAATCGACTCCAAGAAAAGATTAGCTGACGAGCTTGGGCGAAACGCCCGAACCGTATCCCGCTTGCTCGACGGAATGCGCCGTCAGGGGCATCTTCATGAAGGCATTCCCCTTCAGAACGGCGGGCTGCTTAAAGTAGAATTAAATCATCGCAGCTTTATGCGCGTCCAAGAAATGTTCGGCGACATGTCGAATGATAATCGAATTCTGGCCGTCGCCTTGAACTATCAGTTGGAACAAGCAGACGCTGCCGCGAATGCTGATAAACCGGAAATTGTGCTTGTCAGCAAGGATGTGCTCGTGCGAATTAAGGCGGACGTGCTGAGTTTGAAAGCCCAGGACTATCTGTCGGATCAAATTGCGCCGGCATCGGATGCCTATACGGGCTATGTAACCTTGTTCGTCCATCCTGCCGTTATTGATGAATTTTATACGTTCCGATTTCTAAATGTCGATCAGTTGCAAATAAAGGCAAAGCCAAGGCCGAATGAATTCGTTATTCTGCGAGACGAGATGGGAACGAACAAGTCGGCGCTCCTGAAGATTAGTGCCGACGGAGCGAGGCTGGAGCCGTTATACTTGAGCAATGATCCCGTATGGGGGATTACGGCCCGCAATGCTCAGCAGCGCATGGCGCTTGAACTGCTCCTTAGCGACGATATACCGCTCGTCACCCTGTCGGGAAAGGCCGGTACGGGCAAAACCCTCCTTGCGCTCGCGGCAGGCCTGATGAAGGTGGAGGATGAACATAAATATAAAAAGCTATTGATTGCAAGACCGGTTGTGCCGATGGGCAAGGATATAGGCTATCTGCCAGGGGAGAAGGAAGAGAAGCTGAGGCCATGGATGCAGCCGATCTACGATAATTTGGAGTTTCTGTTCGATACAAAGAAGTCTGGCGACATTGAAAAAATATTGATGGGCATGGGCAGCATTCAGGTTGAAGCGCTGACGTATATTCGCGGCCGCTCTATACCCGGGCAGTTCATCATAATTGACGAAGCCCAAAACCTGACGAGACATGAAGTGAAGACGATCGTCTCCCGTGTCGGGGAAGGCAGTAAAATTGTGCTGATGGGCGACCCGGAGCAGATCGATCATCCCTACCTGGATTCCGTCAGCAACGGATTGTCCCATATTATCGAGAGATTCAAGCTTGAGGGGATTAGTGGTCATGTCACGCTGGAGAAAGGGGAACGCTCCAAGCTGGCGCAGTTGGCGGCGGATCTGTTGTAAATAGGAACAGCAAGACGGCTGCGTACCGGCAGCCGTCTTTTCTGCCGATAATGCCTTGCCATATGTTGATAAATATTGGTATTCTATAGCCAGATTATTGAGCAGGTAAAGGAAAGGAGGAGCCGTGTGTCTCCTCGAAAGTATGTGCCTCTTATCGTCGTGGTCCTGTTATTGTCTTCATTGTTGCTCATTCCCTATTCACGATCCATACAGAGCAGTCTGCCCAATCCACCGGAAGGATATGCCACGTTGTCGGGAATCGACGGTCCTTCGCCGGACATGCCGATAGTAGAACTTCATGCAAGCGTTTCCGTGACTGCTGAGCAATTCCGTGAGCTCCAGGGGTGGAATCAGGTCTTCATGACTGATCACCCTCATATTGTTGTTCATCTTACGAATGAGTCCGATACCTCTCTCGCACACGACAATTGGGAGCGTAGCAGCAGCGTAGGCGACGGAACTGATATTATGCTGCTGCACAACGATTGGGTGATGCCATTCGCGGTACGGGGATACTTGAAGCCCGTAGACAGCAAGCTTGCGATGGAAGGGCTGCCTCAGCAAGTGAACGGGTGGATGGAGCCGCTGAAGTGGAACGGATATTTGTGGGGCGTGCCTTATGAAATCAATCCTTACACCTTATTGTGGAACAAGTCTATGCTGGCTAAGGCGGGAATGTCGGAGGAGCCGCAAGATTGGGAGTCGTTCCTTGTGTTGGTTCAGAAGCTTTCCCAAGGTGCCGAGGAAGCGACGCTCCTGAATCTCAGTCCTGACAGTATAGAACAGCTGTTGGTATGGCTAGAGAAGTTCAGAAAGGAAGAAGACGCTTTTAACATGATGCCGGAGATCACCGCAGAGCAGCGGGAGCTGTTAGTGTGGCTGAACGCTCAGCAGGAACGTATCGGAACATTCAGATTGCAACAACTGGATGGGATGATGCAAGCGATCAAGAGTGATAAATTGCTGTCGTTCGTCCTCCCGTGGCGGATGTATGAAGGACTGGATAATACTGTGAAGAGATCATTGATTGTGGATGAGGCAAGCTTGGCGCATCCTTGGGTTAGCGGCAGCAGCTACGTAATCGGAGCTGGCTGCCAGGTGGAGCAAGAAGCGATGCAATGGATTGAGGCAATGGTACAGCAGGGAGGACGAAGCATCCCAGCGATAGCTCATTCTGAAGTGGAACGGCAGCAGTATAGGGCTGATCCTGACTGGCCGGATCGAAAACGTCGCTGGGAAGTGCTGTGGAGTCGTTACTCTCGGGACGAAATTGCAATGAACGATTTCATATCGGAGCTTGCACATTCCAGGGACGAAGGGGCTGCACGCCCGGAGTGATGCAGCCCTTAGCCGCCTTTACAAGCTAATGGACAGCTTAATCGTCAGTTTGCCGTCCGTGGCTTCGACGTCCTTCGCTTTCAGGAAGGAGAGAATGAGCTGCGGGTAGAAGCCCAGATCAAATTCCTCTTCCAGCGATCTCCGGGTTGTATCCGGTAGCGAGAACCCGTTGTAAATCAGCTTGTCAACATGGAACATTATCCCGTTAACAGGTTCATCTTCCACAGTGTAGTGACCCGTTACAGTGATCTCCATGCCGTCCTTGTTGCCATAGGCGGTAACGGAGCCGTCCAGGAATTGGAATGAAAAGTGCTTGAATCGCTCATCTTGCTCCTGAAGGAAATCGTTCAGCTCGGCTTCAGAGACAGTAATCGTATATTGGAAGCCTTGGTTATCCAGCATATCCTTATTGTCGCTGATCCAACCGGGAAGCTTCTGCATGGCGCTCGCCAGCGCCTGGAAGTACTCTTGCACCTTGGCTAGTCCTTCCTCCTCCCAGGAGCGAGTCAGCTCCTCCATCAGCAGTCTGATGCGGTCGGCGTCAGTGCGTCCTTGCAATTCATCCTCCAGTTGCGCTTCCAAGGCGAGAACGCGTTCACGCTGCTGAAGCAGCCGCTGCTCTACACCAGCCAGCTCAGTCTCTCTGTCCTCCAGCTCCCGATAGCTTTCTTGCATGCGGCGATACTGATCTATGTAAGAATGAAGCGTATGCTTGTCCTTGCTTATGATGATATCGATATAGTCGATGATGGAGAAGAAGGTCGTCCATGATTTCGAAGAGAGCAGCGCGGCATACAGCATATCGCGTTCGCCCATATAATAAGCGCGAAGCACTTTACCAGCGTCGTTCCGTTTAGCTTCAATGTCGTTTTCTTGCTTTTTCAGTTCGTCCTGCGCCAGCTTCATAGATTGTTCCAAAACTTTTTGTTGTTGCTTGATCGTCTCAATCTCACGGTCGATTTCAACGACTGACAGACTTTTTTCGAGCAGGACACGTACATCGTCAGAAGTGGCGGCAGGGTCAATCGGCATTGCCATGACAGGCATTCGCAGCGAGAGCAGCACGCTGATCAGGAACAGGATGAAGGCGGTTTTTGCGTTTGCATAGGGCATTATTTTTCTCAAATGGTATCCTCCTCCCTCAGCTATAAATGTATGCGTCTGCCTTCTTCATTATATCTTAGATAAGGAAAAGGAGAAATCCGGCGATGGCAAAGGTGCAAGGGGAAAGCAATCTTGGACAAAAGATCGAGAGCATTATTGTCCGTTCTGAGCTTCAGGGCACGTATAGCGATGAACAGGGAGCGGCTCGCTACGTTCCGTGCATTACCTTTCATGACTATATGGCATTGTGCCTGTATGATGAGGAATACGGCTATTATCGGCAAGGCAAGATCAGAATCGGCAAAGAAGGCGACTTCTATACGAGCTCGGCTGTTGGAAGCGGTCTGGCAGCAGTCATTGCTTCCTATGTGATGGACTATGCCAAGGAGGACAATAAGCCCTTAACATTCGTAGAGTGGGGAGCCGGCACGGGAAGGCTGTCTGCACAGATTGCGTCGGAATGGCAGAAGCTTCTGCCGCTATGGAGGAAACGATTCCGCATGAAGGTAGTGGAAGATTATGTATCGCATGCGAATGCCGCGAGGCAACAGCTGCCGTTCGCTTCTTGCTTGACGTCCCGGGAGGCGTTAGAGGAGGGAGCGCTACAAGCGCCTGCCGTAATTGTTGCGAACGAATTGCTGGACGCTTTCCCCGTTCACCGCATTCAGCGAGCGGGCGGCCAGCTTTATGAGCTGGGTGTAGCGTATGTGAATGGACGCTTCCGATATGTACGGATGACCATGACGAGTCCGGACTTTCACAATTGGCTGCAGCGCGACGGCATATATTTGCAAGAAGGCCAGATTACGGAACTGTGCCCCAGCTCCGGCAAGTGGTTAAGAAAGATAAGTGCCATGATGAAGCGGGGCAAAGTTATTGTTATCGACTATGGTTACGATGCAGAAGAGTACAGTTCAGCTTGCCGGATGGACGGCACGTTGATGTGCTATTACCGCCATACAGCTTCCGATCAGCCGTTCCAGCGGCCGGGACAGCAGGATATGACAGCACATGTCTCCTTCTCATACTTGAAGGCGGAGGCGCGTGAAGCCGGATTCAGCATCGCATTCGATGGGAGTCAGAAGCAATTCATGGTAGATAACGGCGTTCTGGAACTGCTGATTGATCACCGGGATAGCAATCCTTTCAGCGATCAGGCACGGCGCAACCGGTCACTGCGCCAGCTTCTGCTAAGCGATGGCATCGGTGAAGCTTTTCGTGTGCTTGTCCTGGAGAAGGAATAGAAGAGGCCTGAGTCAGGGATTATCCCTGACTCAGGCCTCTTCAGTTTCCAATGGCGCTTGATTAGAAAGGCAAATCCAACTTGAATACGGACCAATATGTGAATCCAACGAATGAAATCACCATATATCCCCAGAACATCATAATGTACGTTCTTTCGGAGAAGTTCAAGTAGCCAAGGAAAGTGAAAGCGACGGCTTGCGCGAAGAACAGCAGAGCAAATTCCGTCATATGGCCGGCGAAAGCCATTAGTCCAATGACTAAGCACCAAAAACCGAGTACCCGATACATGCGTGCCACGATAGCATCCCCCTTTCCATACGACCCAATTTCCTACTCAACATTATAACGTTTGCTTGATGGAGTGTAAACATGCAGTAGTGACGAATTGGCGAATTTTTAGGCTTGAAGCGAGTTCATTCCATAGTTTACTCATCGTTTGCAGCAATCATGTATGAGCGCAATTCATTTTGGTTATACAAAATAGTATCCAATAGATTCTATGAACTCTACCAAGGGCATAGAGATGAAGTAAGCGCCTTTTACGTTAGGAGGTTATTGTTGCATGACAGCAGTTAGACAAGATGCGTGGAGTCCGGACGATGATCTTATTCTCGCCGAAGTAACTCTGCGCCATATTAGAGAAGGCAGCACCCAGCTTGCGGCATTCGAGGAAGTGGGCGAGCGGATCGGTCGCACAGCAGCCGCATGCGGTTTTCGTTGGAACAGCTGCGTTCGCAAGAAATATGAGGAAGCGATAAGCATAGCAAAGCAGCAGCGGCAGAAACGCAATTATTTCAAGAAACAATCGTCTGCTCCTCAAGTATCTTCTATCGCGATGCTCGATGCTGAAGAGGGCACCGCGTATAAGCAGGAAGCGGGGATGGTGGATGAAGGGATATCCATCGATGCTGTTATTCGCTTCTTGCGCAGCTGGAAGACGACCTATCAGGAGTTGTCCAGGCAGATTAAAATGTTCGAGAAGGAAATGAAAGAAAAGGATGACGAGTTACTCAAGCTTCGCAATGAAAATAAGAGGCTTGCAAGCGAGGTCAACAATGCCGAATCGGACTATCGGGCCGTCAACGACGACTACAAGACTTTGATCCAGATAATGGATCGGGCACGTAGACTTACCGTATTGTCAAATGAGGAAGAAGCAAAGCCAAGGTTCAAAATGGATGCGAACGGCAATCTGGAACGAATTGAATAAGCGTGCACGGTTAAGCCCGTCATCCTTCATAGAAGGATGACGGGTTTTCACTTGAACGGAGTAAAGTGTATAATAGCGTTAATGGTAAACGGACTGGCAGGAAGAACAACGAAGGAGTGCGTGTATGCATATCGATGTGATCGGAGCAGGTGCGATCGGGATGATGCTTGCGGCAGCTTTAGCGGAATCCGGAGCGCATGTAACGCTATGGACAAGGACGAGACGACAAGCCCGTCTTATTCAGCAATATGGCGTGCTTCGGCATAACCTGCAAGGAGGCGGCAAGGTAGTTCACCTTCCATGCCGAGCGATGGGGGAAGCGGTAGTTACTTCTTCCGAGAGATGTGTGGTGCTGACAGTCAAATCAACAGCGATCAACCCTGAACTGACGGAACAGCTTCGCGGTATCCTTAACAGTGGCAGATCGGAAGCGGTGACAGTTATCTGCTTGCAGAACGGAATCGGCCATGTGGAGATTCTGACTGAAGCGCTTGGACCTATACCGATTCATATAGCAGTGACGACGGAGTCGGCCAAGCGGGAGGATGAACGGACTGTGCGTCATACAGGCGCCGGCGGGATCTGGTTGAGCAACCGGGATCAATTCGGGAATGAGACAGGGGATGCGCCAGTTCAAAAAAAAATGCTGCAATCGCTGGAAAAGGCAGGATTCACCACTTTTCTGTCGAATGACATCAGTACTCGTATTTATCGCAAGCTGATTGTAAACGCAGTCATTAATCCCTTGACAGCTCTCTACCATGTAACGAATGGTGAGCTGCCGAAGGAGAGCTGCCGGCTGACGCTCATGCGTCGGCTGTATGAAGAGTCTGCAGCCGTCTTCATAAAGGGAGGACTGCTTCCACCGGGAGATTACTGGCAGTCGATATTGGATATATGCGAAGCTACATCAAGGAATAGATCTTCCATGCTGTCCGATGTTCAGGCCGGGCGCGAGACGGAGATTGCTTTCATCAATGGGGCAATCGCAGCGAAAGGCAGAGAGCTCGGGATGCTTACTCCGCTAAATGATGCGCTAATTGTAATTATTCAGGGGTACAGGAGGCCATGGGATGAGGATAAGGGGTGAAGTTCGATGATGGATGGCTTAATGAAGCTATATGCGATTCTGGCCTTTATACCGGTTATTCCATTCGCCGCAGTTCTCATCGGATACGGCACTTACATAAAGGATTGGAAGCGGGCGTTCCGCATGGCGATGGATGTATCTACTGTTTTTTTTATCGGTTGTGTTGCAGGGCAATTCAATCTTATATTTGATAGTCAATTCGGTATTTACGGCATTATGCTGGTTATGATACTCGCAGGAGGTCTACTTGGCAACGCGCAGTTCCGCAAGCGGGGAAAGGTTAATGCGAAGCGTATATTTCAGGCGGTATGGCGGCTCAGCTTCTTCGCTACGAGTTTTCTGTATATTGTATTTATGGCCGTCCTGATCGGAAGGATGCTCTTCACGATGTCGGCATAATCTTGTCCTAATACGACGAGGCCGGTTCAATGGCGCTGCGGCGTCCTGAATCGGCCTTTAATTATTGTCGCATATCCTGTACAATAATGCTGATGTTGTATCGGATAATTAAGTAGGGAGGTACTTACCATAATGCAATCTGAACCCTATTCACTACCGTCCTCCCAACCATTGACGGAGGCGTATATCACTCGCAATGATTCCGCGGCCCTGTCCTTGTATGGCTATCATGCCGGTATCGTTGAAGATTGGAGTAATCGGCTTGCCGCTCTTCAACGCAATGCGGGTCCCAGAGCCGACGCCGCGCTGTTGGGGGACGTTCTCCGAACTTATCAGCAGCGTATAGGAGTGTCATCGGATAAAGTAGATTCCGCCATTGCGGCGATTGCGGGAGGGGCACCGGTCATTATAGGCGGTCAGCAAGCCGGATTATGGACAGGGCCGTTGCTCGTCGTACATAAGGCCGTATCCGTTATTCGTGCGGCCGGCTATGCCAGCGAACAGCTGGGTATTCCCGTTATTCCAGTATTCTGGATCGCAGGGGAAGACCATGATTGGGACGAAGCGAATCACGCGTATGTCGTGACAGCGGAACAAGAGCTGGGCAAGCTGACGGCGGCTCTGCCTGATCGTGTGCGCACTTCGGTGAGCCGCACCTTCATCGGGAGCGATCAATGGGAGAGCTGGCTGGCGGAGCTGGAAGCAGCGCTGCCGGGGTCGGAATTCAAGCCTGGCATGATGGACGAGCTTCGGCAACTGGCCGGTCGCGCGACGTCGCTGTCCGACATGTTCGCTTGCTTGCTTCACCGTTTGTTCGGCCGATACGGTCTTGTGCTGATCGATTCCGACGATGCCGACTTGCGCAAGCTGGAAGCGCCCATGTTCCGGAAGTTGCTGGAGCGCAACGACGAGCTGGAAGAAGCGTTCCGCTCCACATCTGCACGGGTGACAGAGCTCGGTTATCCGCTTCAGGCGGATGTGGCGGAAGGAAGCTCGGGACTGTTCTTGTTCCATCCTGACCGTGACGGGGAGCGGACAATGCTCTACAAGCGAGATGGTCTGTTCATGGATCGGAAGGAAAGCTGCTCCTGGAGCAAGGAGGAATTGATCGCCCTGACGCATTCCCGGCCGGAGCTGTTCAGCAACAATGTGCTGACTCGGCCGCTTATGCAGGAGTATCTGTTCCCTGTGCTCGGCACTGTGCTGGGGCCGGGCGAGATTGCATATTGGGGCGTCACGGGTGCTGCATTCCGCTCCATGAACATGGAGATGCCCCTCATCGTCCCCCGCATGTCCTATACGCTCGTGGAAGGAACCGTTACGAAGCATATGGCGAAGTTCGAGCTGGACTTCGCAGATGTGATGGAACGGTTCCAAGAGCGGAAGGAGCAATGGCTTAAGGAGCAAGATGAGCTGTCGCTGCAGGAACGCTTCGCGGCAGTGAGCGAATCCTTCCAGGATATGTATCGTCCGCTGCTGCAGCTCGCCGCATCTATTCAACCAGGACTGGCCAAGCTGGGCGAGACGAACATGGCCAAGATCGTGGAGCAGATTGCTTTCATGGAAAGCAGGACGCTGGATGCCCATAATAAACGATTCGACGCAGCAATTCGCCAATTGGAACGGATTCGTCTGTCGATCAAGCCTGCCGACAAGCCGCAAGAGCGCGTATTGTCCATGATTGGCTATTGGAGCCGGTATGGCGATTCCTGGATCGAGAGGCTGATGGAGGCGGATTACCGTCCGACAGGCGGTCATGAGATTGTTTATTTGTAAGTAGTATGTCATGTAACAGCTATTAACCAGTGGAGGGATTACAGCATGAACGCATTGAACAACAGCATTATTGCGAATCCGGAGCTTGCTCCGGAAGGCCATCTGAAGATAGAGTGGGTACGCGCGCACATGCCCGTATTGAACAGAATCAGAGAGCAGTTCGAGAAGGAGCAGCCGTTCAAAGGATTGAAGGTGACGATCTCCCTTCATCTGGAGGCCAAAACCGCTTACCTGGCAAAGGTCGTTCAGGCAGGCGGAGCAGAAGTAACAATTACCGGCAGCAATCCGCTGTCCACGCAAGACGATGTGTGCGCGGCGCTGGTGGAGGACGGCATTACCGTCTTCGCAAAATACAATCCAAGCGACGAGGAATTCAAGGCGCTTAACATGAAAGCGCTGGAATGCAAGCCGGATCTGCTTATTGACGACGGCGGCGATCTCGTCACGCTGCTGCATTCGGAGTGCAAGGACATGGCGGTCAATCTTCGCGGCGGAGCGGAGGAGACAACGACGGGCATTCTTCGCTTGAAGGCGCTGGAGAAGGAAGGCTCGCTGGCGTTCCCGATGGTGGCGGTGAATGACGCATTCTGCAAATACTTGTTCGACAACCGATACGGGACGGGGCAGTCAGTATTCGACGGCATCAATCGCACGACGAATCTGGTGGCAGCCGGCAAGACGGTCGTCGTCGTCGGCTATGGCTGGTGCGGCAAGGGCGTCGCTATGCGGGCCAAAGGTCTGGGCGCCAATGTCATCGTCACAGAGATCGATGCGATCAAAGCGGTAGAAGCTTACATGGACGGCTTCGCGGTCATGCCGATGCTGGAAGCGGCAAAGCTTGGCGACATGTTCATTACAGTAACGGGCAACCGCGATGTCATCCGCGGCGAGCATTACGAAGTAATGAAGAATGGCGCCATTCTGTCCAACGCCGGACACTTCGATGTGGAAGTGAACAAGTTGGAGCTGGCGGCGATGTCGACAGGCAAGCGCACCGTGAGACGCAATATTGAAGAATACCAATTGAAGGACGGACGCAGCATCTATTTGCTCGCAGAGGGCAGATTGGTCAATCTTGCAGCCGGTGACGGCCACCCGGCTGAAATTATGGACATGACGTTCGCGCTGCAGGCGATGTCGCTGAAGTATGTGAACGATCAGTATGAATCGCTGGGCAAGGAAGTGATCAACGTTCCTTACGAGCTTGACGAGCAAGTTGCCCGCATTAAGCTTGAAGCGCTCGGCATGGGCATTGACGAGCTGACGCCGGAGCAAGCGGCCTATCTGGACAGCTGGGCGGAATAAGCAGCTAGCATAGAGGAAGCCTGCATAAGCCGAATGGCATATGCAGGCTTCTGTGCGGTGCGCCACGCATGGCGCGTAGCTAGGCGGTGAAAGTCCGCTATGGGGGCTTGCAGTTGCCAACCATTAGCCAAGAGCAAGGGTGTCCATCGCGAGGTGGA
>NZ_JBHTJZ010000071.1:0-92661 GCF_042675905.1 Paenibacillus chungangensis | reverse complement strand
TAAAAAAGATGACCCCTGTTCAATACAGGAATCATCTTTTGTCTGCCTCGTAAATCTTCAATACCACTCTTTTTTAAAGTGTCCTTGACAGAGGGTCCAGATTATTGCGGGGGTTGCTCTTTTTTTATCCTATGATGCATGAATTGAAGTACAATGAAGAGAAAGGATAAACGAAGTTGAAAGGGATGCACAATGAAACATGAGTGAACTAAAAGCACCTATCTACGAAATGTTAATGAAGCATCTATCTAAAGACCCTGTCAGCTTCCATGTGCCTGGACATCGTTACGGTAATGCGCTTAGACAATGGATAGCGTCAAAACGACTAGCTCAATCAGATTACCACCCGCTCATCTCCATTATGGAGATCGATGTAACGGAGCTGTCTTCAACAGACGACTTACATCATCCGGAAGCGTGCATTGCGGAGTCTGAGCGTCTGGCAGCACAATGCTTCGGAGCAGAACATAGCTATTTGCTAGTGGGTGGTAGCACGTCGGGCAATATAGCCATCATACTGGCATTATGTCAGCCAGGTGATTTGATTATCGTACAACGCAATGTTCATAAGTCCATTGTGAACGGGTTGAAGCTGGCAGGTGCATCTGCCGTATTTCTAGCCCCGCAGTATGACAGTCATTCAGGACTAGCTACTGTGCCATCGCTTAAGCAATTGGAACAAGCACTACAACGTTATCCCGAGGCGAAAGGGGTTATATTCTCTACTCCGAACTATTACGGGATCAATACGCCGCTGCAGTCTTATATAGAATTAACGCATCACTACGATAAGCCCTTTATTGTTGATGAAGCACATGGGGCACATTACAGCATGCATCCGGCACTTCCTACATCTGCGATATATGGGGGAGCGGATGCAGTCGTGCAATCCACACACAAAACATTGCTAGCGATGACTATGGGTGCAATGCTTCATGTCCAAGGAAGTAGAATCAAACGCGATGTATTACGTGAACATCTATCTATGGTGCAGAGTTCCAGCCCTTCCTTTCCGATAATGGCTTCGCTGGATATTTCCCGAGCAATAATGGATTGTGAGAAGGATCGGCTGTTCCATAAGGCGCTTCTATTAGTCGATCAATTCCGCAACTGGCTGGAGGAGAAGTCCCTTCTTATACAGGATATGTATGGGGCAACGCTACTGCGTAATAAAGACTTGCAATACGATCCTTTAAGAATAGTACTATTCGACAGCAGCGGACAATTGTCTGGCGTACAACTCCATAAAGAGTTGGAACGCGATGGATGCTGGCCTGAGATGTCTGATGCCAGATATGTAGTGCTTGTCGTTAGCGTATCAGTAACAGAAAAAGAGATGGAACGTCTGAAGCAGTCATTGATACGTATCCAGCAGAATGTTGCGCCACTATACCAATCGAATCCGGTCGCAATTACTCCAACTGCTCTGCAGCCGACTCAAGGCGATGGTATAGGAGCGCCTACAGCTTTCCACAGAGGGCCATACGATCAGGCAAAGACTGTTCAGTTGCCACTGAGAGAGGCTGTCGGCCGGCTGTCAGCCGAGAACGTCATTCCATACCCGCCAGGTATTCCTCTACTATATCGAGGCGAGCCGATTACGGAAGAAGCCATTCAGCAAATTAGCAGACTGGCAAGCGTTGGAGCGAAATTTCAAGGAGCATGTGATGTCAAGATGCAGTCGATAACGGTTATTCACGATTAAAGCTTGGGTAATCAGGCGACGTCGACAGAAATGTTCATTGTAGTGAGGTAAGCCCTTTGTTAAAATGAAAGAAACAAAAAGATTGGGGCAGGAACTTGAATAAGGGATCGTTCATTACAATAGAGGGCGGAGAAGGCGCAGGCAAGACGACACTTATTGAACAACTCGCTCATACGCTGCAAAGTAAAGGGTACCAGGTAGTGACAACTCGCGAACCTGGAGGTATTCCGATCGCAGAGAAGATACGAGCTGTCATTCTGGACCCGGGGCACACAGAGATGGATGCACGGACAGAAGCTCTGCTCTATGCGGCAGCCCGCAGACAGCATTTGGTGGAGAAGGTTATACCGGCACTGCGTGATGGAAAGGTGGTTATCTGCGATCGGTTCGTGGATAGCAGTCTCGCTTATCAGGGGCATGCGCGTGGGCTTGGCATGAAGGAGATATGGGCGATTAACGCATTTGCCATCGGAGAGATTATGCCGGAACTTACGATTTATATGGACGTATCGCCGGAAGTGGGATTAGCGCGTATTGCAAGAGCTCCGGAACGGGAAATGAATCGGCTTGACATGGAACGGCATAGCTTTCATGAGCTTGTGCGGGAAGGGTATCTGCAGTTAGCCGCAGAGTATTCGGAGCGTATCCATCAGGTCAATGCGGAACAGGAGCCGGAAGCAGTGTTTAATCAAGTTTTGGCCATTGTCAGTCGTTGTCTGGAAGGAATATCAGGTAAGCGTGTCCAATAAATAAAGAATAATCATATTTCTGGTTAGGGGGAATGAGCATGAAGTTGGTTATTGCGGTCATTCAGGATAAGGATAGCAATAGATTGTCGAATGCACTAGTAAGAGAAGGGTTCCGCGCAACAAAGCTTGCGAGTACGGGGGGCTTCTTGCGCTCGGGAAATACTACGTTCATGATTGGTGTTGAAGACGAGCGTGTACATGAAGTGTTCAATGTGATCAGCTCCAATTGCAAAGTGCGCGACCAACTTGTCACGCCTGTGTCGCCGATGGGCGGCTCGACAGATTCTTACATCCCATTCCCGGTTGAAGTTCAGATCGGTGGAGCGACCGTATTCGTGGTTCCAGTAGAGCGCTTCGAGCACTTCTAAAGGACGTGACTAGTATATGAGAGTAGATCAAGGCTTCCGCCCGCTCGGGCAGAACCGGACGAATAATGATACATTGATGAAGTCAACTTCATCAATGGGCTTCGCGGAAGTCATGATGCAGAAGGATACAGAGCGAACGCAAGAGGAACTGCAGCAGAAGTTCCTTGACCTTCAGCGGCAGGGAGAGCGTCTGGGCAGACATATGACAGTACGCGAACTGAAGCTGTATCGTGAGATGGTGAAGAGATTCCTGGAGGATACGCTGAGAAGAGGCGTCGGGCTGAAAGAAGTGCGTGGCTTCGACCGACGTGGACGCGTAAAGCGCTATAAGCTGCTGGATGAAATCGACGCTATTCTCATCTCAATGGCGGAGGACATGCTGCACACGGAAGAAGGAAGAATCGATCTCTTGAATAAGATGGGTGAGATACGAGGTATCCTTATTAATTATCTGTTCTAAAGGAAGGTTGTTACAAAGTGGATCATCAAACCATGACAGAAGGTGAAGCGGCGACTGCTTCGACCGGGCAATGGAAAGCAAAGCGCATATTGGGCCATGCATTGCAGAGCGGGAAAATATCGCATGCTTATCTCTTTCATGGCCCTTCTGGAACCGGCAAGATGACGATGGCTCTCGCATTCGCTAAAGCGCTGTTCTGTACAGTCGGAGGAGAGGCGGCGTGCGGCGAATGTATCGAGTGCCGCAAGCTGGAGCATGGCAACCAGCAGGAGCTGAAACAAATTGCACCAGACGGTGCAAGCATAAAAATTGAACAAATCCGGGAACTGCAAAGGAGCTTCGCGTATCGAAACTCCGGTGCGAAACGAATGGTTTACATTATGGAGCGGGCGGAGACGATGACGTTGGCGGCTGCCAACAGCCTGCTTAAATTTCTGGAGGAGCCGCAATCGCCTGTAGTTGCCATTCTTATTACCGATAACGGACAAGCCATTCTTCCGACGATACGCTCACGTACCCAATGGGTTCCCTTTCTCCCTTTGTCACCGGATTATATGCTAACGAAGCTGATAAATGAAGGAGCTTCCCCTACGCTTGTCCGAGCCGCAGTCCATTTATCCTCCGGATTGGAAGGAGTCAGGGAATTAATCCAACAGAATGAGTTTGCAGAAATCAGAAACCTAGTGATACAATTAGGCAAGGAGTGTTCTACCCGATTCACCGCGGCGATGCTCACTGCCCAGAAAGCGTTGTTCAAGACGGAGTTGGCAGCACATATGCCAATGGTACTGTCTATGTTTATGCTTTGGTTTAAAGACTTCACACAGTTCCAGGCCGGAAGGCAAGATAAGATGGTTTTCATAGATCAGTTGGATTGGATAAGCAATAACGCGTATAACCGCTCATTTGCTGGTTGGGTGTTGTGCATGGAGCATACGCTCGAAGCTGGAAAGCGCATTAGAGCCAATGTGCCGCCGCAGCTTGCATTTGAGCAACTATTGGTAAAACTACAGGAGGGCTAATCCTTGTATAATGTCATCGGTGTCCGCTTCAAGAAAGCGGGCAAGATCTATTACTTCGACCCGGTCGATCAGCCAGTGGATCGAGATCAACATGTCATTGTTGAGACCGCTCGCGGTATCGAATACGGCAAGGTGGTAGTGGGGCAGAAACAAGTCGGTGAATCGGACGTCGTCCTCCCTCTCAAGAAGGTGATCAGGATTGCCAACGATGCCGACGCCGAAGTCGTGGACGAGAATCGGACGGCGGCTAAATCCGCATTCACGATCTGTCTTGAGAAGATTAAAAACCATGGCCTTCGCATGAAGCTCGTGGATGTCGAATTTACATTCGATCGTAACAAGATTATTTTTTATTTCACTGCTGAGGGGCGTGTAGACTTCCGTGAGCTGGTGAAGGACTTGGCCAGCGTGTTCCGGACCCGTATTGAACTGAGACAGATTGGGGTAAGGGACGAAGCGAAGATGCTTGGAGGAATTGGACCTTGCGGACGAGTATTATGCTGCTCTTCATGGCTGGGCGATTTCGAACCTGTGTCCATCAAGATGGCCAAGGATCAGAACTTGTCGCTGAACCCGACGAAGATATCAGGACTATGCGGCAGACTGATGTGTTGCTTGAAGTACGAGCATGACAACTATGAGAGTGTGCGTGAAGAATTGCCTGCTGTAGGCAAGATTGTTATCACTTCCTATGGGGAAGGCAAAGTAACGGGCATAAATGCTTCGTCCAAGAGCGTCTATGTACAGCTGTTTGAAGTGTCCGGCAAGCCGAAGGAATTGCCGCTGGATGATGTAGTCGTGAAATAAGCACGGGATATTTGACGAGCGGGCGATAGCCTACGCATAAGCTCTGGGGTGGGAACTTGGAGAAGAAAAATATTTTTGCTCAGATGAATGAATTGGATAATCGAGTCGGGTTGTTCCATACGGAATTCAGTGCGCTCAAGGAGATGGTGAAGGAGCTTCTTGAGGAGAATAAGCGTTTGCATATGGAGAATCAACAGCTGCGACAAGTATTGAAGCGTGAGAACCCGCCAGACCATAATCCTTCATCGCTTAGCATGAGCGATAATATAGGGAACAACGATGACGCAACAGCACCACAAGGTCATCACGATTCGTCATTCGCTGTGGGAGAAGGCCATGACAACCTTACGCGCTTGTATCATGAAGGATTTCACATTTGCAATGTGTACTACGGGCATCTCCGTACGGAAGGAGATTGTTTGTTCTGTCTGTCTTTTCTAAATAAATAGGGAAATTCAAATGGCAGGCCGTCCTTTATAGAGAGGACGGTTTTTTTTGAAACAATAAAGGAGAGAATAGTGTGTCTGAAGGGATGGAGCTGCAGTTGGCAGCAGATGAAAGAATCGATGATCTATTAACAGATTCCGGGCTGCGAATTATTCAGAGTAGAGAAGTATTCAGCTTCTCGTTAGACGCTGTATTGCTGTCTCGGTTCGCAACAATACCCAAGAAAGGAAGAATTGCCGACTTATGTACAGGCAACGGGGTTATACCGCTTCTATTATCGGAGAGAACAGAAGCGCGCATCGACGCGATTGAAATTCAACCTCGATTGGCCGATATGGCGAGACGAAGTGTGGCGATGAATGGAAGAGAACATCATATATCTGTCATAGAAGCCGATCTGAGATTGTATTACAAGGAAGCAGGTAACGGCCTATATGATGCAATAACGGTTAATCCTCCTTATATGCCGGTTACCGCAGGCGACAAAAATGAAAACGAACATTACGCGATTGCGCGTCATGAAATTCATTGCAACATGGAGGATATCGCCAGGGCATGCTGCCGATTACTTCGGACAGGTGGCAAGCTGTCGCTTGTTCATCGACCATCCCGCCTTCTGGACATCATGGAATCGCTTAGAAGATGGCGGCTGGAGCCGAAGCGCATTCAATTCATTCATCCGCATGCAGGCGCTGAAGCGAATATGGTACTGATCGAAGCTTCAAGAGATGGGAAGCCTGATATAAAGCTGTTGCCTCCAATAATGGTATATAATGACGAAGGAGTGCAGATTGTATGAACATTCAGAAGAGCTTCTCCAGCGAATCGTCGAAGGGAAAGCTATATTTGGTAGGTACTCCGATAGGTAATCTGGAGGATATGACGATGAGAGCGATCCGCATCTTGAAGGAAGCGGATCTGATCGCTGCGGAGGATACGAGACAGACGAGAAAGCTGCTGACACACTTTGAAATATCTACACGTCTGGTCAGCTATCATGAGCATAATCGGAACGCTAGCGGTCCTGAGCTTATTCGGCTCATGCAGGATGGCAAGTCCATTGCGCTGGTCAGCGATGCCGGCTTGCCAGCTATCTCTGATCCTGGAGCAGAGCTTGTGAGCGAAGCAGTCGCTGCGGATATATCGGTTATTCCGATTCCTGGAGCGAACGCTGCGCTATCCGCCTTAATTATATCCGGCTTGCCGACGGAGAGGTTCTTGTTCGCAGGCTTTCCCCCAAGGGAGAAGAAGCAGCTCGGCAAGTGGCTGCAGGGGCTGACCGCTCATGAGGCTACCTTAATTCTATATGAATCGCCACATCGGCTGCAGCGGACGCTGGAAGCGATGCGCGAGCATATGGGCAATCGCTCGGTTGCATTAGTTCGAGAACTGACTAAGCGCCATGAAGAAGCGTTGCGGGGCAATCTGGACGAATGCATCGCTTGGCTCACCGAGCATTCTCCTCTGGGAGAATACTGCATTATAGTGGAAGGAATGAGTAAGGAACAGGCAGCAAGGCGTGCTAATGAAGAGCTATGGTGGTCGGAACTTACCATTCATGAGCACGTTGCCCATTATGAAGCTACAACGAATAGAAAGGAAGCGATAAAGAAGACGGCGGTCGATCGGGGATTGCCGAAGCGTGAAGTCTATAATGAAGTGAACACGTGAATCCAGTAGAGAAAAAAAAGACCTTCCTGGCCGGGTTCTAGCGCAGGAAGGCATCAAGGAGTATAAAAAGGTTAGAATTAACAAGTAGATAATTTAATTATAACTGATTTTTATTAATTTGTCACAGGTGAAGGCATTTCTGATAAACAAATATGGCAAACAATTTTACCTTTAAAGTAAGATACGTTCTCAGCATTGCCGCAGAAGATACATGCCGGCTCATATTTCTTCAGCATGATGCGTTCTCCGTCCACATAAATCTCCAACGCATCCTTCTCGCCAATGCCAAGCGTGCGCCGCAATTCGATAGGAATAACAACGCGGCCTAGTTCGTCAACCTTACGTACAATACCTGTTGATTTCATCATAATCTATCCGCCCTCTCGATAAAGTTAATTCGTCATAATTCGACAAACTTTGTGAGTTCTATAATTACTATAATACCAACTCTTCCCAAAACAGTCAACCTCCAAAGATGCGCGAGATCCCCATATGTACAGGAGGTTTTGGCAGTTCGTTGGAATAATAGCTCTGTAATAGAATACAACAGCTTCGACAATTTGGAAACAATAATACGACACTTTTCGACACATAAACTATCGCTTTGTGTCGAAAATATGAACATAAAGGAGATAAGGATATGTGTGGACCGTTAACGGAAGAGAAGGTATTCAAGGATCCCGTACATAAGTATATTTATGTACAAGACCGAACGATATGGGATTTAATTAATACGATGGAATTCCAGAGGCTGCGTAGAATCAGGCAGCTCGGAACAACTTACTTGACCTTTCATGGCGCCGAGCACAGTCGCTTCTCCCACTCACTTGGTGTATATGAAATTACCCGCAAAATTATCTCCCAGTTCGAGCGAAATGGTTATCCGGACTGGCCGCAGGAGGAGCGGTTGCTGTCGCTATGCGCTGCGCTTCTGCATGATGTGGGCCATGGTCCGTTCTCGCATTCCATGGAAGAAGTATTCCATACTCACCATGAGCAATGGACATGCCGTATTCTGCAGGGGGATACTGAGATTAATGCCGTATTGCGCCAAGTATCGCCAGACTTCCCTGACAAGGTAGCGGCGGTTATTAAGAAGAAATACCCGAAGCCGATCGTAGTTAGCTTGATCTCAAGTCAGATGGATGCCGATCGAATGGATTATTTGCTTCGCGATGCATATTTCACCGGCGTCAATTATGGTACATTCGATCTGGAGCGCATTCTTCGCGTATTGCGTCCTTTCAAGGGGCAAATTGTCGTGAAGGAGAGCGGCATGCATGCTGTGGAGCATTATTTAATGTCACGTTATCAGATGTATTGGCAGATTTACTTTCACCCGGTGACAAGAAGCTCGGAGATTATATTGCGCCAAGTATTCCGCAGGGCGAAGGAATTATATGAAAGTGGCTATTCCTTCTATTATATGCCTCTCCCGCTTAAGAGTTTGCTGGAGCAAAAAATGACTTTGCAGCATTACATGAAGCTGGACGAGTCGTTATTGCAGACAGCATTCCAGGAATGGTCTAATGAAGGAGACGAATTGCTAGGTGATCTGTGCAGAAGGTTTCTTCATCGGAGGTTGTATAAGTATATCACGATGGACAATCCTGATGAGGAGTTGCTTGGCGAAGTATCGAGAGCTTTTCAATCGATAGGCTTGCATCCTGACTACCATATGGAGATTGATTATCCGTTCGACTTGCCTTACGATGTTTATCGACCGGACTTGAAGATTGGCGAAAAGAGAGAAAAAGCTCCTATTTTGCTGTTGGATCACAAGGAGAGCGTCAGTGAGATTTCCTTGAAATCCGACATTGTTCGTTCCATTACCGGACTCCACCAAGGGCAGTATCATTTGTATTATCCCGAAGAGCCGTTGATCAGCAATAAAAATATTTTATCGAAAAAAATGAAAGAGCTATTTCATTTGAATTAATCTGCAATAAAAAAGGAGTGCTGACACCATGAGTGTATTGTTCGATACTCATACTCACCTGGATTCAAAGAAATTCGAAGGAGACCGCGACGGAGTCATACAGCGGGCACAGGAAGCGGGAGTTGGATTGTGCGTCAACATTGGATTCGACCGTGAAACGATTCCAACGACAATTGCGCTTGCGGAAGCTTATGATTTTATTTATGCGGCTGTAGGCTGGCATCCTGTAGACAGCATCCATATGAAGCCTGAAGATCTGGAGTGGATTGAAGAGCTGTGCAGTCATGAAAAAGTCGTGGCGATCGGCGAGATTGGGCTTGATTATCATTGGGATACGTCACCGAAAGAAGTGCAGCACCGTGTATTCCGCGAACAAATTGCGCTTGCCCGCAAGGTGGACAAGCCCATCGTCATTCATAACCGCGACGCCCATGAAGATGTCGTGAGAATACTCCGGGAAGAAAATGCAGACGAAGTAGGCGGAGTGATGCATTGCTTCTCCGGAAGCTGGGAGACGGCCAAGAAATGTTTGGATATGGGCTTTTATATTTCATTCGGCGGACCCGTTACGTTCAAAAATGCAAGGGTACCAAAAGAGGTGCTGGAAAAGGTTCCATTAGACCGTTTGCTCATCGAAACAGATTGCCCTTATTTGTCTCCACACCCATTTAGAGGGAAGAGAAATGAGCCGTCATATGTTACCTATGTTGCCCAATCAGCTGCTGAACTTAAAGGCATTTCTCTTGAGGAATTGGCCATAATTACGATGGAAAACGGTAAAAAATGTTTCCGAATAGAGTGAAAACCGTTAAAAAGAAGAGAAATAGAGACATTTCGCACATAAAAACTGATTTTTAACCGAGAAATCAATTCTTTTTTCTTCTTTTACCCCATTTTTTCATGAAAATCGAATTTTTTAGCTTCTTTACAACTCGGCTCTGATGAATGTATGATTCAAATCAGAGCTTTTCATTTTGTATTGGATTTCCAGTGTCAAGCAACTCTCATACCTCTCCAATCTCCTCTCGCACATCCCGAGCTGCAAGCTTCAGGCGCCTACCCCCATTTTGCTTCAGTCGACGACTTCTTCAGCATATTGAATAAACTGTAAATTGTCGTCATAGGGATAATGAGGGAGGTGGGAGGACAATTCTTGATCTGGAAAGCGTGCTTGCACGTGAATATGATATAGTCGCGTCAGTTGTAACATGCGTAACACTTGGCGGCGGGGCTATGAAGGAGGACCGATGAAGTGGGCGCTATCCAATTAGAGGACACCCATGGGAAACGATCATCCAGCATGACTTTCGCAATGCGATGGAAGCATGGAAACCTGCGTTTGATTATTTTGAGTGCCGCAATTTCAATCGCTATGACTTTCATGTTTATGGTGTTGTTGTACGGAACGGCTGTTAAGAGCGTATCCGTTGTAGTGAATGGACAAGAAACCGTTGTGGAGACGAAGCAATGGGTTCTGCAACGCCTACTGGATGAACAAGCTATAACAATTGGACCTCATGACGAGGTGTCAGTCCCACTTGATTCACCGATTAAGGACGGCGATCGTATCGAGGTAACTCATGCGATACCTGTTATTGTTAAAGCAGATGGCAAGACAACGACCGTATATACAACAGGCAGAACGGTACAGGCAGCGATTCAAGAAACTGATATATCCATAAGGGAACAGGATAAAATATATCCGTCGCCGGATCAGCAGATTGTTGCAGATGAGACAGTCACCATTGTACGTGTCGATACGAAAGTGAAGGAGAAGGAGAAAGCTGTTCCGTTCACCGTAGTAACGAAGGAAGATGCTACGCTGGAGAAGGGCCAGGAGAAGATTGTTCAGACCGGCCAGGAAGGCGTCGTTATCGAGCAGTACCAAGAGAAGTATGAGGACGGCGTGCTCGTCGCAAGCAATATGATCAGTGAAATTATGCAGACCAAGGTTGTCGATCAAGTGGTTGCGATTGGTACGAAGAAGCCGGAGCCGAGGGTGACGGTCCTGAGCAACAATAGTCCGGCTATCGCGACGGTAACGAAGGACAGCATAACGTTCAATGCGAAGAAGGTCTTGAAGAATGTGACGCTTACCGCCTATTCAGCCGGTGTTCAATCTACCGGGAAGGATGAGGATCATCCGGAGTACGGCATTACTGCATCCGGCACACGCGTGAAGGAAGGCAGAACGATTGCGGTCGATACCAGTATCATTCCAATGGGGTGGTGGGTGTATATCGAGGGCATCGGCTTCCGTCGCGCAGAGGACAAGGGAAGTGCAATTAAGGGCAATAAAATTGATGTATACTTTGACAGCCATGGCTATGCGATGAAGTTTGGCCGCAAGAAGGGCTACACCGTATATGTCATCGGACCTAAGAAGCCCGTGGCTAGCTGAAAGCCATCATAATTATCTTTTCTAAGCTCGTATGCAAACAAATGAATGAATGATGCCATGATAAGAAGAGGCCGCGCCTCTTCTTTTTGCATGTTCTGTCCGCATTGGAGATAATGGATATGACTCTGACGCAGTAAGGAGGGATCAAGCATGATAAAAGAAGTGATTGTCGTAGAGGGAAAGGACGACACAGCTGCCATTAAGCGGGCGGTTGAAGCGGATACGATTGAAACGAACGGCTCTGCGATCGGAGAGGCAGTATTGCGAAGAATTGAGCTGGCCAATAAGCGCAGGGGAATTATCATATTCACCGATCCCGATCATGCCGGGGAACGAATACGAAAAATAGTCGCTCGTCACGCTCCGGGCTGCAAGCACGCGTTCTTGCCGCAGGAGCAAGCTTATAATAAAGGCGATATCGGAATAGAGAACGCCAGCCCTGACGCGATTAGAAAAGCGCTGGCGGAGCTGCGAACGGAAACAGATGATGTAGCCGGAGAGGTAACGTGGGACGATCTGATGCAGGCAGGGCTTATCGTGCATCCCGACGCTGCGAGAAGGCGACTGGAGGCCGGCAAGCGGCTCGGTATCGGTTATGCCAACGGCAAACAGTTTTATAAGCGATGTACAAGCTTCCGCATTACGAAGCAAGAATTTCTAGATGCGCTAACAGGATTGGATGAAGGGGGTTAAAGCACAAGCATGTATGACATAGTGGCAACGCCTAAACGTACGAAAGAGATTATTACAAGACACGGCTTCTCGTTCAAGAAAAGTCTGGGACAAAATTTCCTGATAGACGGCAACATCTTAACCGCCATAGTGGCAGCAGCGGAGCTGGACAAGACGAAGGGTGTGCTTGAGATCGGTCCCGGTATCGGAGCGCTGACGCAGCGTCTGACCACTGAAGCGGGCAAGGTGACAGCTGTTGAGCTGGATCAGCGGCTTATTCCAATTCTGCAAGAGGTGCTGGAAGGGGAAGAGCATGTGCGGGTGGTGCACGGGGATGTACTGAAGCTGGATTTGAAGGAGCTGTTCGAGCAGCAGTTCTCCGATGTGTCGGGAGTCAGTGTCGTAGCGAATCTGCCTTATTATGTGACGACGCCAATTCTGATGAAGCTGCTGGAGGAACGCCTGCCTCTGGAGCATATCGTCGTAATGATTCAGAAGGAGGTCGCCCAGCGGATGGCTGCGAAGCCGGGCGGGAAGGATTACGGCAGCTTGAGCGTGGCGGTGCAATATTATTGCGAGACGAGTATTGTATGCCATGTGCCGCATACTGTCTTCATTCCGCAGCCCAATGTGGATTCCGCTGTTATCAAGCTAAGCTTGCGCAGCAAGCCGGCCGTAGACGTACAGGATGAGCGTATGTTCTTCCGGATTGTACAAGCTTCGTTCGCACAGAGAAGGAAGACGCTCGCTAATAATCTGACCGTAGTTGTTGGCAAGGATCGCAGAGAAGCGCTTAACGAGTTGCTGCATCGTCTGGACATCGAGCCTTCCAGACGAGGTGAAACGCTCTCCTTGGAGGAATTCGGCCGTCTTACAGAAGGGCTGCAGAACACGGGATGGCTCTCTTCGCCACTATCGTAGAAATCCATCACCATTCTATCCGCCCGCCCATAGGATAGACGGAGAGGTGATTAACGTATGAGGCAAGGGGACTTGGTCGTCCGCAATTCTTATGGTGGCGATGTGTTGTTCCGAGTGGAGGCGTTACGATCAGAGTATGCAATATTGAAAGGGACTGATTATCGGCTGCTGGCGGATTCGCCTCTCGATGATTTGTCTATCGTAGATAATCCCGAATCGACGCCTGTCGTGCAGAAGGTACGCATCAAGGTCAATGAATCGTGGCAGAGGATGCAATTGGAAAGACGGAAGCAGGTATCTCATTCCGAACAATCCAGTAGGCCATCGGCACTTCAAGAAACATACTTCGAGGTTCCGGGCAAAGTGCTTCATCTTGACGGAGACGGCAACTATTTGAAGAAGAGTATGCAATTATACAACACCATGAGTGTACCGGCATATGGCTTGCATCTTCACGAGTCTCAAATGGCCAATATGCTGTTCCGGCTGCTACCGCAAGTCAGACCGGATATTGTTGTGATTACGGGTCATGACGGCGTTCTAAAGCTGCGATCACCGGACACGAGGTTTAGCTTGGCGAGTTATAAAAATTCCCAGAACTTTGTCAACGCCGTCCGGGTAGCAAGAGAATATGAAAAAAGCCGCGACGGCCTTATCGTTGTTGCCGGCGCCTGCCAATCGCACTTCGAAGCGCTGCTGGATGCCGGATCTAACTTCGCGAGCTCGCCCGGTCGCATTTTGATTCATGCTCTGGACCCGGTTTATGTCGCGATTAAAGCCAGCTATACGCCGATTCGCGATACGATTAATTTGCCGGAGGTCATCCATGGGACAATCAGCGGCATTGATGGGGTAGGCGGCATTGAGACTTTGGGCCGCTTCCGCGTAGGTCTCCCCAAACGGAAAGTAACATCATAACTTTTTTATAAAATGGCGAAAATGACCGTTGACAAGTTAAATGATAGACTGATATAATATTTTGTTTTATTTGACACCACCCCTTTTTTTGGTTATAATGGACAAGGAAAGAGGTGGTAGTGGACAATGGCTAAAAATGCGCTATTGGATATAAAACGCAGCTTAGAAGCTCATGTTGGTTCCAAAATCCGTCTTCGGGCAAACGGTGGTCGCCGAAAGACTATTGAACGCACCGGCACGTTGGAAGAAATCTACCCTTCTGTCTTCATTGTGAAGTTGGATGAAGAGCAGCATGCGTTCAAGCGTGTATCCTACAGCTATGCGGATATTTTGACGGAGTCAGTGGAAGTGACCGTTTGTAATGACGAAGGTCAAGTCCGAATCGCTTTTCAGCAATAGATGTGACAAGCAGAACGAATGCCTCGAGATGGGGCGCTGCGCAGATCTCTTAAGGGATCTGCGTTTTTTTCTATCTTCGTGAAGTGCATGATTGCCTTTGCGGCAATGCATACTACTATGGAGTGACGGTTGTTGTACTGCAGCGGGTAGTCCCAAGTGGGAAAAATGGAATGGAGGGTGTACGTATGGGCCGCAGAAGGCGTGGAATGATGTCGGAAGGGCTGAAGGTTGAGCTTGCGAAAGATTTGGGGTTTTACGATACGATTCAGGAAGAAGGATGGGGAGGCATTAAAGCCAAGGACGCAGGCAACATGGTGAAGCGGGCAATTCAGCTTGCGGAGCAAGCAGCAGCGAAAGAACAACCTCACTAATACAGGTCGTATGAAAGCTAAATGATGGGCGTCTGTCAAGCGATGCCATTGTTTAGCTTTTATTGTGTTCGTTTGATATAATGAGGCTTAAGCTTACGAACGAACGGGTGAATAGAGAAACATGAAAATTTATGAGAAAGCTCCTGCTAAAATTAATCTGCTGCTGGATGTGCTTCGCAAAAGGGAAGACGGGTATCATGAGGTAGAGATGATCATGACGATGGTGGATTTGGCCGATCGTCTGGAAATGTCGGAGCTGCCGCGCGATACGATCATTATATCGAGCCAAGTAGGTTATATCCCGCTTGATGAGAAAAACCTGGCATTCCAGGCTGCTAGACTGATTAAAGAGCGATATGAGGTGCAGCAAGGGGTCTATATCCACCTGGACAAGAAAATCCCGGTAGCTGCCGGTCTGGCAGGGGGAAGCAGCGATGCCGCGGCAACGCTGAGAGGGTTGAATCGGCTGTGGAGGCTGAACATCCCGGAGGAGGAGTTGTGCGCGCTCGGTGCAGAGCTGGGCTCTGATGTACCGTTCTGCGTAACGGGGGGAACGGCATTGGCAAGCGGTCGCGGAGAGAAGCTGGAGCCGATTAATTGCCCGCCGCAATGCTGGGTCGTATTGGCCAAGCCGCCGATCAACGTATCGACAGCCGATGTATACGGACGGCTGAGAGCGAATGAACTGAAGACGCATCCTTCAATCGCAGGTATGAGGAAGGCTCTTGCAAGAGGTTCATTCCATGAGATGTGCGGCAATCTCGGCAATGTGCTGGAGACCGTTACGTTAGAGCTGTATCCTGAAGTGCGTCAACTCAAAGAAAGTATGATTCGTCTCGGCGCCGATGGCGTGTTGATGTCGGGCAGCGGCCCAACCGTATTCGGGCTTGTCTCCAAGGAAGCGAAGCTGGCTCGCATCTATAACGGTCTTAGAGGCTTCTGCAAAGAAGTATATGTGGTAAGAATGCTTACATAGGTTTCTTGCTTAAATCCGTATAAAAGTGTTATATTGACTTTATAATATTCGGATTTTATTGGGGGAGATCGATGTGAAGAAGTTGAAGCGAAGCGCTAGGCTAGTGGAAATGACACAGTATCTATTGACTCGTCCCCATACGTTAATTTCGCTTACAGCATTCGCTGATCGATACGGGTCCGCCAAGTCTTCCATTAGCGAGGATCTGGCTATTATTAAGGAAGTGTTCGAAGAGGAAGGCATTGGCGAACTGCATACGCTTGCTGGAGCTGCTGGCGGAGTGAAGTTCAAGCCTGTTATGCCGAAGCATACGGCGCTTGCGATCATGCATGATATATGCGCCAGGCTAGAGCAGCCTGATCGCGTCCTCCCGGGCGGCTACCTGTATATGACGGACATGCTCGGCCAGCCCGATCTGCTGGCGGATGTGGGCAAGCTGTTCGCCACGGCGTTCCGCGATCGTCAGATTGATGTCATTATGACGGTGGAGACGAAGGGGATACCGCTTGCTTACGCGACAGCCGCTTGCCTGAATATCCCTGTGGTCATCGTGCGCCGAGACAATAAGGTGACAGAAGGCTCCGCAGTAAGCATCAATTACGTATCGGGGTCCACGAAGCGGATTCAGACGATGTCGCTCGCAAGGCGCGCGCTTAAGGAAAGGTCGAACGTGCTAATTATCGATGATTTTATGAAAGCCGGCGGAACGATTCAAGGAATGATTGACTTGTTGTACGAGTTCAATGCGACGGTTGCAGGCGTAGGCGTATTCGTCGAGTCCGGAGACGTCGAGCGGGAAGAACGCTTGCTTGAAGATTATATATCGCTGGCCAAGCTTACGGCGGTCGATATGAAGACGAAGCAGATGAACATTGTGCCAGGCAACTATTTCAATTCATAATCCAAGAAGGGAAGCGATTGTCATGACGAACAAGCAGCAACTGACCGTAATCTCTACCGATAAAGCGCCGGGCGCGATCGGACCTTATTCTCAAGCGTTGAAGCTGGGGGGGCTGGTATTTACTTCAGGGCAAATCCCGCTGGATGCTTCAGGACAATTAGTCGAAGGGGGAATAGTGGAGCAGACGCACCAAGTATTCCGCAATCTGGATGCTGTGCTCGCTGAGGCGGGAGCTTCCTTGCGTCAAGTCGTCAAGGCAACCGTTTTCTTGAAAGATATGAATCAATTTGCAAGCATGAACGAGATTTACGCCTCTTATTTTGGCGACCATAAGCCGGCTCGTTCCGCCGTTGAAGTGGCTAGACTGCCCAAGGACGTACTTGTCGAAATCGAGGTCATTGCATCGACTGATGTCGAATGACACCGAAAAAAATTCAATCTTAAAAAAAATTTTAAATATAGCATCAAATTACCAAAATTTTAGCAGGATTTTGAATTAAAACGTGGAAGTATACACCAAGTCTCTGATAGGCAAAGGTGGTGAACACAAGTGCAAATTACTGATGTCAGACTCCGCCGTGTTAATTCGGAGGGACGTATGAAGGCGATTGCTTCCATTACCATTGACAATGAATTCGTCGTTCATGACATTCGCGTCATCGACGGCAACAACGGTATGTTCGTAGCGATGCCAAGCAAGCGTACCCCGGATGGTGAATTCCGCGATATCGCTCATCCGATCTCTTCCGCTACTCGGGAGAAGATTCAATCCGCAGTGCTTGCGGAATATGAGCGGGCAGCCGATGAGGTTGCCATTGAAGAAGGCGCTTAAATTGGTTTGGACTAAGTACGATTGATTGTGTTCCGTGGAGAAGAGAGCCGAGCGCTCTCTTTTCTTTTTTTACAATATAAGCTATAGTCATTGATGAGTTTGGTTGGAAGAGGAGGCTGTACGATGAAGCGAATGGCAATTATACTGGCAGCTGGCAAAGGCAAACGAATGAAGTCCAAATTATATAAAGTATTGCATCCCGTATGCGGCAAACCGATGGTGGGACATGTGATGGATACGATACGCGCGGTAGCGTGCGATCGATCGGTCGTCGTCGTCGGACACGGTGCGGAGAAGGTTCAGGCTTATCTTGGAGACGAAGTGCACTATGCGCTGCAAGCTGAGCAATTGGGCACCGGACACGCCACGCGCCAAGCGGAAGCGGCACTGGACGGGGAAGAGGGAACGGCGATCGTTATATGCGGCGATACGCCGCTTGTGAAGGCATCCACTATCGAGGGGATGCTGAAGCTGCATGAATCCAGCGGTGCGGCTGCGACGGTCTTGACAGCGCAGTTCGATGACCCGGCCGGCTACGGACGGGTCATTCGGGGTGAGGACGGAACCGTCAAGCGCATTGTGGAACAGAAGGACTGCAGTGCAGAAGAGCTGAAGGTACAGGAGATCAATACCGGCACGTATTGCTTCGATAACCGCAAGCTGTTCGCAGCGCTTGGCCAAGTGACGAACGATAACGCGCAAGGTGAATACTACTTGACTGACGTTATCGGTCTGATGCGGGAGGCGGGAGATATCGTACAGGCATACTGTACGGATGATCACGCCGAAGCGATAGGCGTCAACGACCGGGTAGCGCTGGCAGAAGCGGAGCGGCTCATGCGGGAACGCATTAATCGTAGCCATCTGCTTGGCGGGGTGACACTGGTCGATCCCGCGTCCACTTATATCGAGGCGGGCGTACAGATTGGCGCGGATTCGGTCCTGTATCCCGGAACGGTGCTGCGAGGCTCTACTGTGATCGGGGAAGATTGTGTGATCGGCCCCGGTGCAGATATACAGGACTCCAAGCTGGGCGACGGTGTGGCGGTGAAGCACTCCGTATTGGAAGGTGCGGAAGTCGGCACAGACAGTGCTATCGGCCCCTACGCTTACTTGCGTCCCGGCGCTGTCATTGGTCGCGGCTGCAAGGTAGGCGACTTCGTAGAAGTGAAGAATGCCACGATTGGCGACGGCTCCAAGGTATCCCATCTGAGCTACATTGGCGACGCCAAGATCGGCAAGGATGTGAATGTGGGCTGCGGCGCGATCACGGTTAATTACGATGGCTTCAACAAAGCAGTCACAGAAGTGGGAGACGGCGCATTCATCGGCAGCAACGTCAATCTGGTAGCTCCTATAACAATCGGCGATAGCGCTTATGTTGTAGCGGGATCTACGGTGACGCATGATGTGCCGTCCGGCGATCTGGCAATTGCAAGAGAACGTCAGGTGAACAAGCCGGGATATGCGGATAAGATCAGGGCACGGGCCAAGGCGAAGAAGGAACGTTCCGAATGAATGCTGTAAGCATAACGCCGATTAAAGATGGAGCATAATGGGTAAAGTGATATGGAAGGCTAATCTTAAGGAGGGTGCTTCCATATGACGATTGTTATGAAAGCTGAAAGCCGAATCGGAAAGAAGCAGAGCCAATTGCGTCAGTTAAGGCGAGAGGGGAAAATACCGGGAGTTGTATATGGCAAAGGATTGGACGGTGCGGTCAACATAAGTGTCGAAGAGAAGGAGATGAACGCGCTGATGCGATCCAATCCCAATGCGGTGCTTCAGCTTGATGTTCCCGAATCAGGCCAGCATGCGGTTATGGTTGCAGAATTGCAGCGACATACGCTAAGCGGCATGCCGCTTCACGTTGACTTCCATCGCATTAATATGAACGAAGAAGTGCGGGCGAATGTGCCGATTTATGCCGAAGGCGAGTCCAATGGAATTAGAGAAGGCGGTATATTGCAGATTATTCTTCACGAGCTGGAGGTGCAATGTTTGCCAGCGGCGATTCCGGAAAGCATCCATGCCGATATGTCGCAGCTAGAGCTGGGTGATAGTTTGCTAGTGAAGGATTTGCGGCTTCCCGCAGGCGTAGAGGTCAGATCTGAGCCTGATAGCGTCGTCTTGACCATATTGACACCTCAGAAGGAATTGAGCGAAGAGGAGAAAGTAGCCCAGGATGCAGAGCTGGCGGAAGCAGAGGAGAGATCCACCGAAGCGAACCATGAGGAGATCGCAACCAGCACATAGAAGCAGATCAGGAGCTGTCCTTCGGGACGGCTCTTTTTGTGCCTTCGCTTTTGCCGCAGATTGTGCTACATTTGTTCCTAAAGGAGTGGAGTGGTATGATGAAGTGGATCGTGGGGCTTGGCAATCCGGGCCCTGCGTACGAGCAGACCAGGCATAATGTAGGCTTCATGGTTATAGACGAGCTGGCGAAGCGCTGGGATATTAAGCTGACGCAGAGCAAGTGCAAGGCGTTAATCGGCGAAGGACGCATACAAGGACAGAAGGTGGCGCTTATCAAGCCGATGACGTATATGAACTTGTCCGGCGAGTCGGTTCGCGCATTCATGGATTACTATAAAACAGAATTAAAGGACGGCCTGGTCGTATACGATGATCTGGATACGGAGATGGGCAAGCTGAGGCTACGCTATCAAGGAAGCGCTGGAGGACATAACGGCATAAAATCGCTTATTCAGCATCTGGGTACACAATCCTTCCACCGGATTCGTATGGGCATATCCCGTCCGGAGCCGGGGATGGTCATCTCCGATTATGTGCTATCGAAGTTCGCCAAGGCGGAGCGGGACAAGCTGGAGACGATGATCGGAGCGGCATGCGATGCGGCGGAATACAGCCTTCAAGCTCCGTTCCAGGAGACGATGGCCAAGTTCAACGGGTAATTCGTTACATTCGGCATAATATGGGCATACTGAAGGGTATAACTATTCTTCAGGAGGCATACTATGGCTATAAACTACATTTGCAAGCATTGTCGGTCGTTCATTGGTCGTATTGAAGGATCGAACGTGACGGAGCAGCAGTTGGGCTTCCAATTCTTGACCCCCGAAGAGCGGGGCGATATAATAGCGTATGACTCAAGTGGAGACGTAACGGTGAGAATCGCATGTGATTATTGCAATGAGGCGATTAACAGTAATCCGGACTTGATGCTGGTGGACAGTCCGCTGCAATAACCGCATCACATATACAGCGAGCAGGCACAATCGCGTTTCCCTCGACGAAAGTTGTCTGCAAGAGCCTCGGTACGATGCGCCGAGGCTCCTTTTCGACATTGTACAAGACAGTGGGGTATAGTATTGTTTTGAAATAGGAAAGAGGTGCTTCTAACATTGAAAGCGCTAATTGAAGCTTTCGCAGCGGATTCGGATGTCCAATCGGTCATATCCGGCATTCGCAAAGGAATGCGTGAGCAGATGGTATCCGGCCTTGCCGGCTCCTCCCGCCAAGTGTTCATCGCGGCGTTGAAGGAAGCGGTGGACCAGCAGCCGGTACTTGTCGTAACGCATAATATGTTCTCCGCGCAGAAGATTGCGGAAGACCTGCAAGATTGTCTATCACCCGATGAAGTACTGCTCTATCCTGCGAACGAGCTGATGGCTGCGGAAGCGGCGATCTCAAGTCCCGAGACGCTGGCGCAGCGAATGGATGTGCTGATCAAGCTGTCCAAAGGCTATCGCGGGATTGTTGTCGTGCCTTTCTCCGGCATTCGCCGCTACCTGCCGATTGACAGCGTCATGGCGGAAGCGCAGCTGTCAATTCGGGCAGGAGACGAGTTGCCGCTGGAGAGCTTCCTGCATGCGATGAATGAGCTGGGCTACGCCAGAACGGATCGCGTGGAAGGCAAAGGCGAAATGAGTGTCAGGGGCGGCATTATCGATTTCTACCCGCTAACCTCGTCCCATGCCTATCGCGTGGAATGGTTCGGCGACGAGATCGATTCCATCCGTACGTTCGATCCAGCAGACCAGCGCTCTGCTGAGCGTATGGAGTCCTATGTCATTCCGCCATGTCAGGAAATATTGGCGGATGCCGCCCGAATGTCGTCTGCTGCCGATCAGGCGGGTCATCTGCTGGAAGCGCAGCTGGAGAAGATGAGCGATCGTACAGCGAAGGAACGGCTGCGCAGCGAGATCGGCGGCGAGCTGGAGAAGCTGAGGGAGCACATGTACTTCCCGGAAATCTATAAATATATATCGCTGCTCTATCCGGAACGGCAGACGATAATGGATTATATGGCGAAGGATACACTGCTAATATTGGATGAGCCTACCCGTCTAATAGAGACGGCCAAGCAACTGGAGCGGGATGAAGCGGAATGGTCCATCCATCTGTTGCAGAACGGCAAGTCGTTGCCCGGCTTGCAATTAGCGAGAGAGTCGGAGGATATTCTCTACCACCGCCCTTATCCGACGCTGTTCTTATCCCTGTTCCTCCGCCAGATTCCGCATACGCAGCCGCAGAATATTATCAATATGACAGCGCGTACGATGCAGAACTTCCACGGCCAGATGAACGTGCTGAAGTCGGAGATGGAGCGGTGGCACAAGATCGGCTCCAAGGTCATGATGCTGGCGGGCAACAAGGAGCGGATGGATCGGATCAGACGCGTGCTGGACGATTATCAGATCGAAGTGCCGATGCTGCTGGAAGGTAATCTGCAGCAAGGCTTCGAGCTGCCGTCTTCCCATCTTGTCGTCATTACGGAAGGCGAGATGTTCACGCAGAAGCAGCGCAAGGCGCGCCGCGTGGACAAGAAGATGGAGAATGCGGAACGGATCAAGAGCTACACGGAATTGAAGGTCGGCGATTATGTCGTGCATCAGAATCACGGCATCGGCAAATATATCGGCATCGGAACGTTGGAGATTGGCGGGATTCATCGCGATTACTTGCACATTATCTATTCCGGCGGCGATAAGCTGTCGGTCCCGATCGATCAAGTCGATATGATTCAGAAGTATGTCGGCTCCGAGGACAAGGAGCCAAAGATCAACAAGCTGGGCGGCACGGAGTGGACGAAGGCCAAGAGCAAGGCCAGGGCGTCTGTACAGGATATCGCAGATGATCTGATCAAGCTGTACGCCCAGCGCCAATCCACGCCAGGTTACGCATTCAGCAAAGATACAACGTATCAGCAGGAATTCGAAGCCATGTTCCCGTATGACGAGACGCCGGACCAGCTTCGCGCCATCGGGGAAATTAAAGTGGATATGGAGAAAGAGCAGCCTATGGATCGCCTGCTGTGCGGCGACGTAGGCTACGGCAAGACGGAGGTGGCGATAAGGGCTGCTTTCAAGGCGGCGATGGATGGCAAGCAAGTAGCGGTATTGGTGCCGACTACAATTCTTGCTCAGCAGCATTATGAGACGTTCCGGGAGCGATTCTCCGGCTATCCTATTAATGTGCAGGTGCTGAGCCGCTTTCGCTCGCGCAAGGAGCAGAATGAGACGATTAAGGGACTGAAGAACGGTACAGTCGATGTCGTCATCGGAACGCACAGGCTGTTATCCCAGGATATAATCTTCCAATCACTAGGATTATTGATCGTGGATGAGGAGCAGCGCTTCGGCGTATCGCACAAGGAGAAGCTGAAGAAGCTGAAGACTAATGTCGATGTGCTGACGCTGACGGCGACGCCGATTCCGCGTACACTGCATATGTCGATGCTGGGTGTACGCGACTTGTCCGTTATCGAGACGCCGCCGGAGAACCGCTTCCCGGTGCAGACTTATGTGGTGGAATACAGTCCTGCGCTTGTACGAGAGTCCATAGAGCGGGAGCTGGCGCGCGGCGGCCAAGTATACTATCTCTATAACCGTGTACAAGGAATCTATCAGGTGGCGGAAGAGATTAGCGCCCTTGTGCCGGATGCGAAGGTGACGGTAGGCCATGGCCGGATGTCGGAGCAGGAGCTGGAGAAGACGATACTGGACTTCCTCGACGGGGAATCCGATGTGCTGGTCAGTACGAGCATCATTGAGACAGGCGTCGATATTCCCAATGTCAATACACTTATCGTGCACGATGCCGACAAGATGGGGCTCTCCCAGTTGTACCAGCTGCGTGGGCGTGTCGGACGCTCCAATCGGATTGCATATGCGTACTTCACCTATCAGCGCGACAAGGTGCTGACGGAGGTGGCAGAGAAGCGGATGCAATCGATCAAGGAGTTCACAGAGCTAGGCTCGGGCTTCAAGATTGCGATGAGGGATCTGTCCATCCGAGGTGCGGGCAATCTGCTGGGAGCGGAGCAGCATGGCTTCATCGCATCAGTCGGCTTCGATATGTATTCGCAGATGCTGGCGGAGGAGATTGCCAAGCGGAAGGCGGAGATGAGCGGCGCCGAGCCTGAAGAAGTGAAGCAGGTCACGACCTCCATCGATATTAGTGTAGACGCCTATCTGCCGTCAGATTATATCTACGATAGCATTCAGAAGATCGAAATCTACAAGAAGGCGGCTTCCGTGCAATCGTTCGAGGAGTCCGACGAATTGATCGACGAAGTGATCGATCGGTTCGGCGACTTGCCGCAGCCGGTAAGCAACTTGATGACGGTGGCCAGACTGCGGGTGTATGGCTCGTTGCTTGGCATAGAGGTGGTTCAGCAGCAAGGCGACGACTTGCAGTTCAGATTCCTCGCGGGGGCGGGACCTAAGAATAAAGCAGACCGCAAGAAGGTGGACCAGCTCTGTCTGAAGCTGGAGAACCGGTTCAAGCAAAGCCCGGATCAGGACAAGACCTATTCCTTGCTGCTCAGGGGCAAAGGACTTAACATGGAGCAGAAGCTGCACCTATCGGAACGGTTCCTGGAAGGGTACAAAGAGGCGTTCATGATTAACAAGGAGCTGCAGAACGCCACCTCCTAGCGAAGATTCGCAATCGGTATCTCACATCTGCTACAATACAGGTAAGTTTCAATAGCGAAAGGGGATCAACATGTTGCAAAGGACAAAGAGATCGGCATGGCGCAGAAGCGCGCTGCTGCTCGTTGCGGCGTTGCTGGCCATGACGGTAATGGCGGGATGCGGCAATAGCAAGAAGGAGGAGCCTTCCTTGACATTCAGCGGTGTGAGCGAAGGAGAAGTGGTGGCCACATATAAGGACGGGAAAGTAACGAAGCCTGAATTCGATAAGTATATGGCCATATTCGGAATGTCGCAACAGGGGTATGAACAGATTCTGGCTCTGCCTCAGTTCCAGCAGATGATTCTGGAACAGTATGTCTCTTACAAGGTGCTGGCAAGCAAGGCGTCTGAAGACTCGCTGAAAGAAGCGCGCGAAGAAGCGGACAAGCAGTTGGAGCAGTACAAAGAATATAAAAAGTCGGACGAGACACTCGCAGCGAAGGCGAAGGAAAAAGGCATCTCGGATAATGATATGGCGACATTCCTGATGATTACATCTGCGGCTATCGTTCATATCAATTCTCAAGTAACGGAAGAAGATGAGAAGGCAAGCTTCGAGGAGATGAAAGCCGACTTCGCGGTATCCACAGTCCGCCACATTCTGGTACAGACAATGGAGCAGGACCCTCAGACAGGCGAAGTGAAGGAAGTACGTACATCCGAGGAAGCGCTGGAACGGGCGAATGAAGTGAAAGCGAAGCTAGATGCAGGCGGAGATTGGGACGCTCTGGCTAAGGAATATTCCGACGATCCGGGATCCAAGGATAAAGGCGGCTTGTATGAGAAGCAGCCGGGGGGCAACTGGGTCGAGGCATTCAAGCTGGCTGCTTACGAGCAGGAGATCGGTGTCATCGGCGAGCCTGTAGAGACGGAATACGGCTATCATGTTATGAAAGTGGAAGAGCGCGAAGTGAAGGATTTCGACCAGTTGACGGATACTGACAAGGAGCAAGTGAAAGCCGCCGCGGCATACAAGTACATGGAGAAGTTCATGAACGAGGAGATGCCGAAGCAAGAGCTGGAGATTACGCTTCCTGAGCCGGAGCAGACTGAAGAAGAAGGCGCCGGTAATGAAGCTGGAGCGGAAGAAGAGAGCAAGGATGACGCTGCCGATTCCGGCGCCGGCAACACAGAAGCGGGAACGGAAGAGAAAGCGGCTGAATAAGACCAAAAAGAGGCTGTCTGGGCATTTGCCCGGGTGGTCTTTTTTTATGATACAGCGATATCAAATACGAGTTGAATACCCGAAGCTACGTGCGAGCCTGCAGTGTATGCAGCCAACACTAAAGTGGCGAAATCCCGAGCGAGCGTGTCTGCAGTGTCCTTCATCGGAGCGTCGTAAAGGAGCATACCAGCAGGAAGAGAGTAGTTAGGCGTTTTTCTTATGATACAGCGATATCAAATACGAGTTGAATTCCCGAAGCTATTTTGATGAGCAGTAAAATCTCAACTAAAATTGTCACACAACCGTTCCGATTGCTGTGACTGGAATCACAAGGGTTGCTCCACGCTATTGGCTATACTGGAGGCAAGAAGAATCAAAGCGTAAAGGAGCTTGATACTATGCCACTCAGTCCGCAAACCATTGCGACCATCAAATCCACGGTCCCTGTGCTGAAGGTGCGAGGAACGGAAATTACGAAATGCTTCTACAATCGCATGTTCGCCAGACATCCAGAACTGCTTAATATATTCAATCATTCCCACCAGAAGCAGGGAAGGCAGCAAGGTGCGCTCGCGAATGCCGTATATGCCGCCGCGGCGAACATAGACAACTTGGAGACCATTCTGCCCGCCGTCATGCAGATCGCCCATAAGCACAGAAGTCTCGGGGTGAAGCCGGAGCACTATCCTATTGTCGGTCGCCATCTTCTCGAAGCGATTCAGGAGGTGTTGGGTGATGCCGCTTCCGATGAAGTGCTGCAAGCGTGGGGCGAGGCTTACGGAGTCATTGCTGATGCTTTCATCGGTGTGGAGAACGCGTTGTACGAAGAGGTGGCGTCGGGGCAAGGCGGCTGGGAAGGGTTCCGTCCGTTCATCGTGGAGCGCAAGGTGATGGAAAGCGATGTGATCGCCTCCTTCTATCTGGTGCCGCAAGATGGAGGAGAGCTTGCCGCATTCCGGCCAGGACAGTATATTAGCGTAAAGATGGATATTCCCGGTCTGGAGCATACGCATATTCGTCAATATAGCCTATCGACGGCGCCCGGTAAGCCGTATTACCGCATATCCGTAAAACGTGAAGAGGAAAGCGAGCACAGACCAGCAGGCATCGTGTCGGGTTACCTGCATGAGAAGGTGAGAGAGGGCGATATCGTTCATCTGTCCGCGCCTGCCGGTGAATTCGTGCTGGAGCCTGCCGCCGCAGAGCGCAAGGATCCCGTCGTACTTATTAGCGGCGGCGTGGGGCAGACTCCACTGATCAGCATGCTGCACACGCTCGCAGCAGAACAGCCGCAGCGCCCAGTGATCTATATTCACGCGGCGCAGAACGGAGAAGTGCACGCATTGCGCGATGAAGTGCTTGAGCTTGCTTCACGGCACGAGCCGTTATCCTGTTACTTCTGTTATGAGCGTCCGACGGATCAGGATAGATCGGCAGGCTTGTATAATAAGGAAGGATATATAGAGTTGGCATGGCTGAAGGACATTCTGCCCGCCTCTACTGCTTCAAGCTATTATTTCTGCGGTCCTGTGCCATTCATGGAAGTCGTTTACGAGCATTTGAAGGAGCTTGGAGTGGAGGATGCGGCCATTCATTATGAGTTTTTCGGTCCCTCCGGAACGTTGAGCCGTCCGACAGCCGCTAGCCGGGGATAATGTCTGTCAGACTTTACTTGGAGGCATCGGCTCCATGTCCATTCACGATGGAGCCGTCTTTGATGCCGGCACGAAGCAGACGATTGACCGTCTCCCGACGCAAGCCAATGAACTGGGCAATTTCATCTTGCGTGAGGATGTCTGTGATGTGCGCGTCTCCGACCCCGGCAATATTATTTAACCAGGATTGAAGCTTGCTTAGCTTATCGGCGGGAGCCACCTGCGTCAGTTGGTCGATCCGCTGCTGCATAGTGCGTAGCCTGCTCTGGAGCAACTCGGCAACTTCCAGACATTTTTCATTATTACGGGAGAGCTCGGCGTACCAATCCTCCGAAGGGATGACGTCGAGCTCTGTTGTTGTTAGAGCGATGGCCGTTCCGTGATAAGGTTGCTGCGTCACCAGCGAATGGTGGGGAATGATCTCTCCGGGTGTAATGAGATTGACAAGGTATGGCGTTCCGTCCTCATGAATGCGCATGATTTTCAGCATGCCGCTCTTCATTCGATATAGCGGTCCCGTCTCGCCTTGGCGGAATAGGGTCTCTTTGGGATGAAGTCTCAAATGCTTCCTCTCCTTTCTTTCCTTCCGATTATCTTCTGATTATAGTGAAAGCAATCGCTGTAGTCGAATCAATTGACTGATATTGTAAATAGTGATATCATATTAATATCTTTAAGATATTGGAGAGATGAGAAGATGAACGAGAAAAAGGCATTATGCGTTAGTGGTTATCTAGCTTTGCTTGTCGCAGTCGTTGCTGCAATAGGCGGTGTGTACGTAATCGCCAAGGAACTGATGTCCGATACGCCGCATGCTCCAAGCGGAGTGATGATCGCGCTCGGATTTCTGCTTGTGTTGCTGGCAGGTCTGTGCCTTTCCTCGCTAGTCATAGTTCAGCCCAATGAGGCGAAGGTAATCACCTTCTTCGGCACATACATTGGTACGGTGGTTGAGAGCGGCTTGTGGATGGTCGTGCCGCTTACAACGAAAGCGACGGTATCCCTGAAGGTGCGCAACTTCAATAGCCAGAAGCTGAAGGTGAACGATGCGGAAGGTAATCCGGTTGAGATTGGAGCTGTCATTGTATTCAAAGTGACGGATACGGCTAAAGCTACTTTCGATGTAGATAAATATGAGCGATTCGTGGAAATCCAAAGCGAGACGGCGATCAGGCATATTGCGGCCAAGTATTCGTATGACACGTTCGAGGATGAGAATGTGCCCTCTCTTCGCGGCAATGCGGATGAGGTGGCGGGGGAGCTGCTTGAAGAGCTGCAGGAGCGTCTGCACGTAGCCGGCGTCCAACTGATGGAAACGCGAATAACCCATCTGGCTTATGCTCCGGAGATCGCGAGCGCGATGCTGCAGCGTCAGCAAGCGATCGCAATTGTGGCAGCCCGGCAGAAGATCGTAGAAGGGGCTGTCGGCATGGTGGATGCTGCACTTAAGCGGCTGGAAGAGAAGGGGATTGAACTGGATGCGGAGCGCAAGGCGGCGATGATTAACAATTTGATGGTGTCGATTGTATCGGACCGGGCGGCACAGCCCGTTCTGAATACAGGATCGCTCTATAATTAAGGCAGAATCGATATTATGGCAAAAGAAAGGAAGTCCTTTCCACTTCGCCTTGATCCCCAAATCCATCGAGCGTTGGAGCAGTGGGCGAATGACGAGTTCCGGAGCGTCAACAGCCATATCGAGTATTTATTGCGGGAATCGCTGCACAAGGCCGGCCGTCTGAAGTCGTCCCCTCGAAAAGAAGATAATTGAAACGAGAAGAAGAAAGCAGAGTGTGCCGACTGGCAGGTTGGCGGCTCTGCCTTTTTTATCGCAATGGCGGAGTTAACGGGGGTTCGGTAGGAAATGGTGCGGCTGGCGACATGCATAAGATTATGGGAGTGGATGAATACTATGGTCAGATTCAAAACCTTATCAATCAATCCACCGATAAGCTTGCGTATGCTGGATGAATCCATCTGAGTCAATAGATATCCAGTCGATTCCAAATCCTCTAGTGAAAGCGGGGCAACATGAAATGAAAGCAACTGGAATTGTACGTCGTATCGATGATCTGGGACGTGTAGTTATACCCAAGGAAATTCGTCGTACATTGCGTATCCGCGAAGGCGACCCTCTGGAAATATTCGTGGACCGCGATGGCGAGGTCATTCTGAAGAAATATTCGCCAATTGGCGAGCTTGGTGATTTTGCGAAGGAGTATGCAGAGTCCCTGTTCGAGAGCACAGGGCATATTACTCTTATATCTGACCGGGATACAATTATCACGGTAGCGGGCGCTTCCAAGAAGGAGCTGCTGGAGAAGCCGATCGGTTCTACGCTCGAGACGTGCATGGATAACCGCAAGACGACGCTGGAGACGAATACCGGCTCTTATGAAATCGTGAAGGATATGCAGGAGCAGATCAGCTCGTTCGTCGCAGCGCCCATTATAGCCAGCGGCGATCCCATTGGCACAGTCGTGATGTTGAGTAAGGATGAGTCAGTGAAGATGGCCCAGATGGAGTCCAAGATGGCGGAGACAGCGGCCGGCTTTTTGGCCAAGCAGATGGAGCAGTAGTCATATCAAGATTAGCTTCCCCCTACAGATCAGCTCTGTGAAGGGAAGCTTTTTATTTGTCCCTTAGGCTCACGGGTAAGGTATAATGAGGTAGTTCAATTGCCTTAGAGTAGGGGAGTGGAGGAATGGGCCGCAAGCGCAAGCGTACGGGGCGGCACTGGTGGAGGAACGGTGTTGTGCTGATGGCGGGAGCTGCGCTGGTATCCAAGCTGATCGGCGTGCTGCAGAAAGTTCCGCTGCAAAATATGGCTGGTGACAGGGTGTTCGGAATTTACAATGCGGTGTATCCCTTCTATCAGCTTATGGCGGTGTTGGCGACGGCGGGAGTGCCTACGGCCGTATCCATCATCATTGCGCAGCGTCTGCGAAAGGGAGATGTGCCGGATAAGGTGAGTCTAACGCTTCGGGCTGCCTTATGGATGCTGGGCATAACAGGCCTGCTGGCGTTCGCCTTCATGTGGGGAAGTGTAAGCAATACTGCGGTCTGGATCGGGGACAAGGCGGTGGAGACGTCTCTTCGCACACTATCTGTGGCGCTGCTGTTCATGCCGGTTGTCGCCGTCCTGCGGGGATATTGGCAAGGGCTGGGCCGTATGTCCATCTCGGCAGGCTCGCAGCTGATGGAACAGCTTGTACGCGTCTCTGTGATGCTGCTTGTCCTGATCCTCGGACTTCGCGCAAGCTGGGATGACGGCGCAATAGCCGGAGGGGTCATGCTGGGATCGGCTGCGGGCGCCGCATCTGTGCTGATTGTATATAGCTTGATTAGAGGAAGAAGGAGCGATAGAGCACGGCTGCTAGTCAAGGCTGAATTAAGGCGGGAACGGACTCCGCTGGGAGTGATGCTGCGGGAGATGAGGGAGGTGGCTGTACTAGCGCTGCCCGCAGCATTGGCTGCCATTGTCATACCAATGGCGAGTGTGGTGGATGCATTCACGGTACCGACTATGCTGCAGCAGGCTGGCATAGGCGATGCAGCGGCGATGCACCAATTCGGCGTGTACAGTCGAGCCCAGCCGCTGCTGCAACTGGTGGTCATGGTGGCGGGTGCGGTAGGGGCGGCGCTGGCGCCGGGGCTGTCGGCTGCTCGCACGTACGGGGAGTCCCGTATACTGCATGAGCGGTTGTCTCTGCTCATACGTCTGGCGTGGGCATGCGGCGCTGCCGCGGCGCTGGGGCTCGTTCTGCTGGCGGAGCCGCTGAACGTGATGTTCTATAAGGATGCCCAAGGTACGCGGGCATTCGCGATCGTGGGGTTCACCGCGCTGGCGGGCTGCGTCAGCGCGGTGATCGCACCGGCGCTGCAGTCACTTGGCGCGGTGCGGATCCCTGCGGCGCTGCTGCTGGTGGCAGCGCTGCTCAAGGGCGCGCTCAACGCCGTACTCGTGCCCTCCCTCGGAATCGAGGGAGCGGCCTTCTCCGGCGTTGTCGCGCTAAGCGTCGCCGCCCTGCTGGGCGCGGCGGCGCTGGGCCGTGCGGCGGCTGCGTACGCGCCGCCCGGCGACGGCGTGCGGCGCGCGGGACGAGGCCGCGCCGCTGCAATGGCGCTTGCGGTGATGGCCGCAAGCGTAATAGTGACCGAGCGCGCGCTGGGCGCCGCGCTCGGGGACGCGCTGCCGCCGCGGGCGGCAGCGGCTGCGCTTGCGCTGACGGGCGTCGCCGTCGGCGCTTGCGCGTTCGCCGCAGCGGGGCTGCGCTGCGGCATGATCAGCGCGCAGGAGCTGCGCGCGCTGACGGGCGGCGAAGCGTGGGCCGCCCGGCTCCGGCGCTGGCGGCTTTTGCCGCGAGCTGAGCGCTAGCGCGAGGATGACCGCTGCGTCAGCGCTGGCGCAGCGGTCATTTTTTGGCGTGGGCGCCGGATATGCTATACTAGGTGCAGCATGAGCTGCAGAAGCTTGTTCGATCTATACATAGCGAGTACAATAAGCGTAATTCCGTGTAGAAAAATAAGGAAGGTGACATCGCATGGCAGCATCACCTATTATAATAGTCGGCCTCGGTTCGGGAGATCCCGATCAGCTGTCGCTTGGCATATGGCGCAGGCTGCAGGGGGCGAAGCGCCTCTATCTGCGGACGGAGAATCATCCCGTCGTATCTCTGCTGAAGGAGAACGGTATTGCCTATGAGACATTCGATCATGTGTACGAGCAGCACGACTCGTTCCCTGACGTATACGAAGCGATTGCGGAAGCGCTGATTCAGTCAGCTGTCGAATCGGCGGATGAAGAAGCTTGTTCAATCGTCTATGCTGTGCCTGGCCATCCCATGGTGGCGGAGCGCACAGTAGCGCTGCTTCGCGAGCGATCGGAGACGGAGTCCATCCCGATACAAGTATTGGGAGGCGAGAGCTTCCTGGATCAAGCGTTCGTCAGCCTTGGCTTCGATCCCATCGAAGGCTTCGCGCTGTTGGATGCGGCCGATCTGGAGCCGGGACGTATTCAGCCGCAATTGCATAATGTGATCGGACAAGTGTATGATGCTTATACCGCTTCCGATGTGAAGCTTGCGTTAATGGAACGCTACCCTGACGATTACGAGGTTGTGATTGGCCATGCGCTGGGCGTCGAGGGCGAGGAGCGCATGCTGCGCGTGCCGCTCTATGAGCTGGACCGCCAGTCCGGGTACGGCAATCTGTCTCTGATCTATGTGCCCCGTTCCGACAACCCGATGCTGCTGAATCGGACCTTCGAGCGTCTGCATGAGATCGTATCCATCCTGAGAAGCCCGGAAGGCTGTCCATGGGACAGGGAGCAGACACACGCCTCTATTCGCAAAAACTTCATCGAAGAGCTGTACGAAGCGTTGGAGGCGATCGACAACGACGATCCTGAAGGCATGCAGGAGGAGTTCGGCGATGTCATCCTGCAAGTGATGCTGCATAGCCAGATGGAAGAAGAGCTGGGCAGCTTCTCCGTGTACGATGTCATTCAATCGCTGAACGAGAAGCTGATCTTCCGTCATCCCCACGTATTCGGTGACAATAGCGCGCAGGATGCGCAGGAGGCTCTTAGCAACTGGGAGCAGATGAAGGCCGAGGAGAAGCGCAAGAAAGGGATTGATGAGGGGACAAGCTCCAAGCTGGACGGTATTCCGCCTGACTTGCCTGCGCTGATGAAGGCTTACAAGCTGCAGAAGAAGGCGGCCAAGGTAGGCTTCGATTGGGACGACATCAACCCCGTATTGTCCAAGGTGGAGGAAGAACTGCAGGAGCTGCGGGAAGCTATTGCATCGGGAGATCAAGAAGCGCAGAGCAATGAGCTTGGCGATCTGCTGTTCGCGGTTGTGAATGCTTCGAGATTCATCGGCGCAGACCCGGAAGAGGCGCTTTCTAGCACGAATCGAAAGTTTAAGAGACGATTTCAATATATTGAAGAGCAGCTTCGTATAAATGGCAAATCTTTTGACCAAACTGATTTACTAGAGATGGATCGTTGGTGGGAAGAAGCAAAGAAGCATGCATCGTCGGACTTTCGCCACAATTCGCCTTGATTCCGCACTATTCCCAAAAAAATTTGATCTCGCGGCAGGAATTTGTGTTCTTAGGAAGAATTTATATTCTTCGTGAGAGCAGATTTTGCCAAAGGGCCTGACTCTATGGAAAAGGCCTCAAATATTCGTAAAATACTAGGAGGAATAATGATTATGAACAAGACAGACCTGATTAACAACATCGCTGAGAAGAGCGGCATGACGAAGCGTGACGTAGAATCTGTACTTAACGGTTTCCTGGGTGAAGTAACTGACGCGCTGGCAAGCGGAGACAAAGTTCAACTGATCGGCTTCGGTACTTTCGAAACTCGTAAGCGCGCTGGACGTGTAGGCCGCAACCCGCAAACGGGCAAAGAAATCACCATTCCAGAATCCAAGGTTCCTGCGTTCAAAGCGGGCAACAAGCTGAAAGAAGCGATCAAGTAATTCATGAGACTGGATAAGTTCCTCAAAGTGTCCAGACTGATCAAACGCCGCACTGTCGCCAAGGACGTATCGGAGCAGGGACGCGTATGGATCAATGGCCGCGAAGCGAAAGCCAGCAGCAAAGTTAAAGTCGGCGACGAGCTTCAAATCCAGTATGGAGTGAAAATCGTCACGGTTAAGGTAGAGCGGCTGGCAGATACGACGCGGAAGGATGAAGCCGGGGAATTGTACACTTTGGTGAAAGAAGAACAGCGCCCACGAGACAACGCTCTTGATTGGGAACAATGAGAAGAAGCTGCAGACGAGTGCTATGCTCGACTGCAGCTTCTTTGACATTCCAAAACGATAAGTTTCGAGGTCCTGGCCAAATATCCCCGTAAGCTTCGAAGCTTATCCCCACTTTGTGAGTTATTTCGCCTTTTGGCTTAGAAAGAGTTCTCCTAGCATTCCGCATCCGTCATCGCATTCGTGAACATCAGCTTATACTCCTGCGGACGCAGCTTCAAGGCCGACTCTGCCGCATAATGCAGTTGCAGCGCCCGCCTGCGCTTCGCTGACAGGTTAAAGGGCGTGCCGTGCTTGAGCAAGCCGTGGAACAAGAGCGCGCCCCCAGGGGCAAGGGGCACCGCCACATCGCGCTCTACAGGAATATGGTCATCGCATATTTGCCAGTCTCGCACCGCGTAATGGGGAACCGCTCCTTCGGCATGAGAGCCGGGAATGACATGCATGCAGCCGTTATCGAGGCAAGCTTCGTCCAGCGCGATCCACACTCCGATGACCGCCCGATTGTAAGCGAGTGCGCCGTACGCCATATCCTGGTGCCAAGGCTTCTCCCCGCCGGCGTGCGGTGGCTTCAGCAGTGCCATGTCCTGCACAAGTACAGGCTTATCGCCAAGCAGACGCTCCAGCACCTCCATTAGCGGACGATGGCGGCTTATGGCTCCCAGACGTTCGTCTACATTGACGAAGCGGCTAACTTTGCGGACGGCCAGCTCTCGCTCCTTCAGCTCCTTCAGCTCCTCCTGCGGCTTGGTGAACTGGATATGAGCCCCCTTGGCATCCACGAAGATCAGATCGTTCAGTGCGGCAATAGCCTCCTCTGTCTGCCCCTCGTTCAGCACGCTCTCCACCGCCAGGTAGCCCTGCTTCGTATAATTGGCTACGGCAGCTTCACCAATCTCTTGCAAGCTTCCCAGCTTGTCGGCGACCTTATCGTACCGATACAGCTTGGCGGATATATCCTCCGCCGTTCCATTGTGAAGCTTCATCGGCAATAAGCCTCCTCTGTTATATCAATTTACCTACTATACCAATAAGATATGCCAACGAAGAGGCACTTTAAATGTACCATTTGCTATAATGATTTATACAATTCTACCTAAGGTGGTGGGGTAATGGTTCTTGCGCCGGAACATATCCATGCGTCTGCTTACTTCAACAAGGTGCTCTGCGAGCCGGGCTGGAAGTGGGATATCCGCTCCCGTCCCATGAGCGACTACGATCTGTGGTATGTATGGGACGGAACAGGCGATCTGACATTGAACGGTACAGCGTATCAAGTGCAGAGAGGTTCGTGCTTCCTCTTTCGTCCCGGCGACCGGATCTTCGCCTGTCACGACCCCGAGCGTCCGCTTACGGTGTCTTATATTCACTTTCACTGCGAGGACTCGCTTCTGGAGCAAGTGGCTCCTTACCTGCTGATGTATGAGGATGCGTGGTTCGAGGGGCTGCTGGAGAGGTACATGTCCCAGATGCTTGCTAGAGAGGAAGGGTTCCGGGAAGAAGCTCGCCTGCTGATCGTCATGCTGCTTCTGCAATACAGCCGTCATGCGGCATCAATCCCGAACCGTCATGTACAAGAGCATGCGCAGCACACGACTGTAACGGATGCAATATGGGAGATTGCAGCCCGAATCCGGCAGCATCCCGCTCTGCAGCACCGAATTCGCGACTTGGCACGTGAGACGCACCTGTCGCCGCGATACTTCTCCGTGAAGTTCAAGGAAGTGGTCGGCATGTCCTGCGAGCGGTACATGGTGGAATGCCGCATTCAGCGGGCGGAGTATCTGCTTCGGTACAGCGGCATGTCCGTCGGAGAGGTGGCGGATGCGCTGGAGTATCAGAATATTTATTATTTCAGCAGGCAATTCAAGAAGTATAGAGGGATAGCGCCGTCCCGGCTGCTGAAGTCGTGACAGCGGGCAGCAAAGCCTTCCGAGGTGGCAACGAAGTGGCGGGGTTCTAAACCTTGTCCGTTCTCCATAGAGTAGAAGTAAGAATGATTGAAGCGGGGGACGAGGCTATGGTGGAACACGGCAAAGGACAGAAAGGACAAGAAGTCAAGCTGATCAACCGTAAGCTGCTGGAGCTGACGGGCGTAGTCAATGTGGAAAGCTTCGACAGTGAGGAATTTCTGCTGGAGACAGAGCTGGGATTCCTCACCGTAACGGGACAGAATCTGCACATCAAGCACCTTAGCCTGGAGCAGGGATTGGTTGCGATTGAAGGCACGGTTCACTCTCTCGCCTATCTTGACGGCACAGCTACTGCCAAGAGCAAAGGGCTGTTCGGGAAGCTGTTCAAGTGACGCTAAGCGTACAATGGCTGACAGTGGTCATGATGCTTCTATCCGGACTGGGCATGGGAGCGGTATTCGACGGCTACCGGGTTGTCTCCCATGAGCTGCGCTTTCCGCGCTGGTGGCTCCCTGTGCTGGATATTGTCTATTGGATGGCAGCTGCGGTCGTCGTATTCCGGGTACTGTATGCCAGCAACAACGGCGAGGTGCGCGCATATGTATTTCTGGGACTGGCTATCGGCGTCATTCTTTACTACTGGGTGCTCAGCCGCTTGGTAATCTTATTGTCGAAGTGGCTCATTGGTGCTGTTCGTTCTCTTATTGCATTTTTGCTCAAGCTGGTCGATTTTTTGCTGATCAAGCCGATTTTGGCGTTATATCGTCTCGTTATCGTCATTTTGGGATTTGGGTCTGCACTCACTATTTTCCTCCTGAAAATTGTGATACAATTGGTTCGTCCATTCGGCCTCTTATTGCGCTGGATGCTTGGACCGGTCACACGACCGTTAGGTCGATGGCTGACGCCATATTGGCAATCGATGCGAATAGCGGAGCGTATAGGCAAGCTCATACCCGCATTCGTGCAACGGTGGAAATCATGGTTAAGGAGGAAGTAGCAATAATGGCAGCAGCAACAGCGAAACAATCGACAATGCCGGCCGCGAAGCGTCGGATCAAAATCTGGCTTTTCTTTGTAATCTTGTTTTTGGGCTGGGCCGGTTATACGCTATTCGGTCAGATGCAGCAGAGCCAAGCTACAGAATCCAAGCTAGCCACGATGAAGGAAGAGCTTGAAGCTGCTAAGGCGCAGAGCGACGCCCTGAACATGCAAATCGAAAAATTGAAGGATCCAGAGTATATAGCACAATTAGCGACGAAAGAGCAAGGAATGGTCAAGCAGGGCGAACAACAGATCTTTAGCGACTAAATCGGGCGCTACAGCGGGATGAACGTCTGTTGACCTTCCTTCGGAGATTCGGTTATAATCACGTTAGAAGCAGGCTGCAGCAGTGATGGAGCGCTGCTCACTATAACTTTTCAGAGAGGAACATTTTATTTTATGGCAATTGAAGTGGGCGCCAAATTAGAGGGGAAAGTTACCGGCATTACACATTTCGGAGCATTTGTTGACTTGTCGGGAGGTGTCACTGGTCTTGTACACATTTCTGAGATTGCAGACAACTATGTCAAAGATGTGAAGGATCATCTGAAGCTGGACGATGTAGTTAAGGTCAAGGTCATTAATGTGGACAAAGACGGAAAGATCGGCCTTTCAATTAAACAAGCCGTCGATCGGCCTGAAGGCGCGCCGCCGCCGCAGCAGCGTGAACGCACGGGTGGTGGAGGCGGAGATAGATTCAACAACCGAGGAGGCTTCGGAGGCGGACGTCCCTTCAATAAGCAATCGTCTGGCAGGCCGTCATTCGGCAAACCGTCATTCGAGGATAAAATGTCCCGTTTCTTGAAAGATAGCGAAGAACGGATTTCGTCGCTTAAGAAGAATACGGAAGGCAAACGCGGTGGACGCGGCGCCAAGCGAGTGTAACCGTCAGCTCCCATTTAACTTATAAATAGATGCATATAGCTATTCCAGAGCAGAACCGTTTAGGGCTTCTGCTCTTTTTGCTGTTGCATCGGGTTAGTTGACTATTGCAGGGACGCATAACGACAAATGCCAAAGGTTACCTGTCAGTATGATCGCAAATGTCGTATTCAGGATACGGGAATACGCATAATTCTTCTTTTTTATAAGGCTCTTGCAATACCGACAGGTTATCGCGTCGATTCGCTAGAGAATTGAAAGCGTTTCCTGTACAATTTGTTGACAGAGAACACGTGGCGTATAGCCATGAACGTAACGAACCCCTTGCGAGGCTTGCATGTGACAGATTTATGACATAGTGCGTTGAGACAACTGTTTTGTCGGAAAAAAATTATTGAACGTGTTACGTTAACTGACAAACTTCATAAGGACAACCCCCTATAATGAGAACCACATTACTCTCGGAATGGTGGTGTCTGAACGTGAAGAAGGAACAAGTAGCGGGTACGCTTGAGCTAAAACGTCAGAAGCTGGTGCAAAGCATGGCTGGAATGGGAAGAGATTGGGTCGGGGCGAAGCGCATGATAGGTTTTTTCTCAGGGAAGAAGTGGGCGTTCTTGATGCTGGCGATCGCTTTTCTATTGGGACGGGCCGTTATATTGGAGTCTCTTATGCCGTTTGCCGCGGCATATTTTGCCGTCACTTACTTTATGCGCAGAGATCTCTTTCCTTGGGTCGCTGTGGCGCTTGTCGCGGGTAGCTGGTTCGCTCCCGATCCTGCACCGCTCTGGATCGCCCTTGAGCTCGTCGTCTTGTTCCTGCTGTTGAAGGGACTGAGCGCTTATGAGAAGGCGGAGTTGTCCACCGCCCCGATCCTCGTCTTCACCGCGACACTGCTCGTCGGTATGTTCAGCGTATTCATAGGGGACAAGCTGAGCTGGTACAACTTCGTAATGGTGGTCGTGGAGTCGTCGCTAGCCTTCGTCCTGACGCTTGTCTTCATCCACGCAATGCCGGTACTGATGATGACGAAGAAATCCTCCGTCTTGAAGCATGAAGAAATCATATGCGTGATGATTCTTCTAGCTACTCTGATGACGGGAATGGTGGGCTGGGTGTTCTACGATATGTCAGCGGAGCATGTAATGAGCCGGTATATATTGCTTCTGTTCGCTATGGCGGGCGGCGCGCCGCTAGGAGCATCGGTAGGCGTAGTCGCGGGGCTGATTCTCAGTCTGGCTGACTTCAGCGCGATTATACAGATGAGCATGTTGGCCTTCGCGGGTCTGTTGGCGGGATTGCTGCGAGATGGCGGCAAGATGGCAGCGGCATTCGGCATGCTGCTGGGCACGTCGATCTTGACGGTCTATATCGGGACGGGCTCTGATGTGATGAGCTCCACCTGGGAATCCGTCGCAGCCGCTACGTTGCTGCTGCTCACGCCGCGGGGAGTCATCCGCACGATTGCCCGTTACGTGCCGGGTACGCACGAGCATACGAAGTCACAGCATGACTATGCGAAGCGCGTGCGAGAAGTGACCGCGGAACGGGTCGTCCAATTCTCGGAAGTGTTCCGCCAGTTGTCGCGCAGCTTCGGCCAGTTGAACCGGAAGTCAAATGAGACGACACGCGAGGATGAGATTGGCCACTTCATGAACGCCGTCGCAGAACGGAGTTGTTCCTCTTGTCATCGCCAGAGCGCATGCTGGGATAGTAAGTTCTACAATACGTACAAGATGATGACGGAGATGATGACGACCGTGGAGGAGAATCGGATTCCGCTCACCAGGGATCATCCTCGGTCGTGGACTTCGCATTGCGTGAAGTCTTCTCAAGTGATGGCGGTGATGAAGCATCAGTACGAGCTATATCACAATGATATGCAGTGGAGGAAGCAATTATACGAATCCCGGCAGCTTGTCGCCGATCAATTGCTTGGGGTATCGCAAGTGATGGAGGATCTGTCCAGGGAGATTAGACGGGAGGGGCAGACGCTTCATCTGCAAGAAGAACAAATTCGGGAGGCGGTGGAAGGGTTAGGGTTGTCTATTCAAGGTGTGGACATTGTCAATTTGGAGGAGGGAAGCGTTGAAATTGAAGTATATCATTCCTTCGAGAAAGGATTCGATGAATGCCGAAAAATAATCGCTCCGCTGCTTAGCGATATTCTGGGCGAGCATATTGCGGTGAAAGGGGAGAAAGCGCCCGAGAAGCCGGGCGAGCCAACGCTCGTCGTCTTCGGATCGGCCAAGCAATTCGAGGTGGATACTGGGGTGGCGGGAGCTGCCAAGGGAGGCGATCTGCTGTCGGGAGACAGCTTCAGTCTGGTAGAGCTGGGAAGCGGCAAGTTCGCTGTCGCGATAAGCGATGGCATGGGCAATGGGGAGCGCGCGCGCCAGGAGAGCAGCGCAGCGCTATCCATTCTGCAGCAGCTGCTGCAGTCGGGGATGGATGAACGACTGGCGGTGAAATCGGTCAATTCCGTCCTGCTGCTTCGTTCGTCCGAGGAAATGTACGCTACGGTAGATCTGGCTATTGTAGATTTATATACAGCGCATACGACCTTCTTGAAGATTGGGTCGACGCCAAGCTTTATTCGTAGAGGAAGGGAGGTTATCCCAATTACCGCCAACAATCTGCCGATCGGCATTATACAGGACATCGATGTCGACTTCGTCTCCATGCAGCTGCAGCCAGGCGATACGCTCATTATGATGAGCGACGGCATCTATGACGCCCCCGGCTATGCAGTGAACAAGGAGCTGTGGATGAAGCGCATCATCGGCGAGCTGGAGACGAACGATCCGCAGGAGATGGCCGATGCGTTGCTGGAGCGCGTCGTGCGGCATCATGACGGCGATATTGTCGACGATATGACGGTGCTCGTCACCCGTATCGACAAGCATGTGCCGGAATGGGCGGCATTCCGTTGGCCGGGCGTTACCCGGATGGAGCGGCCGAGAACGGTGAGTTGAAGGAGAGCTGGATGTAGTTAATCATTAGTTGTATTTGAGTGCGAATGTTGTCTAAAATAATAGACCATGTTAAATTTTAAACATTAGACTTATATTAGGAAGCAATCTGAGAATTTTCTCATGGCCGGGTATGATTCAAGTCGGTTTCTTCGGGTTAATAAGGACTAAGGAGGCGCTCCTAATCCAATCATGACGAACCGGGAGGATGACGATGATGAATAAACATTCCTATATTCGTAAAACGAAAGTGATATGGACGGCAACGCTTTGCGCGGCATTGATCTTCACAGCGGCAGCCTGCAATAATGATGGATCGAGTGGCAATGCAGGCACAGACGGCGTGAACAATGAGTCGCCCGCCAACGATGCCATGGTTCCCGATGCTGACGGCAATGCGATGAATTCCCTGACGCCTGATGCTGGAACAGCAGAGTAATCATGCAGTGAATCATACCTATTCCAAGGAGGGATTGCGATGATGAACATACCAGATACCGACAAGACGAAGGTTCATACGGTTATGACGCGTGATGAAGTGCAAGAGCAGGTGAGAAGCTTCGCCAGAGAGGGCTATCCGGAGGAGCGAATCTTCGTGCTGACGCATGACAAGACCCGAACGAAGCGGCTTGCCGAACGTACTGATGCAGAGGAGATTGGCTTGAACGAGCAGGGACTCGGCACAGCCATTGCCAACTTGTTCCGTTCGACCGGCGAGGAGCTTCAGGCGAAGATGCGATCGCTAGGCATCTCAGTGGAGGAAGCCGAGCGGCTGGAAGCTGAGATGGAGAAGGATAAAATTGTGGTCATTGCATGGGGTGGCAGAGAATACGAGGACGATGATTTCGACAGGGATATTGTCTACCATCCTTACATGTATATGAATCATCATTATTAGAAACGCACCTATTAGCGTATGATACAAGCCTACCCAATAAGGGTAGGCTTACATCATACATAGGAGTATTCATCACCACGGGAGGAACTTTCCTTGAGCATTCTAATCGTAGACGATAATGTGACCAATCAAATGATTATTAAGACGATATTAAGCAGAGAAGGATATACCGGTCTGAGAACGGCTTCCTCGGCTGGCGAGCTGTATGACATGCTCCATATTGATACAGGTTGCCCAGCAGAAGAAGCGGTCGATCTTATATTGCTGGATATGATGATGCCGGAGATTGATGGACTGGAAGCGTGCAGGCGCATACAGCGGGATGAACGCTATAGCGATGTCCCTATTATATTTGTGACAGCGGTAGGCGATTCGGCGAAGTTAGCGGAAGCATTGGATGCGGGGGCGACCGATTATGTGATGAAGCCCATTAACCGCTTGGAGTTAATGGCCAGAATTCGGTCCGCTCTTCGATTGAAGTATGAGAAAGACTGGCATAAGGAGCAGGACAAGCGGATTCGCTATGAGCTGGAATTGGCCAAGCAAGTGCAGAGAAGCGTGCTCAGTGAGCCGATCTGTAATGACAAGATTGCAATCGAAGCGGATTATCGTCCGTCGTATGAGCTGGCAGGCGATTATTACGCCTGGTTCCGGATTGACAGCAAACGTTATGGCGTCATCTTGCTGGATATGATGGGACATGGCGTTGCCTCTTCTCTCGTGTGCATGTTCATCTCTTCTGTGCTGAAGGATACTATTCTTCGCATTACGGACCCCGAGGAGGTCATCTCCGAGCTGAACCGCTATATGGGTCAGTTGTACCGGGAGGAAGAGTTGATGAACTATTATTTTACGGCCATATTCGTACTTGTGAATACGGAAGAGAGGGTCATTCAATATGTCAATGCCGGGCATCCACCCGGTCTTGCCGTTACGAATGAGGGGACATTCTGGATGCATGCATCCGCTCCGGCCGTCGGTCTGTTCGAATCAATCCGGGTTGAGAAGGGCGTCATTTCTTATCAGCCGGGCACGACGGTCTTGTTGTATACAGACGGCTTGACAGAGGCGATGACTGAGCCGGATGAGGAGCGAGAGCAGCGAATGGCAACTCTGATCAGGAGCTGCTCCGAGGAGGAGTCCGCTTCGGAATTGGTGGAGCGCTTGCTTCCGGCCAGCGAGGGAATGAAGCGACAACCGGACGATATCTGTCTTGTCCGAATGACGTTGAAATAACGGTTCTTCTGTTTCAATTGTCTTCAATCGGTTTATACATGTTAATAAGAACCTTGATAGCCGATGATGGGCAGGAGGGAGTTCAATTATGCATGTTATTATCATATTGACCTTATTGCTTGGCGATATGTACACGTTGACGGCCGACGCAGAGAAGCGAAGTGTGGAGCCGATTCATGCGGAGTGGAGCGAAGTGAACGGGGTCTCCATCTACGATAGCCGTGAAGCGGTCGTGGAGAAGCTGGGGCCGCCCGATCGCATCTCGCAGGACGAGCATCTGCCCGGCATAGAGACTTATCATTACGAAGCGATGAGTATTAGCTTTCAAGACAGCCAGATGCAATATATCGACGTGGAAGCACCGGGCCGGTTGACCGTGAATCAGATGGAAGTGAACATGACGGAGCGGGAGATGCGACGTCTGTTGGGTGAACCGGACTATGTAGCTGAAGACGGGATCGTATTCCAGAGAGGTGCGACACTACTGAAGCTGTTCCTGGACAGCGATACTGGCGCTTCACAATATGTGAGCTATTATCATATAGCGGCAGTGTAGCTTGCACCATAGCTGGAAAATAGGTAGGATCAACATATATGCTACAGATCGGAGTGATGAATATTATGAAGTTGGATCCGTTACATATTGAACAGCAGGAGAGCAACGGACGATACTTGCTGAAGCTGAGCGGCGAGCTTGATCTGGCCGTCGTGCCACAGCTGCAGGCGGCGCTTGATCGCGTCATTAAGCGTACCGATGTGGCGCTTGTGCTGGATATGAAGGATGTCGCCTATATTGACAGTACAGGCATCGGCATTATTGTATCTATACTGAAAACGAGACACAGTATCCATGCTCCATTTTATGTAAGGAATATTCCTGACCGAGTTCGCCGATTGTTCGATATGACAGGCCTGTCCGGCTACTTGAAGGAAGGGGAAGGGGAAGAGGCTGAGGCATGAACGCAGTGCATTTGCAAATTCCGGCGGTAGCGGATTATATCGATCTTGTCCGTCTATGTCTGACAGGTGTAGCCACCAAATTGAATTACAGCTACGAAGAAATAGAAGATATGCAGGTAGCGGTCTCCGAAGCGTGCAACAATGCCGTGCTCCATGGCGGCAACGCTTCGGGGCGGCATGTGATCGATATTTCATTTGAGCCTGTTGAGGAAGGTCTGATGACTAAAGTAATCAATTATGGGCCCCCCTTTGCCTATCAAGAGGCGGTGGGAAGCGGGGCTAGTCTGCGGAGCGAAGAACCTGAAGAGCTGCGTGCCGGCGGTTTGGGCATTTATTTAATGGAAGCGCTTATGGACGAGGTGCATGTTCAGTCGGACGAAGACGCTACAGAAGTAAAGTTAATCAAATATCGCGTTTGAGGAAAGAGGCCGCTTGCTTATGCTGGGCAAGGCCTCTTTCTCTGTCGTTCAGCCGTTCGCATATTTGCGATAGATGCGCCACTCGGGCTGGTCTTCGACGAATCGCTTCTGTTGGGCTGCGAGGATGGTCTCTTTGCAGCCCAGCGCTAGATAACCATCGTACGTTAAGCTGTCAGCCAGCACATTGAACACCCGGTTTTGCAGCTCCGTATCGAAGTAAATGAGAACGTTCCGGCATAGGATGGCATGAAATTCATTGAACGAGCCGTCCGTTGCCAAATTATGCTGCGCGAACACCATTCGCTGTTTGATCGTGTCATGAAAATAGGCATGCGTCCGGTTAGTGCAGTAGTAAGAAGAAAATTCCCCTTTTCCCCCGGCTTGCAGATAATTCCGTGTATATGCCTGCATTTTCTTTAACGGGAACCTGCCTGCCTTGGCTCCATCTATCGCATCCTTGCTCATATCCGTTGCATAGATGATTGTCCGATCGAGCAATCCCTCTTCATCCAATAGAATCGCCATGGAATACACCTCTTCGCCTGTAGCGCAGCCCGCATGCCAGATGCGGATTTGTTCCTGCATTCGGAGGTGCGGGACAACGAACTTGCGGAATGCGAGGAAGAAGCCGGGATCGCGGAACATCTCCGTCACTTTGATAGATAAATCCTCCAGCAGCTTATTCATCCATTGTTCATCGTGCAAGATTCGGTCCAACAATGCAGAGACTGTCGGCACATGATCCAACTGCATCCGATGGAGGATGCGTCTTCGCAGCGAGGAACGCAAATATTGGCGGAAATCAAAACCCTTCACACGATAGATCGCTTCCAGCATCAGATCAATCTCAAGCTCTTCGATTTCTTCACTCATCGTATCCCACCCGCTAACTGGTCAGCCATACGCGCATAAGCGAGAATAGCTGCTCCATCACTATTGGCTTGCTAATATAGTCCGAAGCGCCGGCGGCCAGACAGTTGTCCCGGTCACTCTTCATTGCTTTGGCAGTAAGAGCGATAATGGGCGTATGCCGGAACGCTTCGCGCTCCTTCAGCGCCCGAGTCGTCTGGAATCCGTCCAGTACAGGCATCATGATATCCATCAGTATCAGATCGAAGCGAGCATCAGAATCACTGTCCACCATGTCGAGGCATTCCTGACCGTTGCGTGCCACTGTAACATGAAGCCCCCTCTTCTCAAGAGACTGGCAGATGGAGAAGATGTTGCGCTCGTCGTCTTCTACCAGCAGCACTTTCTTGTTCAAGAAGACGGTATCTTCTTCCTGGGGGGTAACAGCCTGAGAGGGCGCCTCAGACATCAATGCAGCTTGAGCTGACTCGTCCCGCGTGGCCGGAGCTGCTGATTCATGCGCTGCTGCAGCTTCCAAGACGGTATTCCCTCGCTCGATAGGGAGCAAGAGCGTGAAGGTGCTTCCCTGATTCGGCATACTGCTTACAGCGATGCTTCCTCCCAGCATAGTCGCGAATTCTCTGCAGATGGACAGTCCCAATCCTGTGCCGCCGTAGATACGATTGGTATTGCCGTCCACCTGCTGGAAGGCTTCGAATATTTCCTCCTGCTTCTCAAGCGGGATGCCGATGCCCGTATCTTTAATCGAGACGGCCACCGCATTCTCCTGGGGAAGAGATGGTATATGCCGCCGGATGAAGGCCGGATCGGGCCGATGCAGCGTAAGTGTAACCGAACCTTTATGTGTGAACTTGAAAGCATTGGACAACAGATTCTTCAATATTTGCTGCAGCCTCTGACCGTCCGTGCGAATGGTAGGCGGGAGCCCTTCCTTCAGCTCGGTATGAAAGGCGATGCCCTTATTCTCCGCTACGGGAGCAAAGCTCGGCTTTAGCATGTCTGGAATTTCCGACAAATTCACTTCATCCATAACCAGTTCGATTTTGCCGGCTTCCAGCTTGGACAGATCCAGCATATCGTTAATGAGTGTGAGCAAGTCGTTGCCGGAGGAATGAATGACTCTTGCATAGCCGGCTTCTTCCTTGGAAAGGTTGCTGTGCTCATTCTCGTAGAGCATCTGTGACAGAATCAATATGCTATTAAGCGGTGTTCGAAGCTCATGAGACATATTGGCGAGGAAGTTCGACTTGTACTGTGCGCTTTCTTCCAGCCGATTAGCGTAATCCTCTAATTCCTGCTTCGCTTGTTCCAATTCCTTCGTCTTCTGCTCGGCGTACAGATTCTGTTCTTCCAAGTGCTCCGTCGTCATTCGCATCTCTTCCTGCTGCATCTGCAGTTCTTCCGATTGCGCCTGCAGCTCCTCCGTCAGAGCTTGAGACTCCCCTAGCAGTCGTTCCACTTCCATTCGGCCGGCGACATTGTCGATGGCCACTCCGAAGTGCTCCTCAATTGCCTCCAGCAACTTCAGATGCTGTGCTTGGAACGCTTCCATGGAAGCGAACTCCACGACGGCAATCACTTTGCCTTCCAGCTCTACGGGAATAATCAGCACGCTCTGCGGCTCCATCTCTGTTAGACTGGACTGTATGCGTCCTTCATAATGTTCCGGCCGTGTGAGCAGGAACGGACGTTTGTCCTTGGCGCATTGGCCTACCAATCCCTCGCCGACAAGGAAGCTGGACCTGGCGTCGCACCCGCCTTGCGCGGCATAAGTAGCAAGCTTGTCCAGTCTGTCATTCTCTCCGCTGCCCCTCCGATAGTAGAACGCGCCATAGCTGGCGCCAATCATCGGAGCCACATGGCTGAGGAAGGCGTCGGCCAGTTGAATTAGATTCTGCATGCCCTGATTCATCGTGGCGACATCGGCAACATGTTTCTGTACCCACGATTTCATCTCCATGCTTTCAAGCAGACTGTTGGTAGCCTCCGCCAGCCCCTGGATCTCATCTCTGGAGCGGACCTTGATACGTCTTGCCAGACCAACTCGGGACTCTGCGATCTCGCGAATGGCGGTTGTCACCTGACGTATCGCATTCACAATCGTTTGCGATACGTAGGCTACAATAAGGAGTGACAGGAGCGCTACGGCAACTAATATGATGATAATTGTGCGAATCATGGACGCATTGCGCTGCTCCAGCAGCACCAATGACGCCTCATTGGCTGATAGGTGATTCTTGCGAAGGTTCTCCAGCTGCTCTCGGAGCCGTTCAACGCTGTTTTTACCGGAATCGTTACGGAAGTAGTCAATGACAGTAGCGGTCTCATTGTTTCTTCTCAGCTGTATAGTCGGTTCTCCGTATGTATTAATCCAATGCTCGATCGTTGCCTTTATGCCCTCGAGCTCCTTCTGTTTCTCCGGATCGGCATCGAAGTGGTCCTGCAAGTCCTCTAGGTTATTCCGCCATTCTGCTTTCCCTTGCGTATAAGGCTCCAGATAGGCTTCGTCTCCCGTTATAATGTAGCCTCTCTGACTAGTCTCCATACTAATGACATTGTAGCGGATCATCGTAATTAGGCTGCTAATTTCAATGCTCTTGCTCGATAGCATTTCCATTTCATGCTGCTGATGCGCAATACGTTCGGATATCACCCCGATTGCTGCTCCTAGACAGCCGATCATGAGGATATAGCCGATAGCGATTTTGTATCGAATACTGAAGCTTCTCCATCTGAACATAGCGATTGGGCACCCTCCTAACGGCTGACTTTGAACACACTCTATTAAGTATAGCATGCGAGAAAGATAGATTCGAGGAAGCGGAGAAGGCGGGAGAAGTGTTTCAAAGGTGTCCGCAACGGGTAAAACGTAGCAAACAGGTTGCATAAAGGAGTGCTTTACAGAGATGAATACAATCGTCCTGATTAGTGCAGTTATTGTGGCATTAGCCGTGGTAATCGTCCTGATTGCGGCATTTCGAATGTTCCGGCTTGCCGGCTTGATGATGCAGGAAGGGCAAAGAGCAATCCAGCAGATGCGGCAAGAGATGATGTTATTAACCGCTGAGGCAAGAGATGTGGTAGGAACGGCTAGCGGAGTCGCCCGGCAGGCGGAACAGAAGCTGAAGGAACTGGACGGGGTATTCGCCACTATCAAGATTATGGGGGACACGGCGCACTCCGTCTCGCTGTCGTTGCAACAGAGCGCAGCAGCTCGGACTCCCGAGAGTCGGGAGAGACCGGAGAGCTCGAAGTTCAGCCGCGTCAGCCGCATTGCGCGGACGGCAGCGGCTGTCATGCGAATATGGAAGATTTGACGGCAATAGGAATCGATGCCCATCATCCATAGAGAAAGAAGGGATTGTGTGATATGAATAATCATCCTATAGTAATGACCATACCGGCAATTGCAGACAACTTGAGTATTATTCGCTCCGTGTTGTATGCCTTGGCGGTGAAGGCCGGCTTCTCCTATGAAGAGATCGAGGATATGAAAGTGGCCGTCACGGAAGCTTGCTCCAACGTTATTCAGCATGCATACGGCGATCAAGAAGGGTTCATCCGGATATCCTTTCAATGGAAGGATGTGGATCTGTATATAACGATAAAAGATGACGGAGCCGGAGTTCGGGAAGAGGGAGAGAGCACGATTCGCCAGGGGCTGCACGCCATCCCGCTTGTTGAGGCTTCTATAGGCGGACTGGGCATTTATATGATGCATGCGCTTATGGACAAGGTGGAAGTGAAGCGGCTCAACGGGACGGAGGTCGTGCTGATCAAGCGCTTGGGCAGAATCGAGGAGATTGTATGAGTGAAAGGACAGCGCAATTATCGTCTCATCAGATCAAGTCACTGATGGAGCAATATCGTAAAATGGAATGCAATGAGAGTGCTACCTTGCTGCTCAAGCATTACGAATTTATCGTTCGAATGGCTGCCGGCAAGATGTCGCGGAGCAGAACGGATCTGTACGATGATCTCTATCAGGTCGCGCAAATAGCCATGCTGCGGCTGTTCCAGCAATATGACGCGACGAAAGGCATTCCGTTCGAGGGATATGCGATGAAGAGTCTGATTGGACACTTGAAGAACTACTTGAGGGACAAGGCATGGTATATTCAGATTCCGCGGCGGATAAAGGAGAAGGGGTTAATGGTGCAGCGTGCCGTCGATGAGCTGACGGTAGAGCTGGGTCGCTCTCCTATGGTCGAAGATATCGCGTCAAGATTGGAATTATCAATAGAAGAGACGATTGAAATATTGGCGGCCCGAGAGTCGTATCATTATTTGTCCTTGGACAAGCCTCTGAGCTCGGATGAGGAAAGCGCGGCCACGATCGGCGATGTGATTCCCGGCGATAGCGGTGAGTTTCACGCCTTGGACGGCAATCTCGATCTTCAAGCGGCTATGCTCCGCTTGAAGGAGCAGGAGCAGCTCGTGCTTCAGCTGGTCTATAAGAAGGGACAGACGCAGCGTGAAGTGGCGGAATGTCTTGCTATATCGCAGATGAGCGTATCCCGCATTCAACGCCGGGCATTAGAGAAGTTAAGGCGCATCCTTCAGGATGATGAAGTAGATGGCTGATCATATAGACACAATAAAGCCCATGGCCGGCAATGTTGGGATAGTGCCGGCCATGGGCCTGTTCATGATGATGTATAGCTGGTCATTGTTCGGGGTCTGGTCTCTTGCCTTCTTCTCTCAATTCCGAATTGGTAGGCATTGTGTCCATCTCCTTGCCCAGCTTCACGATGTCCGGCTCGGATGGTGCCATCGTATTCATGCCTTCCGAACGAACCTCCGAATCAGCTGCGGTATGACAGCCATTCTCATCAGCTCCATCGGATTTGCCGGTCACGCTTCCGGCAAGCTCCTTCGCTTGCGCGCTGAGCTGATTGGCCAGCTGGGAAGTGTGCTCCTTGGCCGACAGCGCCTTGGCACACAGGTCGGAACGGAGTTCCCGTCCGGACTTCGGTGCCAACAGCAGAGCGGCAATTGCGCCTATCGCCCCGCCGACGATTGCTCCGGCGACTGTGCTGTTAAAGGAAGTATCTTTTGACATGGTTATCTCCTCCGCATGATGGATTTGTAGAACAGCTTGCTTTAAAATGTAGTAAACCAATTCCCTGGCATTTGAAACAGGCAGATTGTCCCTATTATTTGGCAATGTTAGTTGATATACTTGCATTATTCTAACAATCAGTGCGCGATGAAAGAGACGGTGGAGAGATGGCTGAACAACGCAAGAATCCTTCTGTCCTTGCTTATGCGAAGATTGGCTTCGCATTAATGATGTCGTTAATGATTTTAATCTCCTATTCGCCTCTGGCTGCATACTCCACGAGCCAGTACTCACACGCCACTTATTATGTGGCAACAGACGGGGACGATACAGCGGTCGGCACGCTTGAATCTCCCTGGCGGACGATTCAGCACGCAGTGAACGCACTTCTGCCCGGGGACACGGTAATGGTACGGGGCGGAATATATGAGGAATTTATCAATATATCCACTTCGGGCATGAAGGGCGCTTACATAATTATTCAGGCCTACCCTGGAGAACGGCCTGTAGTCGATGGAACGGGCTTGACTATAACCAGCGGCAACAATGCTCTCTTCAATCTGAAAGGGGTTAGCTATGTCGTCATTGACGGCTTTGAGCTGCGTGGGCTGACCACTTCAAGCAGTTCGGAGACACCGGCGGGCATACGCGTGCGCAGAGGGGGCTCTCATATCCATATATTGAATAATGATGTACACCATATTGAGAATTTGTCCGATGATGGCAATGCGCACGGGATTCATATTTACGGCAATGATGCCGTTCCCCTTGCGAACATTCGCGTCAGTGGCAACCGGGTGCATCACCTGAAGCTTGGCTCAAGCGAATCGCTGACTGTAAGCGGTAATGTCGATGGCTTCTCGGTCGATAATAATAAGGTGCATGACAACAATAATATCGGCATCGATATAGCAGGCTTTTACGGAGCCTGCTCCAGCCCTTGCCGGGATCAGGCGAGGAATGGCGCTGTATGGGGCAATACCGTGTATAATATCGATTCTTCCACGAATCCTGCGTATAGGAGCGGCTCGAGAAGTGCCGGCGGTATTTATGCCGACGGGGCCTCGAATATCGTAATTGAAAGAAACGAAGTGTATAACAGCAATTTCGGCATTGAGATTGCCAGCGAGAATGCAGGGAGAATGACTAGCAGCATTACAGTACGCAATAATTATGTTCATCATAATGACGGGGCGGGCATTCTGCTCGGCGGCTCGGACGAGGACAATGGCGGTGCAAGCCATAATGTGGTAAGCAATAACACGCTGTTGTTTAACGATACGTATAAGCAGGGGTACGGAGCAATCACTTTTCAAGAGAATAATGTGGATAATGTTGTGGTGAATAATCTGATCTATGCGGGACCGGGACAAAAACTGGTACATAAGTATGGGTTTAGCGGATCTGGCAATGTGGTGGATTACAATCTCTATTACAGGTCGGATGGTATAGATGCGGCAGGGTGGCTATGGGAGAGACAATTCTACTCTACTTGGGAGGAATACAAGACTGTGACGGGCTTCGATGAGCATTCCATCTTTGCCGATCCGCAATTGGCAGGACTGGTGCATGGTGATATCAGACTGTCCGCGCAGTCACCGGCAATTGATAGCGGAGCGAATGATTATATCGGGTCAGATGCACTGGACTTGTTCGGGGGAGTCCGATTGCAAGGTGAAGTTGTAGATATAGGCGCTATCGAATACGGAGGGGGCGGGCCGTCCCCGACAGCGATTCCGGATTCGGAATCAACGCCCAGCCCAACGCCCAGCCCCATGCCCACACCCGAGCCCACCAGCACTTCTGGAGGAGGCGGTGAAGCAACACCGACACCGGAACCAACGCCTACCACTCCTCCGTCCGAGAATGGCTTCACTATAGACGGTTATGCTGGTGATTGGAGCCATATTCAAACTATAGCGGAGAGCAATTCCAATGTGCGTACATTACAGGCCATCCTTTCACATGGAAAGCTCTATGTATTGGTGACGGGCAGCTTGCTGGGAGATAAGGGACAGCTATATATGAATACGGATAATAATACGGCTACCGGCTTCCAGCCCCCATTCTGGTCCGATGGTGGAGCGGATTATTTGCTGGAGAACGGCATATTGTATCGTTACAGCGGATCGGGCGGAACCGATTGGGGCTGGACGAAAGTTGTTTCTTACAAGGAGAACGGCCAGTATGCCGTGACCTCAACAGCTGTGGAAGCCGCGCTCTCATTAGATCATATAAATGCGATGGAGGGCGGTATCGAAATCGGCTATGTATGGAACGATTCCATGGATGATCGCTTGCCGCAAGGCCGGAGCCTGATTATGGTGAATGGAGACAGCGGGAGCCCTAGTCCGACTACACCTCCGGCGCAAGATCTTTCTATTGTCATTGACGGCTCTGCAGATGATTGGAATCACGTGCCGGTGCTTGATGAAGGTCCTGGTAATCCTCAGTTGCTCAAGGCTTACCATAATGGGCAGCAGCTCTTCTTATTAATAGAGGGCAGTGGTCTGCGATCAAGGAAGATCCAAGTATATCTGGACACAGATCCTGAAGCAGATGCAGGTTACCGAGCTTCTGATTGGAGCTCCGGGGGGGCTGAATTCATGCTGGAGAGTGGAAGATTATATCGTTATAACGGAGACGGAGAGAATTGGTCATGGGTGCAGGTGAGTAATTTGAAGCGACAATCCGGCTACTACGAGCAGGATAATGGGATTGAAGCAGCGATTTCACTGAATGAGCTGGGCTTGCTTATAGGGAGCAAGCTTGCACTGGGCGTGATATTGGATGATGACAACACAACCCAGTTGCCGTCAGATGGTGATATGCTGCGTTATGCAGTGGAGTAAAACGAAAAAAGATAGGTACTAAGAACTATAACCCCCCTCTGGTAACAGCGAATGGATGATTTCCTGACATCGCTTCAATCATGGGGTTTTTTGTCTATTACACCAGAGATATGATATAATGAATTTGTCGATTAATGTCGATTTCAGCGCGTGTTTAAGGGAGTTTTGTATTATTGTGGCAGCCTGTTGCAGGCATGCACATTGGAATAATGTTCATTTTTTGTTCAGTCAACCCATGTATATTATTGAAAGGAAAGAGGTGATAGTATGAAAGTCCTAATTACAGGGGGTTATGGGTTCATTGGCTCGCATATCGCAGATCGCTTCCATAAGGAGGGACATGATGTAGTTATTATTGATAACTTGTCTACGGGCAAGAGAGAACATGTTACATTCAAGCACAAAAACTATCAATTATCGATAGATGATCCCAAGTGCGAGGAAGTCTATCGCAGCAATAAGTTCGATATTGTCGTACATATGGCGGCGCAGGTTAGTGTAACGGACTCCATTCTTCATCCTGCAAGGGATGCAGAGGCGAATGTGTCCGGCCTGATTAATATGCTCAATCTGTCCAGAAGCTTTAACGTATCCAAGTTCATCTACGCATCATCAGCTGCCGTATATGGTGTTCAGCAGCATATGCCGATCAAGGAGGATGCGGAATGCTCCCCGCTGTCGCCTTACGGCATGAGCAAGCTGGTGGGCGAGCGATATGCAGGGAAGTGGACGGAATGGTACGGGCTAGATACGCTCGGCTTCCGATTCTCCAATGTATATGGGCCGAGACAGTCGGTCATCGGCGAAGGCGGCGTGATCACTACATTCCTGAATCGGGCTCTAGCTGGACAAGATATCGTCATACATGGGGATGGAAGTCAGACCAGGGATTTTATCTATGTCGAGGATGTGGCGGATGTCATCTATCGTGCCTCTCTTTCGCAGGTGACAGGCGTATATAATGTTTCCACAGGTACGGAGTGCAGTGTGAAGGAACTTGTTGACTACGTGCAGGAGCTGCAGCCGGTGAAGAATATCACTTATGGCAGCTCACGCATTGGAGATATCGATCGTTCCGTCCTGAGCAATGAGCGCGTGCAGAACGATCTGGATTGGGCCCCGTTATACTCCATAGCGGAAGGGCTGCAGCGTACATTTTCCTATTTCCAGCGCGAGCAGGCTGCGGCTGAATCGGCGGCGACGAAGGTGCAGCGTGCATCATCCGGACTGAGAGCTTATAAATCGTTACTTAAGCAGGTACAGCCTTTCGGTGAGAACTTGCTGGCGTTCGGCCTAACCGCATGGCTGACACTCAACGGAGATATTGGTGTGGGAACGGCAATAGATGTAAAGTTTTTCTATATTACGATTATGGGCATTTTGTATGGCAACAAGCAGGCAATTGTGGCGGTCATGCTTTCCATTGGTCTGTATATATTCGAACGGTTGGAAGAGGGCAACGAATTCATATCGCTTCTTTATATACCGGATTTCTTCTTTCAGATTGCAATTTACTTATTTATCGGACTGGTAGTCGGCTATTCAATAGAACGGAAGAATAATCAGATCGAGCAGCAGCAGGTCAAGATTGCCGAATTGGAAGACAAGTACGAGTTCTTGAATGGCGTGTATCATGATGTACGGGAAGTGAAGGAAGAGCTGCAGCTGCGGATACTTAATGCGGGTGACAGTTACGGCAAGATCTATTCCATCACGAAGGAACTGGAAAGTCTGGAACCGGAAAAAGTATTTACGGCAACAGTTAATGTCGTGAAGTCCATTATGTCCGCACCCTTTGTATGTATCTATACAGTTAATCGGGACGCTTCTTATTTAAGGCTTGTCGCAAGCTCAGGTACGAGCGGGGCAGCGACGGCCAACTCGTTGAAGGTGTCCGATCACGCCTATATATCCACTGTTATCCATGACAGGCAGATGTTCATCAACAAGCAACTGATAGACAATGCGCCGCTCATGTGCGCCCCTATCTACGATAAGGGGACGGTATCCGCTGTTGTCATGATAGACGGCTTACCCTTTGAGAAATTCTCATTGTATCATCAGAATTTGTTCAAGACCACAGTAGACCTGGTCACTTCGGCTCTGTCCAAGTCATTCGCCTATATCCAGGCGACGGAAGACCGGCGCTATATAGAAGGCACTCCGCTGCTGCGGGATGAGGTGTTCCAGGAGATCGTCGCTTCCAAGAGGCTCGCCTTCAAGGAACATCATACACCGTACTTAATTCTAAGGAGCAGTGGAGATCATGTCGATCATATAAGAGAGACCAGTCGGGCTATTGCTGCTATGCTGCGCGAGACCGACTATATTGGACGGCATGCTGACGGTCATGTGCTGGTGCTGCTGTCTGGTACAAGCCGGGAGGATGTGGAATCCGTTATGGAGCGCTTTGCCCGTAGAGGCATCTCCCTCACTCTAGTAGAAGAGGATCAGTAATATGTTCATGATTATTTACATCAGTTATGTCCTGATATCTGCGGTTATACTGGGCATGCGTCACCATAAGTCAACGCGCGACTGGTTGCTTAGACTTATCATCGTGGCGATGTTTCCCGGGATAGGCTGGTTATATCCCTTGTTCTGGCCGAAGCGTATAGTAAGGAACAAAGGGAATGAGTTCGATGATTACGTAGCCAAGCAACACGAAGAGCAGCATCTTCAGCGTACACGCGTTTATGCCCAGGTGAACCGGGAGAAGGAATTGGGAATTATCCCAATCGAAGATGCGCTGCTTATTAGCGAGCATGCTACGCGTCGTCGGGTGATGATTGATGTGCTCAAGCAAGATGCTACTCATTACCTGGATATTCTGCAGAAGGCGGTAAGTAATGAAGATACGGAGACGTCGCACTATGCGGTCAGCGCAATCATGGAAGTGAAACGCAAGCTTCTTCTTGCGTTGCAGGATCTGTCTGTTCGCTTCGAGAGCGACAGGGAGGACAGGCATGTCGTGAAGACGTACGCCGAGGTGCTGCAAGGGTTCATGAAGAGTGGATTTTTGGATGAGCGGACGCTCTTCAAGTATCAATATACGTATCTAACTGTGCTGGAGCAATTGATTATGCTGGGAGAAAGCGCGGAGTGGGCCTATGAAGAGAAGGTTGAGACGGAGTTGGTGCTGAACCTGGTCTCGATGGCGGAGGCGACAAGCCAAGAGTTTCTTAAGGAGTATCCTTATCGCGAAGAGGCTTATTTGTGTATGATGAAGGTGTATTACACCATGAGATCCATGACCAAGCTTCATCACACGCTTGGTCAGCTCAAGCAGTCGCCGATCAGGCTGTCCAATCGCGCTTTGATGCTCGTGAGGTTTTGGTCGGAGGGAGTAAGACATGCAGAGTGAAAACAAGTTCAAACGCAATATTATATTCATCCTCTTATTCATCCTGATGCTCGGTGTATTCATTCAGGTGTCGCGCTCGCAGTTTATTCTTAGATTCAACCAGAATGATCGGTTCCTAGAGGAATACGATGCACTTATGAGCTTGAAGGAGCAGACCGGAGAGCAAGCGGGCTTCGCAATGACGGATGAGCTCTACTGTGTCACTTATTCGGGGCAAGTAGAGGAGAGTGTGGGGCTTAAGGACAACACCGTCCGTATGCTTCAATATATGAAGCGGGATTCGCTTGAAGTCAATGTGGCAGAGGACGTAATCGATTACGGAGCATGCACTTCTGTTTTACTGACAACGGCCGAGCTGTCCGACATTGGTGATGTAGACGCGTTGATAGAGTTCGTCAATAACGGCGGATCGGCGTTTCTGATGACCATGCCGGAAGTTGATGACAGCTTTCATCAGTTGTATCGCAGGCTCGGCATCACCGATTTTCTATACGCTGATGAGTCCACCGGCATTGAATTGACCTCCAATATACTGATCGGAGAGAATGGACTGCGGACGGGCGAAGGGTACTTATACAATACTTCTCTGTACCTGGAGCTTGATCATGAAGCGACCCTGTTGGCCAAGAGTCTGGAAGGCATACCGCTTATGTGGCATCGCGATTACGGTCAAGGGCGGTTCCTCGTCTTTAACGGGAATATGCTTCATCTGAAGCATAGCAGGGGACTGATTGCGAGCGGAATCAGCATGCTGCAGAAGGAGTTCATCTACCCTGTCTTCAATGCCAAGCTGTTCTATATCGATGATTTCCCAGCGCCTTACAGCAAGGGGACTGAACCTGTTATCTATCGCGAATATGGCGTTGATAATATTACTTTTTTCCGCAACGTCTGGTGGCCGGATATGCTGAAGGCGGCTAAGCGATATGATGTGAAGTATACAGCCGCCCTGATTCAATCGTATTGGGAAGATGTTCTTCCGCCCTATGACAATCCGGGTGATGAAGAGAAGCATAATCTGATCTCATACGGCCGCGAAGTGATCAAGAGTGGAGGAGAGATTGGGATCCACGGCTACAATCATCAGTCGCTAACCGTGGATGAGGAGATTTCCAGTACATTCGACTATGATTCCTGGCGATCGCAGGAAGAGATGGAAGCGGCAATAAGGGTGGTGTTGAATTATTTGGAGGAGGCCTTCCCGAATTATAAGGCGCTGTCTTATGTACCGCCTTCTAATGTGCTGGGTCCGGAAGGTCGCAAGGCGCTCAAGGCGGCATGGCCGGATCTGGCTGTTATCGCCTCGCTATACGATACTGATCACAGCGGGAACGCCTTTGTTCAGGAATATGAGATCGGCGACGATGGTATTCTGGACATGCCGCGCATTACATCTGGCTACTTCGAAACTTCTTACAATCGCTGGCTGGAAGCCAATACCATCACATCACTCGGCATCATGTCGCATTTCATCCATCCGGACGATCTGCTGGAAGAAGCTCGCGGCTTGAACAAGTCGTGGTCGAAGCTGTATGAGGACTTCACCGGTATGCTCGGCCGGCTAGATCGCACTTACCCATGGCTTAGGGATATGACATCAGCAGAAGCGGGACTGGATATGACCAGAATGCTGCAATCGCAGGTGTCGACAGTTTTTGACGACAATCAGCTTCGCGGAGAGGTTATCAATTACGAAGCTCCGCTTTATTTTATTATGAGAACGGAACGTCAGATTAAGCGTCAAAGCCATAGCACAGCACAAAAGATAGATGAAAATACTTACTTGGTGAAGGTTACGGGACCGGAATTCGCCATTGGATTAGGTGGGGGAGAGGCATGAGAATATGTATGATTGCGGAAGGTTCCTATCCATATATAACTGGCGGTGTATCGAGCTGGATTCACAATATGGCAAGGCAGATGCCGGAGCATGAGTTCATTATTTTCGCTATAGGAGCCCATACGAAGCAGAAGGGGAAATTCAAGTACGAACTGCCACCCAACATCATTGAGGTGAGAGAAACATTCCTGGACGCTTATCTGGATGAAGAAGGGAAATGGGGGAAGCGGTTCAAGCTGACCCAAGAGCAGAAAATGAGTATTTTATCATTACTTGGTGGTGACGACGTCGGTAGCAATGGTGTGAACTGGACGGACTTGTTCAATCTGTTGCGAAGCAATAAGTTCCGCAATGTCGCCGACTTTCTGACCAGCAAAGACTTCTTCGACTTGCTGGAAGAATTGTGTCATACCCGTTATCCGCTCGTCCCCTTTACAGAAATGTTCTGGACAGTGCGTTCTATGATTCTTCCTCTGTTCCTTGTCATCCGGCACGATCTTCCTCAAGCCGATATTTACCACAGCGTGTCCACGGGGTATGCAGGTATTGTAGGTGCTCTGGCCAGGCATGTTACCGGCAAGCCGATGCTTCTGACAGAGCACGGCATCTATTCCCGTGAACGGGAGGAAGAGATTATTAAGGCCGATTGGGTCAAGGGTTACTTCAAGGATATGTGGATCCAGTACTTCTATCACTTGTCGACAGGGGCATATACAACGGCAGATACCGTTACGACGTTGTTCCATCGCAACAAAGAGATTCAGATCGAGCTTGGCTGCGAAGCCGGCAAGATCGCTATTATCCCGAATGGCGTATACACCGAGGACTATCTGGATCTTCCAGAGGCGCCTAATGATGGAGTTATTCGAATTGGAGCGATTGTACGTGTCGTACCAATTAAGGATATTAAGACGATGCTTCAGAGCTTCGCGCTTATTAAAGCGGAGGTGCCGGAGGCTGTCTTCTATGTGATGGGTCCATATGAAGAAGATGAGGAATATTATGCAGAGTGCTTGCAGCTTGTGTCCGCATTGGAATTGACAGATGTGGTATTCACAGGATCGGTGAATATTAAGGATTATCTAGGAAAGATGGATTTGCTCTTGCTGACGAGTATCAGTGAAGGCCAGCCACTCGCTATATTGGAAGGTATGGCAGCATCCAAGCCATTCGTAGCCACGAACGTCGGTAGCTGTAAGGAACTGTTGGAAGGTCTTGATGATGGCATTGGCCAGGCCGGTCGAATTGCGCCTGTGATGCATTATGAAGGGATAGCAAGGGAAACGATCGAGCTGTGCAAGAACGAGAAGCTTCGTCGGGAGATGGGTTGCAATGCATTCCGGCGGGTCGAGCGTCATTATCGGCAAGCGGATGTCATCGCTCGATATCGCAAGCTATATGCAGCGTTGGGAGGGGGAGAGTCATGGCGGGCATTGGGTTCGAGTTAAGGAAGCTGTTCCGGAAAGAGGGACTGATTAACAATGTGAAGGCGTATGCGTACTCCTCTCTGACGACTGTTGGGCCTATGATTCTGTGCATGGGCTTGATTATGGGGCTCCAGTTTATTATGTCTTATGAAAATGAAAGCTATATCGAATGGGAATTATATGTAGCTACCGTATCGTATTGCTTCGTGTTCTCTATCGTCTTCACTTGCGGAATCTCCATGGTGCTTACCCGATACGTGGCAGATATGATGTATCAGAAGAAATATGACCGGTTAATGTCCTCCTTCTATGGAGCACTTTTCATCATGTTGCCGCTTGGCGGATTGGTAGGCTGGCTGTTTTTAAGAGGAGTTGCCGCAGATCCGCTATATAAGCTGGCCGCTTACTTATTCTTCATGGAGATGATCGTCATCTGGCTGCAAGGCGTATATCTGTCGGCTTTGAAAGATTATACCCGGATTGTGAGAGGCTTTGCGATAGGCGTAGCTGCAGCCATGCTAAGCGGCTGGCTTCTGTTCAAGTATACCGATTTGCAGGAGACGACTGCGGCTATTCTGGGTCTGGATATCGGCTTCTTCATTATTGGGGCGCTGTCCCTCTATCATTTCGAGGAGAAATTCCCTAAGGCGAAAAGTGTGTATTTTTTTGATTTTTTACAATACTTCCGAAAGTACGCTTCGCTCTTCTTTGCGGGCAGCTTTGTTTATTCTGGTATTTATTTGCACAACTTCGTTTACTGGTTAGGGCCGAGAGGCGTAGAAGTAGCCGACAGGTTCAAAGTGATGCCGTTTTACGATGTGGCGACTTTTTATGCATTTATTACAGTGATGCCGACACTTGTTACCTTTGTGGTGTCAGTAGAAACCTCTTTTTACGAGCGGCTTCGATCCTATTATTCCAATATTTTGGAGGGAGGCACGATTCAGGAGATCGCTTCCGCAAAGAAAAAAATGCAGGATACATTAATGAGAGAAATTTTGTTTATGATGGAAGTGCAATTATTGTTTACGGTTTTGGCGCTGGCTTTGGGTATCAAGTTTCTGCCGCTGATCGGCTTCACTATGGCACAACTTGATCTGTTCAGCATTCTTGTATTGTCTTACTTTATGTTTATTATCATGTTTGTGCTGACCCATGTGTTGATGTATTTCGATGACCGTAAAGGCGTAGTAGCCATTAGCGGCTTGTTCGTAGTGCTTAATATCGTATTTTCGTTATGGATGATGAAGCTGCAGTTTGACGGTCTGGGCATGTTCATCGCAGCATTCATTACAGTGGTTGCGGTAATAATCAGGCTTCTACATGTGCTTCGCAATATCGATTACTACACGTTCTGCTCACAGCCGATTCATCAGCGGAAGATGAGAAGGATGTCGTTCTTCAGCAAGCCCAAGGCAACGATAACGGCTATGCTTGTTATGATGCTTCTGTTGTCTGCATGTACGACAGGGGGTGACGGTGAGAGCAATTCTGGCGTGAAGGAGCCGGATAACGGCTTAAGCTTGCCGGATGTTCCTGTATCTACCCGACTGACGGAGGACAAGCGGCTGTATGAGCGGGATGAAGATGACTCGCTTAAGACGCTGTATGTGACGATCTTGCCCGACAAGCCCGGTGAGGAGAAGCCGCTTGACTGGTACGGGCTGAACCGGATTCCGGAGGATTCTGATAGAAAGCTGGACATCATCGTGCAAGAAGGAATGAGCGATAGCGGCGTGCCTCAAGCCGGTATGTTCGGTTATGGAACGGACAAGAGCAATGCAACGATTACGCTGCGGGGCAATACGGCTTGGACGAAGCCGCAGAAGTCCTATCGGATCAAACTGCATGACGAAGCAGGATTGTGGCTTGGACAGCGGACGCTGAACTTGAACAAGCATATTGATGATCTGACCAGAATACGCAATAAGCTGAGCTTCGATTTGTTCGAGAGCTTGCCGGATATGACCAGTCTGAGGACGCAATTCATTCATATGTACGTCAAGGATTTATCGAACGGGGCTTCCGATGCAGAATACGTGGATTATGGATTGTATACTCATGTGGAGCAGCCAAACAAGCGTTTCTTGAAATCGCATATGCTGGATCCTAATGGTTACTTGTATAAAGCGAGTTTCTTCGAATTCCATCGTTACGAAGAGTCTATCAAGCCCCATGACGACCCAACATACAGCAGGGAGGCATTCGAGACGAAGCTTGAAATCAAAGGGCGCGAGGAGCATAACAAGCTGATCCAGATGTTGAATGATGTCAACGATAAGAGCATTCCAATTGAGGAAGTAATGGAGAAGCACTTTGACCTCGATAACTTCCTGACATGGACGGCGGCTACGATGCTTATGGATAATATGGACACGGACGCCCACAACTTCTATCTCTATTCGCCGCTTAATTCCGACAAGTGGTACTTCCTTCCATGGGATTATGATGGCGGCTGGGAATTGCAACGCATTCGGAATTATATTCGCCCGTATCAGAGCGGAATAAGCAACTACTGGGGAACGGAGATGCATAACCGCTACTTCCGGAATCCAGCCCATGTCCAGCAACTGCAGGAGAAGCTGGAGGAACTGTATGCGAATTATATTAATGAGGAGATCGTCAAGGAGCAAATTAATAAGTATATCAGCATAGTGGAGCCATTCATGCACAGAGATCCCGATATCGGTTATTTGCCAGGCAAGCTTGAGGATGTGAAAGAAGAGCTTCTCATGGTGGAAAATACGCCGCTGAATTCGATGCAGCGGTTCAAGGAGGATCTGGAGAAGCCCAAGCCGTTCTACCAGCATGAAACGGTACAACTACAAGACGGAAAGATGAAGTTCGGCTGGAACATATCCTTCGATCTGCAGGGCGATTCTCTCGTATATGACGTAACTATAGCCAAGGATCCGCTGTTCTCCAGTATTGTGTTGACCAACCAGAATGTGAAGGAAAATCACATGACAATTGACGCTCTGCCTCGAGGGATCTATTATTGGAAGGTCATTGTTCGCGACAGCAACGGGCATGAGCAAGTATCCTTTGATTACTATGAAGATAATGAAGGCGATATCTATCCCGGCATGTTGAGATTAGAGGTGAAGTAGCATGTTGTATCGTGGACGCAAGCTTCGGACGGAGCACAAATACTACCTGCATATTCATGACTATATGACAGTCAGCCGCCGTGTATCGTCTGTGTTGCGGATGGATCCCCATTCCATCAGCGAGGAAGGGTATAATATTCGCAGCCTTTACTTCGACGGTCCTCATGCCCACTCGCTACATGACAAGAACAACGGCATCTTTAAGCGGGACAAGTATCGCATACGCATATACAACGGAAGTGACTCAGTCATATCTGTAGAGCGCAAGAGCAAGTTCGGTGAGTTTGTATCCAAAGAGTCTGCCGGCATCTCTCGCAAAGAATATGACCATATAATGGCAGGGGAATACGCTTGCTTGGCAGATAAAGAAGCGATGGTGCTGCGCGAGTTCCATGCGGCGCTTGCGTATCGGGCATTCCGCCCGGTCGTTATCGTCGACTACTGGCGCGAGGCCTATATTTACGAGTATGGCAATGTGCGTATTACCTTTGATAAGAAGCTGTCGGCTGGCGTGAATACGATCGATTTGTTCGACCCCAATATCGTGCTGGAAGAGGTCATTCCTGTTCCACAGACCATAATGGAAGTGAAGTTCGATGCTTATTTTCCCGACCATGTGCGCAAGCTGGTGAATCCGACGAGCCATATTCGATCTTCTATATCCAAATACGTGCTGTGTCGTGAAGTTGGGATTAAGCATTTTAAAGAATAGAGGTTGATACTCAGTTATGGGAGATACATTAAACTTTCAGGATATTATCAAGAAGAGCGCACTGCATTTGGATGCATTCCGAAGCATCTCGTATATCGATATGGTGCTTGGCTTGCTGTGCGCGTTTTTAATCGGGCTGTTCATCTACTGGATCTATCGGAGAACGTTCCGAGGCGTCGTATACAGCTATAATTATAACGTGTCCTTCGTATTGATGACGATGATTACGGCGCTTATTATTATGACGATTAGCACCAACATTGTGCTCTCGCTCGGTATGGTCGGCGCGCTCAGTATTGTGCGCTTCAGAACCGCGGTGAAGGACCCGCTGGATATTGTCTATATGTTCTGGTCGATCTCAGCAGGTATTGCGAGCGGGGCGAAGATGTATCCGCTGGCACTAGGTGGTTCGCTCATTATCGGTCTGGTGCTGGCATGGCTGTCGAAGCGTAAGCTCCGGGAACAAGCGTATCTGCTTATTGTCAGGCATACGGACGAACCGGCCAACGAACTGCGTGTTGAGCTTCGCAAGCTGGATGGCAAGCTGAAGTCTAAGACGGTGCGCAAGGGTTTCACCGAGCTCACAATCGAGATCATGCTACGCGACGACAACACGGCCTTCGTGAACAAGCTTAGCACGATGGAAGGCGTTCAGGATGTGTCACTCATCAACTATACCGGAGACTATGCACAATAGTTCGACTTGTTTCAGCCCCAGGGCGCCCTTATTAGGCACTGGGGTATTTTGCTATTATCATGCTATAATAGGACAGGTTCGTTTATCTCTCGGAAAATGGGTAAAGCTGATAGAAAGGCTTTATACTAAATGCGCATGCTGGCAGGTAGCTTCATGCGCGGCGGAGGGATCATATCGAATGAGGCAAATACTATTAATTACAGACGGTTGCTCCAATGTAGGGATGAGTCCTGTTATTGCGGCAGCTCATGCCAAGTCCGAAGGCATTACCGTCAATGTGATAGGGGTGCTGGATCAAGGGGACATAGGAGAGCTGGGTGCTGCGGAAATATCTGAAATTGCCAAAGCGGGCGGCGGATTAAGCCGTACCGCTCATACGAGGCAGCTGTCGCATACGGTTCAGATGATGACGCGCAAGACTGTGGTGCAAAGCATACAGCTTGCGGTACAGAAGGAATTGAAGCAAGTGCTGGGCAATGAATCTATCGAAGCGCTGCCGCCGGAGAAGCGCGGCGAGGTGGTAAGAGTCATGGACGAACTGGCCGAGACCTCGTCATTGCAGGTGGCGCTGCTCATTGACGCAAGCTCCAGCATGAAGCCCAAGCTGGCGGCTGTAGAGGAAGCTATCCGCGACTTGATGCTGAGCCTGCAGGCCAGGCAAGGGCGAAGCGAGATCGCTGTGTTCCACTTCCCGGCCTCGCGGCACGGTGAGGACTGCGTGCTGGATCTCGGCTGGACAGAATGCCTGAACGGGGTGCAGAGTATATTGCCCAAGCTGTATATGAGCGGAACAACGCCAACGGGTCCAGCCTTGATGCATGTCATTGCCTATTGGCAGCAAGGTGGAAGCAGCCGGTCGATTAGGCACGAAACGGATGGGATGATGGGTGACTACGTCGTTTAAAGTAGACCTGAGGCGCGGTAGCGTCGTGAATGGCAAGTGGCGAGGCGCGAAGTATCGCGTTGAGCGCTTGCTGGGCGAGGGGGCCAACGGCAAGGTATATCTGGTTCAGCGGGGCGCGGAGTGGCTTGCGCTCAAGGTGGGAGCCGACTCTATCGATCTGCAATCGGAGATCAATGTGCTCCGGTCGCTAGCGGGCGCCAAGAAGCGGAGTGCAGAGGCCTTCCTGTACGATGTGGACGATTGGCGGGCGCCTGATGGGACGGAGTACCCCTTCTATACGATGAAATATGTTAGAGGAACGACTGTAGCCGCGTATCTGCAGCGGTTCGGTCGGGAGTGGTTCCCGCTTGCAGCTCTTAACTTGCTGAAGAAGTTGGCTGAGCTTCATGCGTCCGGCTGGATATTCGGCGACTTGAAGGTAGAGAATGTGATGGTGTCGGATTACGGCTATGTGGAATTGGTAGACTTCGGAGGCGCGACGGCAGCTGGCAAGAGCGTACGCCAGTTCACGGAGATCTACGATCGCGGTTACTGGAATGAAGGCTCCCGATCGGCTGATTATCAATACGATCTGTTCTCGTTCGCTGTCCTGTGCATCCAGCTGCACGAGCCTAAGCGGCTGCATGAGCTAAGCAGGAGCCTGCTGCCGCAGAACCGGTCCGCGGAGGATCTGATGGGTATCGTGGATCATTGCGCGGCGCTTAAGCCGCTGTCTGCTTGGTTGAGGCGTGCGCTTACCGGAGGGTTCCGGCATGCCGGAGAAGCGGCGGAAGCCTGGCGTCAACTCATGCACCGCAAGCGTTATCCGCACCGCTCTTCTGTCATGCCCGGCTGGCTGAAGGGACTGGCGGCGGTATCCAGCGTGCTGCTGGCCGTATCGCTGTACTGGCTGCTGCGCAATATGATGTAGGCAAGAAGCGAAAGGCGGGAAGGCTTGTGGACATACATAATGATATGATCAAGGAAGCGCTTCGGAACGGCCTGTGGCAGGAGGGCGACAGCATCATAGTAGCGGTATCCGGCGGGCCGGATTCCATGGCTCTTCTTCACATGCTTCATCGGGCTTCAGCGGAGTACAGCCTGTGTCTCGTGGCGGCACACGTCAACCATGGCTTCCGGGAAGAGTCAGCAGCAGAGATGGAGGTTGTGCGGGCATATACCGCACAGCTGGGGGTGCCCTGCGTGACGGCTGAGCTGGAGCTGCGCGAATATATAACAGATAACCGCCTGAATCTGCAGGCCGCGGCCCGCGAGAAGCGCTACCAGTTCCTGCATGAGACGGCAAGCCGCCATGATGCGGCCTGCATTGCGCTGGCGCATCATGCGGACGATCAAGCGGAGACGGTGATGATGCGCATTATTCGCGGAGCCGGGCTGACGGGCCTGGCGGCCATGAGTATGAAGCGCAAGGGAAAAAACGTGGAACTTATTCGTCCGCTACTGCGTATATACAAGTCGGACCTGATTGCCTATTGCGAGCAATACGCTGTGCCGTACTGTACAGACAGCAGCAATGAGGAGAGGTATTACTTCCGCAATACAGTTCGATTAGATATACTGCCGTTCCTGACAGCGTACAATCCGCAGCTGTCCCAGTCGCTCGTTCGGTTGGCGGATGTGGCATCGGAAGAAGACGATTGGATGGAGACCCAGACAAGGGAATCTTTTGAATCCCATGTACAATGTGAGAAGTCGGAATGCCGCTTAAGCTGCAAGGCGTTCGGACAGCTTCATGTCGCTTTACAAAGGAGATTGATTAAACTAATATTAAGATATCTTTCGCCTGATACCGATCATATCTCGTTCGACAGCGTGGAGAAGATGCGGCGTGCGATGCTTGGCGAAGCCGGATCGACCTGGCGGATGGATGCCGGCAGGGGGATTCGTAGCGTGCTGGAATACGGTACGATGAGATGGATTCGCGAAGCCGGATATCACGGCGAGCGTCACACTCCCGACGAAGGATTCAGCTTCGTCATAGACAGAGCCGATATGGAAGGTGTCGTACGGACGCCGGACTGGCAGCTGACCTTTATGCTGAAGCCAATATCTTCTGAAGGGCTATGCATGCCGAAGTCTCGGCTGGAGGCCTGCTTCGACGCAGATCGGCTGGCATGGCCGCTGCAGGTGCGCAATCGTAATCGGGGGGATCGAATTCAGGTTTTAGGGTTAAATGGAACGAAAAAAGTGCAAGATATGTTCGTTGACGAGAAAGTTCCGCCATCGGAGCGTGAACGGTATCCGTTATTAACGGATGCAGATGACGCATTGCTATGGGTTCCGGGTATTCGAAGATCCGGACTTGCGCTAGCGGATAGCGGTACGAAGCTGGCATTATTCGTAACAGCGGACAAGGAATAGCGGCAAGACGACATTCATAACATAGTTAAAGGTGTAGGGGGACTTTGGTTTTGCAGAACGATATTAAAGAAGTATTGTACAGCGAAGCGCAAATTCAAGCGAAAGTGAAGGAACTGGGTGACCAGCTCAGCGTGGATTTCGAGGGGCGCAATCCGCTTGTCATCTGTGTGTTGAAGGGCGCCTTCATCTTCATGTCCGATCTGGTCAAGGCGATATCGGTGCCGCTGGAAATCGACTTCATGGCGGTGTCCAGCTACGGCCAATCGACCCAATCCTCCGGTGTGGTCAAGATTATGAAGGATCTGGATGTATCTGTGGAGGGGCGCGACGTGCTGATAGTCGAGGATATTATCGATAGCGGCTTGACGCTCAGTTACTTAATCGATGTGCTGGAGCATCGCAACGCCAAGTCTGTAACCGTCGTTACACTGTTCGACAAGCCGGCGCGGCGTACGGTGGATCTTCAACCGGATTACAAGGGCTTCACACTGCCCGATGAATTCGTTGTGGGCTACGGGCTGGACTTCGCGGAGAAATACCGCAACCTGCCTTATATTGGCATACTGAAGCCGCATGTATATGAAAAATAGACGTTTGGCACGTACATATCCTTCTCGAGCGGCTTCTATTGAGATGGAAAGTCATGCTATGGTAAAATGTTTAAAGCGTCTGAGAGGAGGTAGGGGATGAATCGCATCATCCGAAATACTGGGTTTTATTTAATCATCTTTCTGGTTACGGTTGGCATATTCCAATACATTAGCGGATCAGGCGATAATGCCAAATCGTTAAGATACGATGAACTGGTCAGTGTCATCGAATCCGGTAACGTGAAGGAAATTGTACTGAAGTATGAAGACGAATCTTATGCAGTCAAAGGTAAGTATAAACAAGCTCCTCCAGAGGAGAATGAACGATTCAACTCTCGGGCCGGCGTAGACTCATTGGATCAGTTCGAGGAGTGGCGCGAGCAGTATGGCTTCGCGCTGGAATACGACAAGATGGACAGGCCGAGCTTCTGGGTGACGTTCTTGACGTCGATTATTCCATTCATTCTGATTTTCGTGCTGTTCTTCTTCCTGATGAATCAGGCGCAGGGCGGCGGCGGCAAGGTGATGAACTTCGGCAAGAGCCGGGCTCGTCTCTATAACGAAGAGAAGAAGAAAGTGACGTTCGAGGATGTAGCAGGAGCCGATGAAGAGAAGCAGGAGCTGGTGGAGGTCGTAGACTTCCTGAAGGACCCGCGCAAGTTCAATACTGTCGGGGCCCGTATTCCGAAGGGGGTACTGCTTGTAGGTCCTCCGGGAACAGGTAAGACGCTTCTGGCAAGAGCGGTTGCCGGTGAGGCAGGAGTGCCGTTCTTCAGCATCTCGGGTTCCGACTTCGTGGAGATGTTCGTCGGCGTCGGCGCTTCCCGTGTAAGGGACTTGTTCGAGAATGCGAAGAAGAACGCTCCGTGTATCATCTTCATTGACGAGATTGACGCTGTGGGACGTCAGCGCGGCGCCGGACTTGGCGGAGGCCATGACGAGCGCGAGCAGACGCTCAACCAATTGCTTGTAGAGATGGACGGATTCGGCGCGAACGAGGGGATCATTATTGTCGCCGCGACGAACCGTGCGGATATTCTAGACCCCGCCCTGCTTCGTCCGGGACGCTTCGACCGTCAGATTACGGTAGACCGTCCGGATGTGAAGGGACGCGAAGCGGTGCTGAAGGTGCACGCCCGCAACAAGCCGCTCACAGACGATGTGAAGCTGGATGTCATCGCGAAGCGCACGACGGGCTTCAGCGGCGCGGATCTGGAGAACTTGTTGAACGAAGCTGCGCTGCTGGCAGCCAGACGCAACAAGAAGGAGATCGCTATGAACGACGTTGACGATGCGATCGATCGCGTCATTGTCGGTACAGAGAAGAAGAGCCGCGTCATCAGCGATCGCGAGAAGCGAATCGTGGCTTATCACGAAGCGGGTCATACGATTGCAGGCTTCTTCCTGGAACATGCGGATCAGGTGCATAAGGTGACGATCATTCCGCGCGGACGCGCGGGCGGATATGTCATTATGCTACCGAAGGAAGACCGGATGCTCGTCACGAAGCAAGAGCTTCTTGACAAGGTAACGGGCCTGCTGGCTGGCCGTGTAGCTGAGGAGCTGTATATCGGCGAGATCGGTACGGGCGCTTATAGCGACTTCAAGTCGGCTACAGGCATCGTGCGCAGCATGATTATGGAATACGGCATGAGCGATAAGCTCGGTCCAATGCAATTCGGCAGCTCGCAAGGCCAAGTATTCCTGGGACGAGATATCGGTCATGAGCAGAATTACTCCGATCAGATCGCTTATGAGATCGATCAGGAGATGCAGAGCATTATTAACGATTGCTACACTCGCGCGAAGAACTTGCTGACAGAGAAGAGTGAAGCGATGCATCTCATCGCGAACACGCTGCTGACAGAGGAGACGCTGGAGCTGGAGCAGATCAAATCGTTGATTGAGACCGGCAAGCTGAACAGCAAGAGTGATAAGTCGTCCGGAGAAGGTTCTGATGCGTCTGCAAGCGAACCGAAGACGGAGCCGGTAATCGATGAGATCGGCGACGTGAAAGTGCGCATTCAGCCACGTGATGAACAGGAAGCTACGGAAGCTACAGAGACCGACAAGACGGATTCTGACTCCAATTCATCCGATGGCACGGATAAGAAGTAATAAAATAACTGTATCAGCATCCCGCTGCTCCGAGAAGGAGCGGCGGGATTTTTTTGCGTGCGGTGGGGGATAGTATACCAATAGTGAAAAAAAGGAGAGAACACCGCATGAAAACAAAAAAATCAATGTTGAAGCGTCTACGCGGAAGCTGGCGCAGGACGTTGCCACTCTTGGCCTTGGTCGTTGTCATATCGGTATCCGGCTGTGGTGTGGAGCAGAAGGAAGAGGGCGGCAACGGCAATGGGGGTCAATCGGCTGGCAACGAAAGTGCAGTGGAGTCTGACAATAGCGGCAAGGATTACCGTATCGGCATGGTGACCGATGTAGGGGGAGTGAACGATAAATCATTCAACCAGAGCGCTTGGGAGGCGCTTCAGCGGCTGAACAAGTCCACCAGTGCGTCAACCAAATTTCTGGAGAGCAAAGGAGAGGCCGACCTGGAGCCGAATTTGAACGATTTCATTCGAGAAGGCTATGACCTCACTTGGGGAATCGGCTATCTATTCTCCGACGCGCTTGCGAAGGTGGCCAAGGACAATCCAGATGCGAAGCTGGCGGTGGTCGATACGATTGTAGACGCTCCTAACGTGACATCGGTGACGTTCGCGGAGCACGAAGGCTCCTTTCTGACAGGAGTCGTGGCAGGACTGATGACGAAGAGCGACGGAGTGGGATTCGTCGGGGGCATGGAGATTCCCGTCATTAAGCGCTTCGAAGCGGGCTTCGTGGCCGGGGTGAAGGCGGTTAAGCCTGACCTGAAAGTAGACGTCGTGTATTCCGGCGCATTCGATAAGCCGGATCTCGGCAAGAGCATCGCCGCTACGATGTATAACAAAGGCGTGGATATCATCTTCCATGCGTCAGGCGGCACGGGCAACGGCGTGTTCAATGAAGCGATTGACCGGCGCAAGGCCGGCAAGGAAGTATGGGTAATCGGTGTGGACAAAGATCAGTCGCTGGAATTCGGCGATGAAGTGACGTTGACCTCCATGATGAAGGGAGTGGAAGTAGCAGTCTATAAGGTATCCAAGGATCTGATCGACGGCAAGTGGACAGGCGGGCAAGTGCTGGAGCTGGGATTGAAGGATGATGCAGTGGGGCTTCCCGATACATCTACTAAAAATGTGCCGCAGGATGTTCTAACCAAGGTAGAGGAATTCAAGCAGAAATTGATTAGCGGTGAAATCAAAGTGCCTACCCAGTAAGCGAGGCTAAAAGGAAGCATTGTCATTGTCCGGAGAATGGAGAATGGGGAATGGGCAAGGGCGGCAAGGCAAGAAAGGGGATGCGCTGATATGGCGGATTTCAGCGAAGAAGTAGTACGGCTGCAAGGCATTACGAAACGGTTCGGGGGATTCGTCGCGAACGAATCGGTCGATCTGCAGCTTCATCGCGGCGAGATTCATGCTCTGCTCGGCGAGAACGGGGCAGGCAAGTCCACCTTGATGAACATCTTGTTCGGCTTATATCAGCCCGATGAAGGAGACATATGGATTCATGGACGGAAAACAGTCATTCATGGCGCCGCCGACGCTATTGCGCTTGGCATAGGCATGGTGCATCAGCACTTCAAGCTTGTGCAGCCGTTCACGGTAGCCGAGAATATCGTACTGGGCAACGAGCCGCGCCGCGGTATCTCGCTTCATTACAAGCGGGCCAATGACAACGTGAAGGAGCTCTCGGAGCGATATGGCATGAAGGTCGATCCTGAAGCGGTCATCTCCGATATAACTGTGGGCATGCAGCAGCGCGTTGAAATTCTGAAAACCCTGTATCGGGGCGCCGATATCATCATTCTGGATGAACCGACAGCGGTGCTGACCGTGCAGGAAATCGACGATCTTATGCAGATCGTGAGAAATCTGGCTGCGGAAGGCAAGTCTATCATCATCATTACCCACAAGCTGCGAGAAGTCATGGCGATTGCCCACACGGTGACGGTGATTCGCAGAGGAAGGTTGGTCAGAACGGTGAGAACCGCCGATACAGATGAGCGCCAGTTGGCGGAATTGATGGTAGGCCGCGAAGTGCAAATGGAAGCAAGAGATAAGAACAATCGGACGTTCGGAGAAGTGGTGCTGGAAGTTCAGGGGCTTCGCTTGAAGGGAGAGCAAGGAAGGGATGTACTGGACGGCATCGGTCTGCAGGTTCGTGCCGGAGAGGTGCTCGGTATCGCCGGAGTGGATGGCAACGGACAGAGCGAGCTGGTATTCGCTATAGCGGGTATGCGTAAGATAAGCGAAGGCAGCGTGAAGCTTGATGGCAAGGACGTAACGAACGCGACGCCCCGGACGATCTCTCATGCCGGGCTGGGACATATTCCGGAAGACCGGCATAAGCACGGTCTGGTGCTGGACTTCACACTAAGCGAGAATATGATTCTTAATACGTATTATTTGCCGCAGTACGGTCGATCGGGCTTCATTGATGAGAAGGCGATGAATAAGCTGGCGGAATCGTTGGTCCGGGAGTTCGACGTTCGTACTTCAGGAATAGATGTGCCCGCCAGAGCATTGTCGGGAGGCAATCAGCAGAAGGCGATTATCGCCAGGGAGATGGTTAAAGACCCGGGGCTAATCATTGCGGTGCAGCCGACGCGTGGCCTGGATATCGGGGCTATACAATATGTACACAGCCGTCTGCTGCAGGCGAAGGAGGAAGGAAAGGCGATTCTTCTTATTTCGTTCGAGCTGGACGAGCTGTACGCCTTGTCCGATACGATCGTCGTCATGTACGAGGGAAGGCTCGTGGGGGAAGTGGATGCGACGCATCGGGATGATGAGAAGCTGGGCTTGTTGATGTCCGGCCATACCGATCTGTCGAACGGGAAGCTGGCGAAGGGAGGAACGCGCTAATGTCGGATGGGATCAGGAAGATGTTCACCCCTTCCTCGCTGCTGGTTCCGCTTGTATCGATCTTGCTGGGCCTGCTTGTAGGAGCGATTGCCATGCTGGCGGGCGGTTATAATCCCATTGTCGCTTATCTCTCGCTATTTGACCGCATATTCGGCAGCCCGTATCATATGGGCGAAGCGATTCGCGCCATAACGCCCCTTCTATTCACCGGCATCGCCGTGGCATTCGCCTTTCGGACGGGATTGTTCAATATCGGCGTAGAAGGCCAGTTCATAATGGGTATGACGGGAGCGACCATTATCGGCGTAACTCTGAAGCTTCCTTGGTATGTGCACGGGCCGCTTGCCGTTGTAGTGGGCGCTCTGTTAGGAGGTCTATGGGCAGGTCTTGTCGGCTATTTGAAAGCACGGCGCGGCGTGAACGAGGTGATCTCCTCCATTATGCTGAACTGGATTGCCTTGTACTTGGCCAACTATATTGTATCCCGCTACCTGATGGAGCCAGGGCAGCAGAAGTCCAAGCCGATTCACGAATCGGCGCTGATGTCGATCGACTGGCTCGTAGAGCTGATGGATCGTGCGCGCATGCATTGGGGCACCGTAGTCGGACTGATTTGCATTGCGATCTTCTACGTGCTGCTGTGGCGGACGAAGCAAGGCTACGAGCTGCGAGCGGTAGGGCTGAATCCCGATGCCGCGCTATATGCGGGCATGAACGTCAATCGCACCATCTTGAAATCGATGTTCTACAGCGGGGTGTTCGCCGGTCTTGGAGGCGTGTTCGAAGTGCTGGGCGTATTCGGCAATCAGACGATTATGGCGTCCTACTGGGGATACGGCTTTGACGGGATTGCCGTGGCGCTGCTGGGAGGCAATTCGCCGATCGGCGTACTGCTTGCGGCGATGCTGTTCGGGGGATTGACGTATGGCTCTGCGGGCATGAGCTTCGGAGCGGGAGTGCCGTCGGAGATTGTGCGAATCGTAATTGGTTCCGTTATTTTCTTCGTAGCCGCCCACGGCATTGTCCTGCTATTAGTGAAGCCGTTAATGTCTGGCAGGGCCAGGGCTGACAAGAGAAGAGGAGGCAACGCGGCATGAATTTCGTAGACATTGCGGGGCAACTGTTGAATATTACGCTCGTTTTTTCGACGGCGCTTATTTTTGCCGCGCTTGGAGGCATGTACTCCGAGCGATCGGGCGTGATTAATATCGGCCTGGAGGGTCTGATGGTGTCGGGCGCCTTCGCCGCCGCTGTCATGACGGATTATGCCACGAACGCGGGGTTCGGCGCTCTGTCGCCTTGGGTCGGCCTTGCGGCTGCTGCAGTGTACGGCGTGCTGTTCTCGTTGCTGCATGCTGTTGCCGCCGTGACGTTCCGTGCGAATCAGACGGTTGTCGGTGTCGTGATCAATATACTGGCGCTTGGCTCCGCTATATACTTCACGCGCAGCTTGTATAACGAGTCTGCCCAGACAAGGCAGCTGCAGTATGTGTTCGGCAAAATGCCCATTCCCGGACTGTCGGACATTCCGATTATCGGGGAGGGACTGTTCAGGGCCTATCCCACAACCTATCTAGCCATTGTGCTGGTCGCCGTCAGCTACGTCGTAATGTACATGACGCCGTTCGGACTGCGCTTAAGAGCGGTCGGCGAGCATCCCAGCTCGGCGGATACCGTTGGCATCCATGTGGCCAAATATCGTTATATCGGTGTCATGCTGAGCGGTGCGCTAGCTGGGCTTGGCGGCGCGACGATTACACTGACCACGACCAGCAGTTTTGCCCACAATACGATATCGGGGCAAGGCTTTATCGCGCTTGCGGCGCTTATATTCGGCAGATGGAATCCGATAGGTCTTGCAGGTGCGGCACTCTTCTTCGGACTTGCGAGTGCCGTTCGCAACTTCGTGCAGTTGTTCGAATTCTCCAGACAGCTGCCGTCAGAGCTGTTCTATATGCTGCCTTATGTGCTAACGCTAGTTGTGCTCGCCGCTGCCGCCGGCAGAACGCAAGCTCCAGCTGCGCTGGGACAGCCTTATGATCCTGCAAGACGGTGACGGGGGCTCCGATCGGGAAATAATGCTATGAAATGCCCTTTCATCCATTGACAGACCTTCCTGCCAAGTGTAAATTTAATCTTAATTAAACGAACTATGCAGCGAAAGGCGAACGCCTCCATGACTTTGTGCATCAATTCACAAAGTAGAGGCGATCGCCGTACAATGGAATGGGGCGAAAGTGATTATTCTCACATATCGTCCCATCCCTCATAAGAGGAGAGGATTAACGTGGAAGCACTGGCACTGGAGCGCAAGGCGGAGCAGAACCGCGTACTGCGTGAACGGCTAATGCAATTGAAGAAGGAACGCAATGCCATTATTCTAGCTCATTATTATCAGCGAGACGAAATTCAAGAGGTCGCAGATTTCCGAGGCGATTCCTTCCTGCTGGCCCAGAAGGCTGCGCAGACCGATGCGGAGGTTATCGTATTCTGCGGCGTCCACTTCATGGGCGAGAGCGCCAAGATATTGGCGCCGAACAAGACGGTCATTATTCCAGACGAGCGTGCAGGTTGTCCCATGGCCGACATGGTCAATGTCGAGGGTCTTCGCAAGCTGAAGGCGCAGCATCCCGGCGCCACTGTCGTCACTTATATTAATTCATCGGCAGAGATTAAAGCCGAGACGGATATTTGCTGTACGTCAGCCAATGCCGTGAATGTCGTCAATTCCGTAGAGGGGCAAGATGTCATCTGGGTTCCAGACAAGAATCTAGGTCATTACGTGCAGCAGAATACGGACAAAAATATGATCATCTGGGAAGGCTACTGCAATACACACGACATGCTTACCGTAAAGGATGTCGAGGAGATGAAGGCCAAGTATCCGGAGGCGCAGTTCGTCGTTCATCCGGAATGCCGACCCGAAGTGGTGGCGCTTGGCGATTTCGTAGGCAGCACTACGGCTATTTTGAAATATTGCCGCGATTCGGATTATCAGGAATTTATTGTTGGCACCGAGGATGGAACGGGGTATCAGCTTCGTCTGGACAGTCCGGACAAGAAGTTCCACTTCGCTTCGAAATATTTGGTTTGCCCCAATATGAAGGTTAATAATTTGAAGAAGCTCGTCAAATGTCTGGAGACGATGCAGCCTCAAATCTATGTACCGCCTCAAGTAGCGGAGAAAGCACGTCTGTCATTGGAGCGCATGCTGCAGGTGAAGTAGCATGCGCTGCTCCCATGCTTAAGCGAAAGTGGAGGAACCGCCGTGATACCAAGATACCTAGTAGACATAGAGCTCAACAAGCTCAAAGTAATCGATAGAGACGTTATTGTAATCGGGGCCGGCATTGCCGGTCTTTTTACCGCTATAAGGGCTAGCGAGCTTCATTCGGTGCTGATGATCACAAAAAAATCGTTGCTCGACAGCAATACGCGCTATGCACAAGGCGGTATAGCGGCAGTGATATCCGATGAGGACTCACCGGCCTATCATCGGCAGGATACGCTGATCGCGGGAGCGGGCTTGTGCTCTGGAGAAGCGGTCGATGTGCTGGTGCACGAGGGGCCCGAGGGCGTGTGCAGCCTGATCGGGATGGGGACGCAGTTCGATCAGGAGAACGGCCAGTTCGCCCTGACGAAGGAAGGAGCGCATAGCCAGCGTCGTATATTGCATGCCAATGGCGATGCGACCGGTTACGAGATTGTCAGGGCGTTGTCGGAGAAGGCGGTGGCCAGTGACAGCATCGAAGTGTGGGACGAGCACTTCGCGATCGACCTGGTGACGCAGGATGGCGAGTGCTGCGGGGCCATTGTGCAGAAGCCGGATGGCGAGCGTGTATTCGTGCGGGGCAAGGCTACGATTCTATGCTCAGGAGGAACGGGTCAACTCTACCGCTATACGACCAATCCGGAGGTAGCTACCGGAGACGGCATTGCGATGGCGTATCGCGCTGGGGCGTATATCCGGGATATGGAGTTCCTGCAATTCCATCCAACCTCACTGTGTTATCCGGGAGCGCCCAGATTCCTCATCTCAGAGGCGGTGCGCGGCGAAGGCGCCGTTCTGCGCAATATAAAAGGAGAGCGGTTCATGGAGAGATATCACGAGCAGCAGGAGCTGGCTCCGCGTGATATTGTGGCCCGAGCTATTGTCAGTGAGATGGAGGAGACGCGGTCGACGTTCGTCTATCTGGATATTACGCATGAGCCTGCCGATCGGGTAAGGCATCGGTTCCCGACGATCTACCAATACTGTCTGAAGTACGGACTTGATCTGACGACAGACTGGATACCGGTCGCTCCTGCCATGCATTATATGATGGGGGGCGTCAGGACCGATCTGAACGGGGAGACGAATATTAGACGTCTGTTCGCTTGTGGGGAAGTATCTTCAACCGGCGTGCACGGAGCGAACCGGCTTGCGAGCAACTCCTTGTCGGAAGCGATCGTGTTCGGCCGCCGCATCGTGAAGCGGATCGAGCAGCTGCATTCGCTAGATGCGGCGCCGCATATTTCTTGCGGACAGGAGAGAGACAGCGTCTCTATGCAAGCGGTCGTGGAGCGAAGGCTGAAGCTTCAGAAGATTATGGTACGCTACGTCGGATTGAGGCGGGATGAGAAGGGCTTGCGGAAAGGGCTGGAGGAATTGAAGCGCCAGCTACCCATCTTCCACTCCATCCTGACAGAGAGAGAAGAGCTGGAGTTCGCGAATATGCTGACTTGCGCTCTTCTGACGGCGGAAGCGGCATTGATGCGGGAAGAGAGCCGCGGCGCGCATTACCGGGAGGACTTTCCCGTGAAGGATGACTTGGTATGGCGGAAGCATACGATATTGCATCGTACAGAAGGGATAACGGAGGAGCGTATTCATGATGCTTGATTGGAAGGCTGACGGATATAGCCAGCAGCAACTGCGGGAGCAGATCAAGAGCTGGCTGGCAGAAGATATCGGAAGCGGGGATGTGACGGCGGAGACGACGATTCCCGCATCCGCCCGTTCTGTCGCAATTATTCATGTGAAGGACAATGGTCTGGCAGCCGGCATTCCGGTTGCCCGTCTTGTCTTTCAGGCGGTAGATCCCACTCTCGTATTCAAAGCGCATGTAGCGGATGGGGAGAAGGTCAGCTATGGAACGGTGCTTGCCGAGGTGGAAGGCAGTACGAGGAGCCTGCTGATGGGCGAGAGGCTGGCGCTGAATCTGTTGCAGCGCTTGTCGGGTATTGCCACGAAGACAAGCGCGTATGTCGATGCGCTGCAGGGCCTGCCTGTCCGTCTGGTCGATACGCGCAAGACGACACCGGGTCTTCGTATGCTGGAGAAATATGCCGTGCGTGTAGGCGGTGGATATAATCATCGCTTCGGTCTCTATGACGCCGTGATGATCAAGGATAATCATATTAAAGGGGCCGGAGGCATTAGTACGGCTGTAGAAGCTGCCCGTGAAGGTACTCCCCATACGATGAAGATCGAGGTGGAGACTGAATCGCTCAGTCAGGTAGAGGAAGCGCTGGCCAGCGGAGCGGACATCATTATGCTGGACAATATGCCGCCGGAGCTGATGAAGCAGGCTGTCACCTACATCAAGGAGAGAGCGCCCCATATCGTGACCGAAGCTTCAGGCGGCGTATCGCTGCAGACGATTCATGCCATCGCTTCGACAGGTGTGGATGTGATATCGGTGGGGGGATTGACCTATTCTGTTCCTGCACTTGATATCAGTCTCGATCTGAATGAGAAGAAGGGCGGTAAATCACAATGATTCTGGTCATTGATGTAGGCAATACTAATATTGTCATCGGGGTCTACAAGGAATGTGAATTGCAGCATCACTGGCGGCTTAGCACGAACCGTTCCAGCACCGCAGATGAGTACGGTATGGCGCTTCACAACTTGTTCCACCATGTCGGTGTGTCGATTGCATCCATTGAAGGAGTCGTCATTTCTTCCGTTGTTCCGCCTCTGATGAGAACGCTGGAGCAGCTTTGTCAGACTTATATCAGGAAGGCTCCTCTCGTCATTGGACCGGGAGTGAAGACCGGATTGAATATTCGCTATGAGAATCCAAGGGAGGTCGGCGCCGATCGTATTGTCAACTCGGTAGCCGGTATTGAGAAGTATGGGGCGCCATTAATTATTGTAGACTTCGGCACGGCGACTACCTTTGATTACATTGACCAGAACGGCAGCTACCTGGGAGGAGCAATTGTACCGGGCATCGGCATTTCTACGGAGGCGTTATACCAGCGAGCGGCCAAGCTGCCGCGCATCGAACTGGTGAAGCCGAAGAGCGTAATCGGCCGCAACCCGATAACATCGATGCAAGCGGGTATCGTATTCGGCTATGCGGGACAGGTGGACGGCATCGTCAATCGAATCCGTTCGGAATTCGGGGTATCCCCGAAAGTGGTGGCTACTGGCGGACTGGCGGATCTCATTGCGGAGGAATCAGACACGATACAAGAGGTGGACCATCTTCTAACGCTGGAGGGGTTGCGGATCATATATGAACGAAATCAGGAGGGACAATCATGAATAACGGTTTGAAGGACGTGCTCGTCCGCGGAACGGCATGGGGCGGCAAGCTTCGTCTGTTCGCGGTACGCACGACTAACCTTGTAGAAGAGATGCGTCGCAGGCAAGACAGCTTTCCAACCGCAACGGCTGCATTAGGACGCACGGCTGCAGTGGGAGCGATGATGGGAGCGATGCTGAAGGGCAAGGAGAAGCTGACGATCCAGGTGAAGGGAGACGGGCCGATCGGAGCGGTAGTCGTCGACGCCAATGCGGACGGGGACCTGCGCGGCTACATTGATCATCCGCAAGCCCATCACGCCAGCAATTCGCTAGGCAAGCTGGATGTAGCTGGAGCGGTAGGGACGAGCGGACACATTCACGTCATCAAGGATCTGGGCCTGAAGGAGCCATATCGTGGCAGCAGCCCAATTATATCTGGCGAGTTAGGCGAGGATTTCACCTATTACTTCACGGTATCCGAGCAGACGCCTTCCGCTGTAGGCGTCGGAGTGCTGGTCGATACGGACAATTCGGTTATCCATGCCGGAGGATTCATTGTGCAGGTCATGCCGGGTCTGGCCGATGAAGAGCTGACGAGACTGGAGCAGGCGGTCGCCGCCATGCCGCCTGTAACGTCGCTGCTGGACCAAGGCGAGACACCGGAGAGTATTCTGGAGTGGCTGGTCGGTGAAGGTGAACTGACTGTTCACGATACGATGGAGCTTCGCTTCCGCTGCCAGTGCTCCGATGAGCGTGTGACTCAGATGTTGGTCAATCTTGGTGAACAAGAGCTGAAGAGCATCTTGGAAGAAGACGGGCATGCCGAGATCGTATGCCACTTCTGCAATGAGAAGTATTCATTCGACAAGCCGAAGCTGGAAGAGCTGCTGGTGCAAGCGCAATCGAAGACATCCCCGTAAGCGGAGGGGAGCGTGCCATGAGAAGATATAATTGGTTGAAAACGGTCGTTATGATTCAGGCGGTATGCATGATTGCCCTGACAGGGGCCGTCATGGTGAAGATATGGCCGCTCCCAGCTCAAAGAAGCAATATACAGAATGATCCGCCAGCATTGTCGGATGACGGCGGCAGCGATTCCCAAAGCCAGTCCGGGGATCATGCCGGAGAGGATGTTGCGAAAGTAGGGAATCTCTCCATCACGCGGCAGCAGTTGAATGAAGAGCTCTATAGGCAATATGGCGATGAGGTGCTTCGAGCCATGCTGCTGCGCCGTGCGGTGGATCTGGAGGCGGAAGCGACAGGCCTGCGCGTAATGGATGAAGAGCTTGACAGGGAGCTGGCCGCCGCAGCGGAAGGCTATGACACGATGGAGCAGTTCTTGAAGGTCATGAAGGAACAGCTCGGCATGTCGAAGCAGGAAGTGAGGCGCGATACGAAGTATCGCTTGCTCATGGAGAAGTTGGCCATTCGGGATATTGTCGTCACGGATGAAGAAGTGGAGCAGTATATCGCTATGCATCCGGAGCAATTCGAGCCGCGGCTGCAGCTTCATCTGCAGTGGATCGTAACAGCAACGGAGGCGCAAGCGCTGGATCTGCTGGAGCGCTTGGCGGATGGGGAACCGTTCGATGAACTGGCAGCGGCTTACTCGCTGGATGAGTTCACATCCGGCATGGGCGGCGATCTAGGCATCATCGAAGCCGACGACCCATTCTATGATGAAGCGATGCTTCAAGCGGCGAGAGAGATGGAAGTAGCAGAGATTGCAGGACCGATTGCGATGAGTGATAGTGAAGGGTTCTGTATCGTTCAATTGTCCGGAAGGAATGTGCTGGATGAGATGAACGGGCGCAGGATACAGGATACCGTCCGCAAGCAGCTGGCGCTGGAGCGGGCGAAGCCGTTGAAGAAGCTGGAGGAAGAACTGCTGCAGAAGCATGGGGCAGTCGTGTTGAGATGAGGGGCCAAGGGCAAGGAATGCGGATCGGCCAGATCGCCAAGAAGGCTATTGACAACCAGACTCTGACATTGATAAGATGGAAATAATAAAAACCAACTATTTTAGTCGGAATAGGGAGGCTTTCGTTCATGGCCAGAATTGTGCAGAGTGTTACGGAACTTATCGGAGATACGCCTTTAGTACGTCTCAATCGCTTGGTGTCTGAAGACAGCGCGGAAATATATGTGAAATTGGAGTATCAGAATCCTGGTGCTAGCGTAAAGGACAGAATTGCGATTAGCATGGTGGAGGTTGCCGAGCAAGAAGGAAGGATTAAGCCGGGCGATACCCTTGTCGAGCCAACCAGCGGCAATACCGGTATCGGTCTTGCTCTTGTGGCGGCGGCCAAGGGATACCGGGCGATACTGGTCATGCCGGAGACAATGAGTGTGGAGCGCCGCAATCTGCTTCGCGCTTATGGGGCAGAGCTGGTATTGACCCCGGGATCGGAAGGGATGAACGGAGCGGTTCGCAAGGCGGAAGAGTTGGTTCAGGAGAATCCTTCCTACTTCATGCCTCAACAGTTCAAGAATCAGGCCAATGTAAAGATCCATCGCGAGACGACAGGCCCGGAAATCGTAGAGGCTATTAACTCGCTGGACGGCAAGCTGGATGCATTCATTGCAGGCATCGGCACGGGCGGGACGATCTCGGGCGCCGGAGAAGTGCTGAAGCAGAACTTCGAAGGTGTCAAGGTGTATGCGGTCGAACCGGCTGCATCCCCATTATTGTCCGGCGGCAATCCGGGACCTCATAAAATTCAAGGCATCGGTGCAAATTTTGTGCCGGATATCCTGAATCGCGAAATCTATGACGGCGTAATTGCGGTAGAGAATGAAGACGCATTCGAATATGCGCGCCGTGCGGCGAAGGAAGAGGGCATTCTATGCGGCATCTCTTCCGGTGCAGCGATCTACGCAGCGTTGAAGGTGGCGAAGGAGCTGGGTAAAGGCAAGCGCGTCGTCGCCATTGTGCCAAGTAACGGTGAACGATATCTCAGCACCCCTTTATTCAACTTTGAGAACTGATTCTATGTTGTGCAGAGCCTTCCATTCCTCGGAGTGGAGGGCGCTTTTCTTTTGTCCCGCGATTTTGTATACTTAGCGAAACAAACAACATGATCGGGGGTTAGAGGTGATGGTCACCGCTTGGGAGCAATGGGTTCGGTGGCACGCCGAAGGCATCTATACGACGTTGCCGTTGCTGAAGGAGTTGCCATTGGGAGGTGAAGACGCTATAGCTTCTTGGGAGGAGGCGTGGCAGGATGCTTCTCCGTATTCGTTCGTGCTGGAGAGCGGCAAGAATGGAAGATATACGTATTTGGGTCTTCATCCGGATGGCTTCATTAGCGGGAAGGGGCTGGCGGCCGAATCGGTCGCATTCGCAGGTCTCCAGGAGCAGAGCGGCGAGAAGCGGAAGTGGACGGGAAAGCCTCTGGAAGTGGTGAGAGAGTGGCTGGGCACTTCCCGAGGCCCGAGAGTGCACGAAGGACCGCGCTGGCTGGGAGGCTGCGTCGGCTTCTGGGGCTACGATATCGCACGGACGATTGAGCGGCTGCCTATGCTTGCCGAAGATGATACACACTTGCCGGACTATCTGTTCTTGCGCATGAACGAACTGTGGGTTGTGGATCATGAGAAGGGAATCGTATATTGCGCCGTTCATAGCCCAGTAAGTCCGGACATGTCTGAAGCTGCCGTTCGGGTGGTCTATGAGCGGGCGATGTCCCGAGCGGAGGGCATGTCGGACTATTGGCTTACCTGGTTCGAGGAGGAACGCGCAGTCGCCAGAGCCAGAGAGATGAGAAGGAACAGGCGCACACTTATGGAGAATGATACGCTCCATATCGATATTGAGAGCATGCCCGGCATCCGTTCTCCGTTCGGCAAGGAAGCGTTCATGGATGCGGTCAGATCTATACAGCGGTATATCGGTCAAGGCGACGTCTTTCAGGTGAATCTGTCGCAGCGGCAGAGCCGCCGAACAGCTACACCCCCGGAAGAGCTTTACGAATGGCTCAGACTGTTCAATCCTTCTCCATATATGGGTTTTTTGCGTTGTCCTGACTTTCAACTGGTGTCCGCATCACCTGAACTTCTGGTGAAGTTGACCGATGGCCGTCTGGCGGCGAGACCGATTGCAGGAACGCGCAGGCGGGGACGTACGGAAGAAGAGGAAGCACGGTTCATTGAGGAGCTGCGGAGCAATGAGAAGGAACGGGCGGAGCATATTATGCTTGTGGACTTGGAGCGTAACGATCTGGGTCGCATCTCGGCATACGGATCGGTCGAGGTGAAGGAGCTAATGGTTATTGAGCGCTATTCTCATGTGATGCATCTGGTCTCACAGGTGGAAGGGACGATTGCCGAGGGCAGGGATGCCTTCGATGTCATTGCCGCGACCTTCCCAGGCGGTACAATTACGGGAGCGCCCAAAATCCGCACAATGGAGATTATTGAGGAACTTGAGCCGGTCAGGCGCGGGCCTTATACAGGATCGATGGGCTGGATTGACTACAATGGCGATATGGAATTTAATATTATTATTAGAACGATGGCTGTCCAGGACGGGCTTGTTCATATTCAGGCCGGCGCTGGCATCGTCATCGATTCCGACCCGGAGCGGGAATATACGGAATCGCTAAGCAAGGCTAAAGCGTTGTGGAAGGCGATTCAATACAGCGAGCGGTTCGCCGGAGAGAGGAAATTAAGGGGGATGGAACAAAAATGATACTCGTGATCGATAATTATGATTCATTTACGTACAATTTAGTACAGTATCTGGGCGAGCTGGGTGAAGAGATTGTGGTGAAGCGGAATGACGAGATTGACCTTGCGGGTATTGAAGCGCTCGCTCCGGATCATCTCCTAATCTCGCCGGGGCCCTGCACGCCTAACGAAGCGGGAATTAGCCTGGCGCTCATTGAGCGGTTCAAGGGGGAGATTCCGATCTTCGGCGTATGTCTCGGTCACCAGTCAATCGGGCAAGCGTTCGGCGGAGAGGTCGTGAAGGCGGACAAGCTGATGCACGGCAAAACCTCTCCGATTCATCATGACGGCAAAGGCGTGTTCGAAGGGATGGAGTCTCCGTTCACTGCAACGCGTTATCATTCACTTATTGTCCGGAGAGACACCTTGCCGGAATGTCTGGAGATTAGTGCGGAGACGGCCGAAGGTGAAATTATGGGACTGCGCCATAAGCGCTATGCGATTGAAGGCGTACAATTCCATCCGGAATCCATCATTACAGAGCATGGCTTGACCATGCTGCGCAACTTCCTGCATCATCGGACCGGCGTCGTCCAATGAGCGGCTTGAAGGTAGGCTTGAATGGTACAGTGCTTGAAGCGGACGAAGCTGTGATCTCAGTATACGATCACGGCTTTTTGTACGGACTGGGCTTGTTCGAGACATTCCGAACGTACGGTGGACAGCCGTATTTGTTGGGTTCGCATATGAAGAGACTGAACGCTGGCTGCAAAGAACTTGGCATCGCCTTCTTCATGTCGGAGGAAGAGGTGGAGAGATGGGTGCGGCAGCTGCTGCAGGCGAACGGGCTGAATGACGGCTATATTCGGCTTACCGTCAGTGCCGGGGTTGCCGAACTTGGCTTGCCTAGTGCTGATTATACCGAGCCTACTGTGTTGCTGCTTGTGAAGCCTCTGCCCGCAATCGCAGAGGAAGCGGTGCTTCGCGGCAAGCCGCTGCGGCTGTTGAATACGAGGAGAAATACGCCGGAAGGCAACGTCCGCTTCAAGTCGCTTCATTACATGAATAACATTCTGGCCCGCAGAGAATTGTTGTCGTACGGCGATGACATCGCTCCAGGAACGGAGGGGCTAATGCTGAGCCGCGATGGCTGGCTGGCAGAAGGCATCGTGAGCAATCTGTTCTTCTACCGCGCTGGCATCGTGTATACACCGGATATAGCTACCGGCATTCTTCCAGGAGTTACCCGGAAGCGAGTGATAGAATTGGCGGAGCTGGAGGGGCTGCAAGTGCAAGAAGGCTTCTACACCTGGGAGCAGCTTCGGGGGGCGGAGGAAATATGGATGACCAATTCCATACAGGAGATTGTGCCTGTAACGACCCTTATTGCTACGGACGGAGAGTATATTGCTGTGAGCGGCGGCATAGCGGGAGCTGTGACCAGACGGATGCTCGCCGCTTATCGGAATGACATAAGCTGTACATAGTAGGGGTGGGAGGGGAAGCTTGATGCCATAACGGCTAGTCTGGGCACTGCGGCAAGGTCATGTCAAGGAAAGGGAGCGTTATGAGATGTTAGATGATCGTACAAGATATAGGAAAAGGCGATATGAATTCGGCGACGGAGTCACGATGCAGCTGGGACGGAGAACGCTTGTTATGGGTATCTTGAATGCCACTCCGGATTCCTTCTCCGACGGCGGGCGATATCTGGGAACGGATGCTGCAGTGGCCCATGCGGTAGCGATGGTGGAGCAGGGCGCGGATATACTGGACATCGGTGGCGAGTCGACTCGGCCGGGAGCGGAACAGATTGATCAAATGGAGGAAGAGCGCCGAGTCATTCCGGTTATTGCCGCAATCAGACGAGAGCTGCCGCATGTGCCGTTGTCCATCGATACATACAAGGCGGAGACGGCTAAGGCTGCGTTGGAGGCCGGAGCTCACATTATTAATGATATATGGGGGTTGAAAGGCGATCCCCACATGGCTTCCGTAGCTGCGGAATACGGCTGCCCCGTTGTCATCAGCCATAACAGGCATTCTCATCAATATGAGAATCTCGTGCACGATGTCATCTCCGACCTGCGAAGCAGCATAGGCCTGGCTAGAGCCGCAGGTGTCAAGGACGAGTGGATATGGCTTGATCCCGGCATCGGATTCGCCAAAAGTTATGAAGAAAATCTGGAGCTTATGGGTCGCTTGTCGGATATAGCAGACATGGGCTATCCGTTGCTACTGGGCACATCACGCAAGAAGTTCATTCAGCGAACGCTGAATGCCTCTCCGCAGGAAGTCGTCGAAGGGACAGCCGCGACTGTGGCGGTGGGAATTATGCATGGCTGTCAGATTGTCCGTGTACACGACGTCGCGGCCATCAAGCGTACCGTTCGTATGGTAGACGCCATTCAATACCGATAAAGGAGAATGTAGCAAAGATGGATAAAATGAAGGTGAAGGGGATGCGGTTCTACGGCTATCATGGCGTGTATCCCGAGGAGAACAAGCTGGGACAGCAATATTCCGTCGATTTGGAGCTTTACCTGGACTTGGAGCAGGCGGCAGTGACTGACGATTTGCAGTATACCGTGAATTATGCCGAGCTTCATAGTGTAGTCAAAAAAATGGTGGAAGGGCCTCCTGTTCAATTGATTGAGACTTTGGCAGGGAACATTGCATCAGAGGTGCTTGAAGCTTATACTATGGTAAATGAAGTGATGGTAGGTGTAACGAAACCGCACCCGCCATTCGATATACACTTTGACGGCGTATCGGTACAGCTGCGAAGAAAGCGGGACGAGCATGGCAATATCGTACGAGCATAATATGAAGGAGCCGGGCTCCAGCATAGGTACGACGGCTGGACAAGAGAGCTTACGCAATATGTCCGAGGCATACATCGCTCTCGGTTCCAATATGGGAGATCGCGAATCGCTGCTCATGAAGGCGATTCAGCGGCTGCATGCCCAGCCCGGTATCACTGTCAATCGTGTATCCGGCATGTACGAGACCGATCCCGTCGGGTATACGGAGCAACCGCCATTCCTTAATATGGTCGTTGCCGTTGCTACTGGTCTGACTCCCTTATCATTACTGCGAACCGGACTCCGGATCGAGCAGGAGCTGGGAAGAATTCGCCATGAGCGCTGGGGGCCGAGAACCATTGACCTTGATCTGCTACTATACGATAATGTCAGAATGGATCAAGAGGAGCTGACGCTGCCGCATCCTCGCATGATGGAACGGTCATTCGTACTTGTTCCGCTGTATGATGTGCTCAATGTTGCGCATCCGCTGCATGAGCAAGTTGCGACATCGTCTGTTGCGGCGACACAGGCAGGAAAGGAAGGCATCACCCTATGGAAAACAATCAATTGGCTCAACGAGTCAGAGCCTTTCGAAAGCTGAAGGGATACACGCAGCTGGAGTTGTCCAAGGAACTCGGCGTATCGGTAGCGGTGCTGGGTTCATTGGAGCGCGGAACGCGGAAGAACGATCCCAGGTTGCTTCAACATATCGCCCAGACGCTGGGAATCAGCTATGAAGAATTAATGTCAGTTAAGGAGGAGTAAGGAGCGACATGCTGAAAATCGGACACATCGAGATGAAGAATAAAGTGGTACTTGCGCCGATGGCCGGCGTGTGCAATCCCGCTTTTCGCTTAATTGCCAAGGAATTCGGAACTGGTCTGGTCTGCGCCGAGATGGTGAGCGACAAGGCGATCCTGCATGGCAACAAACGCACGATGGAGATGCTCTATGTCGATGAGCGGGAGAAACCGCTTAGCCTCCAAATATTCGGAGGGGACAGGGAGTCGTTGGTCGAAGCGGCCAAGGTCGTTGATAAAGGGACGAATGCGGACATCATCGATATTAATATGGGTTGTCCGGTGCCCAAGGTGACCAAATGCGATGCAGGCGCTCGCTGGCTTCTTGATTCAAACAAGATATATGAGATGGTGTCTGCCGTCGTGGCTGCTGTCGATAAGCCTGTTACGGTCAAAATGCGTATCGGCTGGGACGACGAGCATATCTACGCTGTGGAGAACGCGCAAGCTGTGGAGAGGGCAGGCGGCAAAGCCGTCAGCGTCCACGGCAGAACGCGGGAACAGCTGTATACGGGTAAGGCCAACTGGGATATTATCAGAGACGTGAAGGATGCTGTCTCCATTCCGGTTATCGGAAATGGCGACGTCTTCTCTCCTGAGGATGCGCGCAGACTGCTGGAACATACGGGCTGTGATGGCGTCATGATTGGAAGAGGCGCTCTGGGCAATCCTTGGATGTTGTACCGCACGATTCAATATTTGACGACGGGTGCGCTGCTAGGCGATCCCACTCCGCGTGAGAAGATGGATGTAGCTATTTTGCATCTGGACCGCCTTGTTGCATTGCGCAATGAATCGGTGGCTGTCCGCGAGATGAGGAAGCATCTAGCTTGGTATCTAAAGGGCCTACCAGGCGCTGCCCGCGTGAAGGATATCATTATGGAAGAGACGAGCCGGGATCGATTGGTGGAGATTCTGAAGGATTATATTGATTCCTTGGACTGTGATGGGGATGGGGAATTCGCCGTGTCGAATGGCAGACTACAGATGGCGGGCACATCGAATATAGCCGCACACTAGCCAATTGCATGGAGGGAAAGGAAGTATAGCATTCTTAGCAACAGGAAGCGACGCTCCGCCTTTTCCTTGTCATGCTGCGGCAATGTAACCATGCGGAAACGGTTTCAAAATACAGGTTGGCTTTGATTGACATTCGGGGTGATTTTGCAATATAATCGTGCAATATCAATCCCCATGAACAACTTAACTTGCGCAGACATAGGTATGTTGGAAATCATGCGTAATATATTTAGGTAAAGTGAATTCATACAACGTATGAAAATTAGTCACATGACAGGAGAATCGGGAAGATGAGCGATAAGGAAATCATTCTGACTCAAGACGGTCTGAAGAAGCTTGAAGATGAACTGGAGAACCTGAAGTCTGTTAAGCGTCGTGAAGTGGCGGAACGGATCAAAATCGCGATCGGCTACGGGGACATTAGCGAGAACTCGGAATATGAGGATGCCAAAAACGAGCAAGCTTTCATCGAAGGGCGAATTATTACTTTGGAGAAGATGCTCCGAAATGCCCGAATCATTAACAACGATGAGATTGATGTGGATACGGTCAGCATCGGCTCTATCGTCACAGTGGAAGACATGGAATTAGGCGACACGATGGAATACGCGATTGTAGGCACTGCGGAATCCGATCCGCTTCAGAACAAGATCTCAAATGAAAGTCCTGTCGGCAAGGCGATCTTGGGCAAGCAAAAAGGCGAGGTTGTCGAAGTGAATGTGCCTGCGGGCGTTATACAATATAAAATAATCGATATTAAAAAATAAGGTGCGCCAGTCATCGTTTGGAAAGCTTCCGTGCCGGAAGCTTTTTGAACGTTCACCGCCAGATTTAGAGGAGATGAATTCATTTGGAACATGAGCATAATGACAACGGTCAGGAGTTGAGTGAACTCCTGCAGATTCGTAGAGACAAATTGGACGAGTTGCGGGGGCTTGGCATCGATCCGTTCGGCAGCAAGTACGAGCGCACGCATCATGCGCAAGCCATCCTGGAAGAATATGAAGAGGTAAGTAAGCCGGAGCTTGAAGAACGCGCCGTTAAAGTGAGCATTGCCGGTCGTATTATGCAGAAGCGCGGAATGGGAAAAGCCGTCTTCGCCCATATCCAGGATTTGAGCGGAAGAATTCAAATCTATGTGCGCAAGGATTCGGTGGAAGAGAAGCAATTCGCCGCGTTCAGTCTGCTTGATATCGGCGATATTATCGGCGTTGAAGGAGTCGTATTCAAAACGAACACCGGCGAAGTGTCAGTGAAAGCGGAATGTATCGAAGTGCTGACCAAGTCACTTCTGCCCTTGCCGGACAAGCATCACGGCTTGAAAGATGTGGAGTTGCGTTATCGTCAGCGCTATGTCGATCTGATCGTTAATCCCGACGTCCAGCAGACATTCATTACGCGTTCCCGCATTATTCAATCGATGCGCCGCTATCTGGACTCATTAGGCTATCTGGAGGTCGAGACGCCGACTCTCCATACCATTGCCGGCGGAGCGGCTGCACGTCCATTCGTCACTCATCACAATGCGCTGGATATGGAGCTGTATATGCGAATAGCGATCGAGCTCCATCTGAAGCGTCTAATCGTTGGCGGACTGGAGAAGGTGTACGAGATCGGACGTGTCTATCGCAACGAAGGCATCTCAACGCGCCACAATCCTGAGTTCACTATGATCGAATTGTATGCCGCATACGCGGATTATAAAGATATTATGGCTCTTACAGAGAGTATGATCGCTCATATCGCGCAAGATGTGCTTGGTACCATGAAGATTAAATATGGTGATCATGACGTGGATCTTACACCGCAATGGCGTCGGGTGAGTATGGTAGAGCTGGTGAAAGAAACGACCGGTGTAGACTTTAGTGTAGCAATGAGCGATGAAGAAGCGCATGCATTGGCGAAGGAGCACAAGGTTCCGGTGGAGCCGCATATGACTTTCGGTCATATCGTGAATGCATTCTTCGAGAAGTTCTGCGAGCATACGCTGATTCAGCCGACATTCGTGACCGGCCATCCTGTGGCGATCTCCCCGCTGGCCAAGAAGAGCGAGGAGGATCCACGCTTTACAGACCGCTTCGAGCTGTTCATTGTAGCGAGAGAGCACGCTAACGCGTTCACGGAGCTTAATGATCCGATCGATCAGCGCGAACGCTTCGAAGCTCAGCTGGAGGAGAAGGAGCAAGGCAATGACGAGGCGCATGATATGGACGATGACTTCATACGCGCGCTGGAGCACGGCATGCCTCCGACAGGCGGGTTAGGAATCGGCATAGACCGTCTCGTGATGCTGCTGACTAACGCACCATCCATCCGAGATGTGCTGCTGTTCCCTCATATGAGGGATGCATAGGATACGCTAGATCTGAACCTTCATGTTCGCTGATTTAAGCGGATGTGGAGGTTTTTTTGAATTAATGGATTGCGAGATTTGAATAATATGGTAGTATAAACATACAACCCTGTCGAAATATACACGCTGGGTGAACGAGAGAACAAACTCATACGACAATGGCAAACCTATCGAAAGGTAGGGACGCAAAGCTAAAGGGCCTTCCAACGGATGGCAGCCTGGCTACCGAAAGGAGTTTATTTGTTATGCGCAAGCACTTATTGATCATGATTTGCGTGGCTATGCTCGTTCTTCCTACTGGAATGGCGACAGCTGCGGACGGGAACAACGGGAAGTGGCTGGATACAAGCGAGCTCGATAAAGGTGTTGTGACGGTCAAGTATGCAGTAAAGCCGAATGTGAAAACTAAAGTTATGATTATGAAAGGCGAACAGCGCTATACATACCAATTGCATAGCGGGGACGACGAGGAATCGTTTCCTCTCCAGATGGGCAATGGCAAGTATAGAGTGCTGGTGCTGGAGCATCTGTCCGAGAAGTCTTATAAGGTCTTAAAGAGCGAATATGTTCAGCTGGCGCTGAAGGACGCCAACAAGCTTTACTTGAACTCGGTGCAAAATGTGAAGTGGACAAGCACGGACGAGGCCATTAAGAAAGCGGCTGTGCTGACCAAAGGGCTGGAAACGGATGCGGAAAAGGTTAAGGCGATCTATCAATTTATTATCACTACTATTAAATATGATGAGAAGCTGGCTAAAACGGTGACTACCGATTACTTGCCGGATATCGATCAAACCTTGAGCGAGAAGAAAGATATATGTTACGGTTATGCAGCTTTATTCGGTGCTATGATGCGGAGTCTGGATGTTCCAACCAAGCTGGTCATGGGCGAAGCGGATGACATTAAGACATATCATGCTTGGAATGAAGTGTTCTTGAACGGCGAGTGGGTCGTAATCGACACGACTATCGATGCCGGCGCAAAGAATGCTGAGATGGTGAAAGACAGCAGCAAATATAGTGCTCAAAAGGTCTACTAATCACTCTTAAAAACAAATTCAAAAAAAGACTTGCATTGGTATAGTTGTCTGTGATATATTATTAAAGTCGCCGCTGAGACATTGGCGATACGCAAGAGGAAAGAGATTGTTCCTTGAAAACTGAACAACGAGCGAAACTGCCCTGTTAATTCTAATGGATTAATGGAAAAGCAATATAAGTAATGAGCAAGTCAAACGAACTTCTTTTATGGAGAGTTTGATCCTGGCTCAGGACGAACGCTGGCGGCGTGCCTAATACATGCAAGTCGAG